>NZ_JAAGMD010000472.1 GCF_010548465.1 Streptomyces sp. SID14436 | reverse complement strand
ACGTCGGCGAGCGCACGCCGGAGTTCACCGGCGAAGCGCTGACAGGCGGCGTCCCGCGGCCGGTCCGTCGGGGGTCTCCCGCGGCCGGACCCGGCGGCCGGGGCGGTTCCGGTTCCGGTCCCCGTTCCCGGGGCGGTTCCGGTTCCGGTCACCGTTCCGGTCGCGGTCCCGGTACCGGTCGCGGTTCCGGTTGTGGTTCCGGTCCCCGTCCCGGGGCCGCTCCCGGTCCCCGCCCCGGAGCCGGGTCCGGCCCCGGTTCCCCTTCCCGCCAGGTCAGTCGTCATCGTCGGCCGCCTTGGTGAGCAGCACGCGGACGGTGTGGATGCCCGCGGCCGGCAGGTCGGCGGCGTGTGTGGGCACGACCACGGCGTCCCGCCCCGCCGCGGCGAGCCGTTCCAGGACGTCCGTCCAGGACACCGGGGCGTGCGGTGGCCCCGCCGTCCCCGGCCCGGCGGTGACGGGTACCAGCGCCGCGTCCAGGTCGGCCAGCAGCGGATCCCCGGTGTCGGGCTCGCCCAGCGCGCCCTCCTCGGCGAGCTGCACCGTGCCCAGCAGATCGCGCAGCGCGTCGACCGCCGCCGCCGTCCGGTCCAGGGC
>NZ_JAAGMD010000288.1 GCF_010548465.1 Streptomyces sp. SID14436 | reverse complement strand
GGGGCGGGCGAGCACGGTGGTCGCGCCCGCCTCGGCGTACAGCCCGGCCAGGCCCTCGCCCGGGACGACGGCCACGACGGCCCGCCGGGGACGCTCGGGGAGGGCGGGGCGTCCGGTGCCGGTGGTGTGCACGTCGGCGGCACCGAAGTGGGTGATCCGGATCCGGTAGGGCCGCCCGGCCTCGACGCCGGCCTCGACGGCGGCCCCGGCGTCGTCGACGTGGACATGGACGTTCCACAGCCCGTCGCCGCCGACCACGACGAGGGAGTCGCCCAGTCCGTCGAGCCGCCGGCGCAGCCGGGCGACGGCCTCGTCGTCGGCCTCCAGCAGGTAGATCACCTCGAAGGCGGGCCCGGCGGTCGCGCCGTGGCCCGGGTCCGCCGCGGCGTCGGCGCATTCG
>NZ_JAAGMD010000160.1 GCF_010548465.1 Streptomyces sp. SID14436 | reverse complement strand
CTCCCGGCGGAGGGTGTTGAGCCGGGTGATCAGCGGGGCGATGGTACGTCCCTCGCGTTCCGCCGCCTCCCAGTCACGCGGCCTGAGCTGGTACTTCTCCGAGTCGAGGTACTCCTCGCTGCCCTCCCGCAGCGGGGTGTTCTCACACAGTTCGTAGCCGCTGTAGATGCCCCAGGTGGGGGAGAGGGTGGCGGCGAGGACCGCGCGCACCTCGAAGGCGGGCCGGCCGCCGTGCTGCAGATAGGCGTGCAGGATGTCGGGGGTGTTGGCGAAGAAGTTGGGCCGCATGTAGGAGGCGGCCTCCCCCGACAGTTCGGTCAGGTACTGGGTCAGCTCCTGCTTGCTGTTGCGCCAGGTGAAGTAGGTGTACGACTGCTGGAAGCCGATCTGCGCCAGCGTGTGCATCATCGCCGGCCGGGTGAACGCCTCCGCCAGGAAGATCACATCCGGATCGGTGCGGTTGATCTCACCGATCACCCGCTCCCAGAACACCACCGGCTTGGTGTGCGGATTGTCCACCCGGAAGATCCGCACCCCCACCCCCATCCAGTGCCGCAGCACCCGGCAGGTCTCCGCCACCAGCCCGTCCAGATCCGCGTCGAAGGCGATCGGATAGATGTCCTGGTACTTCTTCGGCGGGTTCTCCGCATACGCGATCGACCCGTCCGGGCGGTGGTGGAACCACTCCGGATGCTTGTGCACCCACGGATGGTCCGGCGAGCACTGCAACGCGAAGTCCAGCGCCACCTCCATGCCCAGCTCCCCGGCCCGGGCCACGAACCGGGCGAAGTCCTCCAGCGTGCCCAGCCGCGGATGCACCGCGTCGTGCCCGCCCTCGGCGGACCCGATCGCCCACGGCACCCCCACATCGTCCGGGCCGGCGTCCAGGGTGTTGTTCGGGCCCTTGCGGAAGGTGGTCCCGATGGGGTGGATCGGCGGCAGGTAGACCACGTCGAAGCCCATCGCCGCGATCGCGTCCAGCCGCCGGGCGGCGGTCTCGAACGTGCCGTGCGGCTCCCGCGCGGTGCCCTCCGAACGCGGGAAGAACTCGTACCACGACCCGTACAGCGCCCGTTCCCGCTCCACCAGCAGCGGCAGCGGCTCGCTGCTGGTCACCAGCTCCCGCAGCGGATAGCGGGCCAGCACCGCCGCCACCTCCGGCGTCAACGCCGCCGCCAGGCGCGTGGCGCAGGGCAGGGTGTCGTCGCGCAGGGTCTCCGCCGCGGCGAGCACGTCCGCCCGCCCGTCCTCCCGGGGGACGCCGGCCGCCGCCCGCTCGTAGAGGTCGCCGCCCTCCTCCAGCACCAGTCCCGCGTCGATGCCCGCGGGCACCTTGATGCCGGCGGTGCGGCGCCAGGTGGCGACGGGGTCGGCCCACGCCTCGACGCGGTAGGTCCACAGGCCGACGGCGTCGGCGGTGACCTCGGCGCCCCACCGGTCGCTGCCGGGGGCCAGCTCCCGCATCGGGGTGAACGGACCCGGACGGCCCTCCGGGTCCTTGAGCACCACGTTGGCGGCCACCGCGTCGTGCCCCTCGCGGAACACGGTCGCCGAGACCTCGAACGCCTCGCCCACCACCGCCTTGGCCGGCCTGTTGCCGCACTCGACGGACGGGCGGACGTCCCGTACCGGAATGCGGCCGATGGGCTGGGTCGTCTTCATGGGTCTGCACCTCCGCCGTGCTCGACGCCGGGCCCGCGCCCGGTCGTGGGACCAAACTGAGGCGGGAAGGTCCTCACCTTCCCGCCGGGGAGTGCCGCTCGCCGACCGGTGGCCCCCTCCGCACCGTCGCGGTGGGACGGGGCCGGTCGTGCTGTTCCTGCAGATAGGTGACGGGCGTGGTGCGCAGGTACCGCTCGGCGGCGTCCGCCGCCTCCCGGGCGCAGCGCTTCCCCATCAGCACGCAGAGGGTGTAGCCGGAGTCCTCGAAGGTGGCCCGTACCGTGAGGTCCGCCGGGGCGGCGAGCATCACGCGTTCCCAGGCCCGGTAGCGACGCAACTGCCGGGCAACTTCGGCTTTGGCGGGTAGCAGCATGGCGCCGTTCACCTTTCCGGGGCTCGATGAGGGCACGTTGTCCCGACGGTCGGGCGGCGGCCGTGCGCGTGTCGGCACGGACCCGTAACGGCGATCGAGGTCTTCACACATGGTGCACGCGCGGTGACTCAGCGTCTTGTTGGATTTTCAACCGTCTTCCGTCGCCTTCCGCCGCCTCCAGCCGCCTCCGGGCCGGTTCCGGCACTCAGGTGTCGCCCCCTTCGCCTCAGGCGTGCTCTCGTGTTGCACGAATGGACCAACCCCCTCACGCTGTAGGTGACTCAGAAGCACCAACCGCTCACGTTCCGTACTCGGGGTCCGTCCCGGCGGACGAGAGGAACGCCGAGCTTCGCGGTGAGGAGCCAACGACGATGAAGACCGCAGTGCCCTGCTACTACCACCTCGACGTGGAAGTCAGCCCGGAGAAGGTCGGGCAGGTCAGCCGCATTCTGGCCGCGTACCTCCGGTTCTGGGACCTGGAGAACCTGATGCAGCCCGTCTGCAACGGCGCCGAGCTGCTGCTGCGCGCCATCGACGAGCACGCCACCGACAAGAACACGTCGATCGAGATGTGGTGGAACGGCCAGCACCTCATCACGGCCATCGGGGAGAACGACCGCGCGCTGCGCCCGGACCAGGATCTGCGCGGCTGCCTCCGGCAGATCGCCGCGAGCAGCGACGGCTGGGGCTGCTGCGCCACCGAGGGCGGCAGCAAGGTCATCTGGTTCTCGCAGCGCGCCCGCGCCGGGGAACGCGTCCCGCTGGTGCCGACCGCACCCGACCCGCGCACGAGCGAGGGCCTGGACCTGCCCCGCGAGCCGGTCGTCGCCCAGGCGACCGGCCTGGTCCGAACGCCGGGCGGGGTCCTGGAGGAGGCCCGGTGACCCGGCGCCAGAACAGGAAAGGGGCGCCCGCCTGGAGCGGGCGCCCCTATCCGCTGGGTGCGTCCCCGGACGGGGAGGGCACCAACTTCGCCCTGTTCAGCGAGGTCGCCGAGGGCGTCGACCTGGTCCTGGTCGACGACGAGGGGCGGCACCGCACCGTCCCGCTGACCGAGGCCGACGGCTTCGTGTGGCACGGCTACCTCCCCGGCATCGGCCCCGGGCAGCGCTACGGCTACCGGGTGCACGGCCCCTGGGACCCGTCGGCCGGCCACCGCTGCAACCCGGCGAAGCTGCTCCTCGACCCGTACGCCACCGCCGTCGACGGGCAGATCGACAACCACCCCTCGCTGCACGAACGCGACCCGCACGGACCCGACCCGGGCGACAGCGCCGGGCACACCATGCTGGGCGTGGTCACCGACCCCGCCTTCGACTGGGGCGACGACACCCGGCCCGGCCGCCGGTACGCCGACACCGTGATCTACGAGGCCCACGTCAAGGGCCTGACCCGCACCCACCCGGAGGTGCCGCCCGAGCTGCGCGGCACCTACGCCGGTCTCGCCCATCCCGCCGTGGTCGAGCACCTGACCTCGCTGGGCGTCACCGCGGTCGAGCTGATGCCGGTGCACCAGTTCGTCCAGGACGGGGTCCTCCAGGGGCGCGGGCTGGCCAACTACTGGGGATACAACACCATCGGCTTCTTCGCCCCGCACAACGCCTACGCGGCGTCGGGCAGTCGCGGCCAGCAGGTCACCGAGTTCAAGGAGATGGTCAGGACCCTGCACGCGGCCGGGCTGGAGGTGATCCTCGACGTCGTCTACAACCACACCGCCGAGGGCAACGAGAAGGGCCCCACGCTCTCCTTCCGCGGCATCGACAACTCCTCCTACTACCGCCTGGTGGACGGCGACTGGCGCCACTACTACGACACCACCGGCACCGGCAACAGCCTGCTGATGCGCCACCCCTACGTCCTCCAGCTGATCATGGACTCGCTGAGGTACTGGGTCACCGAGATGCATGTCGACGGCTTCCGCTTCGACCTCGCGGCGACCCTGGCCCGGCAGTTCCACGAGGTCGACCGGCTCTCCGCGTTCTTCGACCTCATCCAGCAGGACCCGGTGATCAGCAGGGTCAAGCTGATCGCCGAACCCTGGGACCTGGGCGAGGGCGGCTACCAGGTGGGCAACTTCCCCCAGCTCTGGTCGGAGTGGAACGGCAAGTACCGGGACGCCGTACGGGACTTCTGGCGCGGCGAGGACCACACCCTCGGCGAGTTCGCGTCCCGGCTGACCGGCTCCGCCGACCTGTACGCGCACAACCGGCGCCGCCCGCGCGCCAGCGTCAACTTCGTCACCGCGCACGACGGGTTCACGCTGCGCGACCTGGTGTCCTACAACGACAAGCACAACGAGGCCAACGGCGAG
>NZ_JAAGMD010000699.1 GCF_010548465.1 Streptomyces sp. SID14436 | reverse complement strand
CGACTCCCCACCGGCCGCGCGGCCCGCCACCGGACCGACCCCGCCCCCGGCCGCCCCCCGATGAGCACACCCCCCACCACCGCCCTCGCCTGGGCCACCGCCGACCCCTACACCGCCGCCCTGCGCGCCGGGCGCGGCCCGCTGTTCCTGCGCCGCGCCGACGGCTGGCTGCTGCCACTGGAGGTGGAACGCTGGTGCGCCCGGGCGGACCCTGTCGACCGGGACGCCCTGGACCGCTGCGAGGGAACCGTCCTCGACGTGGGATGCGGACCCGGACGGCTGGTGGCCGAACTCGCCCTGCGCGGACGGGTGTCCCTCGGCATCGACGTCAGCCGCGCAGCCGTCGACCACACCCTGCGGCTCGGCGGCCGGGCACTGCGGCGCTCGGTCTTCGAACCGCTGCCGGGCGAGGGCCGCTGGGGCACCGTCCTCCTCATGGACGGCAACATCGGCATCGGCGGCGACCCACGAGCCCTCCTGGACCGGGCCGCCGCGCTCCTGCGGCCCGGCGGCCTGCTCATCGCCGAGACCGCCCCGATGGACGTCGACGAACGCGCCCACGTGCAGGTCGTCGGCCTCAACGACGCCCGCGGGACCGGCGCCCTGTTCCCCTGGGCACGCATCGGCACCCGCGCACTGCACCACTACGCACAGGACTGGGAACGCGCCGGTCAGTGGACGGCCGGCGGACGCTGCTTCGCCGCGCTGCGCAGCCGCAGCACCCGCAGCGCCAGCAGCAGCCCCGAACCGCCGAAGAGGACAGCGGTGATCAGCAGCCAGCGGGTCAGGAACACGTCCGCCGGCAGCCCGGTGCCCAACCGGTAGCGCCGCTCCACCGACCCGCTGATCAGCGGGAACCACACGAGCAGGAGCAGCCCGGAGAGGGCCGCCGGCACCCGCACGTACGACACCCACCCGCACGGCCCCGACAACACCCCCGTCCGGCGCCGGATCGCACCCACCCCCCGGACGAGCGCCCGGTCCACGGCCGCGTAGAAGGGCAGCAGCACCAGGTCGTGCAGCAACGCCACCCCCACGAACCACAACGCCACACCCCACCAGTCGTCCGCGAGCAGCCGCACACCCGCGTACCCGGCGAGCGCGAACGAACAGGCGAGCAGCACGAGTTGGACCGGGCTGCCGACCGGAATGCGGGAAAGCCGGCGCGGCATCACAGGTCTCCGAACGTCAGACGGGCCACCCACTTGGTGTTGAGCACACCGGGCGCGGCGGGCACGATGACCCGCGCCGGGTAACCGTGGTCGGCGGACAACTCCTCACCGTTGACATACAGGGCGAGCAGGGAACGCGGGTCCGCCACCTGGTTGGCGCGCAGGGCCGCCCTCCGGAAGGCGCCACGGCGCTGCAGGGACTCCACGAGCACGTCCGGCGGGTCGTCGTCGTACCCGACGAGCGCCGCGAGATCACACAGCCGCACCCCGCGCCACCACTGGTCCGACGTCGACCACCCCTCCACACATGCGATCGGCAACGCCGCACTGTGCAATGGCAGTTGAAGCACATCGTCCCGGCTGAGGCGGACGCTGCCGGTGCGCCCCGTCACGACGAGCCGCCACACGTCAGCGCCCGTCTCCGCCGCGTCGATCCCCGCGTACGCGGCCGTCTTGTTGATCTGGAACCCGTTCGGGCCGCTGCCCGGATCACCGCCGCCGTGCGGCGCGAGGAGCGCGGTACGCCGCAGACCGTCGAAGTTCTGCCCCACCGTGGTGGCGAACAGCAGCAGCGACCCGCCCCCGACGAACCACAGGGCACCCCGCCGGGACACCGTCGGCTCGGCGGGGCGCGGGGACACCAGCGTGTCCCCCTCCTCGCGCAGCCCCCCTTCCTCGCGCTGCTCCCGCTTCCGCTCCTCCCGCAGCCCCCGCGCCCCGCGCAGCGCCGCCGGCAGCCTCAGCAGCACGTGGACGACGAACGCGGCGAAGAACACCCACGCCCCGTAGAAGTGCAGCGGATAGAACGAGCCGGGGAACACGTACTCGAGCTGGACGTTGAGCACCCCCGTCACGAACTCGAACAGCGCACCGCCCACCAGGAGCAGCAGCGAGATCCGCTCCAGGGCGTGCGCCAGCGAGCGGGCCGGCGGCAGCGCGAACAGCCTCGGCACCACGGACCACAGCTTGGCGAGCAGCACGGGAATCAGGACGATGCCCAGGGTGACGTGCACCCCCTGATTGAGCCGGTACAGCCAGTGCGGGTCCGTCGGCCACGCGAAGAGGTAGAAGCCGAGGATCCCCTTGTCCGGTGTCTTGTCGTTCACCGGCGACAGATCGGGGTTGTAGGCGGCGTACGAGGCCAGGCCCGTCACGAACAGCACCGTGATGCCGACGAGCAGGACGAGGCCCAGCACGGACGTGAACCAGGGGCCGCGCAGAGGACTGCGCCAGAAACCGGGCGAGGAGGGAAGCCGCGGGGCGTCGGGGTCGCGCATGTCCCGACCGTAGACCGCGACCGCCCCGCGAAGGGGTGCGCGACTCATGACGAAACGCTGACACCGGGCCCGGACTGCGCCCCGCGGCGGGCGACGCGGCCTAGCGTTCCGATGTGATCCGCACCCCGCCCCGCACCGAACCCGTCGCCGGGCACTCCGCAGTGTCCCGCAGCACGCGCCGTGACCTGTACGCCGTCGGTGCCGCCGTGCTGCTCGTGACGGCGGCCGCGCTGGCCGGCCACCACATCCAGCGGGCCAGCCGGACCCTGTTCGTCCACTGGCCCCCGCTGCTGGCGAGCTGGCACCCCCATCTCGGCCCCGGCACCCCGGCCGCCGTCCTGGTGGCCCTCGCCACCGTGGCGTACGGCCCCGCCCTCGCCGCCCGCCTCCCCTGGCGGGCCCTTCTCCCGGTCACGTGGGGGGCGGCCCTGGCGTGGACCTTCTCCCTCGCCCTGATCGACGGCTGGCACCGGGGCATCGCGGGCCGGCTCACCACCCGCCACGAGTACCTCCGGGCCGTCGACCGCTTCCACGACATCCCGGCCGCCCTGCGGGGCTTCACCCGGCACATCCTGCTCGACGCCCCCGACAACTGGCCCGCCCACGTGGCCGGCCACCCGCCCGGCGCCACCCTCACCTTCGTCCTCCTCGACCGCATCGGCCTGGGGGGCGGCGCCTGGGCCGGCCTGTGGTGCATCACCGTCGGCGCCACGGCCTGCGCCGCCGTCCTGGTCACCGTCCGCGCCCTCACCGACGAGAACCTCGCGCGCAGGGCGGCCCCCTTCCTCGCCCTCGCCCCGGCCGCCGTCTGGATGGGCACCTCGGCCGACGCCTACTTCGCGGCCGTCGCGGCGTGGGCGGTGGCGCTGCTCGCCCTGGCCGTCACCCGACGGTCCCCGTGGTGGGCGGGAGCGTCCGGCCTGCTGTTCGGCCTGACCTGCTTCCTCTCCTACGGCCTCACCCTCGTCGCCCTGATCGCGGCCGCGGTCCTGCTGCTCGGCCGCCACGGCATCCGCGGGCGCCCCGCCCTGCTCCTCCCCCTGCTCGCCGGCCTGGCCGTGGTCCCGGCGGCGTTCACCCTCGCCGGATTCAACTGGTGGGAGGCCTACCAGTTGCTCGTCACCCGCTACCACCAGGGCGCCGGCGGCATCCGCCCCTACGGTTACTGGGTGTGGGCCAACCTCGCCTGCACGGCCCTGGTCGTGGGCCCGGCGACGGTGGCGGGCCTGCGCCGCACCGGCTCGCTCCTCGTCCGCGGCAGCGATCGCGCCCACTCCGGCATGGACCGCCGGCCGGCGGCCGCGTCCTCCGGCGCCCGCCCCCGCCGCGCGGATGCATCTTCCGGCGCCCGCCCCCGCCGCGCGGATGCCTCGGCCGACGTCCGCCTCGCGGTCCTGGTGGCAGGGGCGCTCCTCGCCCTGCTGATCGCCGACCTGTCCGGCATGAGCAAGGCGGAGACGGAACGCATCTGGCTCCCCTTCGCCCTGTGGCTCCTCCCGGCCTGCGCCTTCCTCACCCCGCCCGAACCCCCCGGCCCGGCTCCATGCCGGGCCCGGGCCATCCCCGCCCGCGCCTGGCTCGGCGCCCAGGCTCTGCTCGCGCTACTCATCAACCACCTGCTGTTCACGGGCTGGTGACGGCCGCCCCCGGGTCTCTCGGCCGATGACGGCCGGCGGCCACTCGGCCGACGCTGCCCGGGGGGGCCGTACCCCGGGGGGGGGGAGTCCCTCGACGCTGTCCGGGTCCGGGGGAGTCCGTCCGGGGCGCGTCCGTCCCTTTCCGGTCGTGACCGATCCGGCGCCGTTGACCGTCCGCGACCCGCGTGCGAGCGTGCCCGCGGTCCGTCCGACCGGGGCGGATGCGAAGCAGGGGAGGACACACGATGACAACGACCGGACGCAGAGGCTCGTTACGCACCCGTGCCGCGCTGACCACCGTCGCCGTCACGGCAGCCGCCGGACTGCTGGCCGGTGTCGCCGGCGCCGGGACCGCGCAGGCACAGCCGGCCGCCGTCGAACGCCCGACGACGGAGCGTGCCGCACCGGCCGCCACCGCCGAGGCCGACCCCACGCCCGAGGAGCAGCAACGGCTGCGGGAGATCGCGGGCGCCATCTGGACACCCCAGCTCGCGGCGGGCTGGAACATGAACAGCGAGGTCGAGGCGGTTCTCTCGACCGCGACGGGCGAGATCCTCAAGTGCTCGGAGGCGTTCGCACTCGTGCCGCGCCCGCCGGCGTTCTTCCCCGGCCCGAGCTATCTGCGCCAGTACTGGAAGCAGATCCGGGACTACTTCCTGGTGGTGAAGGACAACAGGACGTACCGCGTGTGCGTCGTCGCCACGGCGGCTAACTACCGCTCGGCGATCGAGATGGCTTCCATGGGCATCTGACCCGCCCGGCCCGGGGACCCGGCCCCCGGGCCGCACGGGGCCGAGCCCGGTCAGCGGTCCCGGGGTGACAACGAACGCCTCGCGGCAGTGGAACCTCGTCCGCCTGCGGCCCCTCTACGAGTACGTCCAACAGCACAACAGTACTCGGAGCACTCGGTGCGTTCGGAAGGGAAGCACGGCATGAGCGGGACGCGGTCCGACGAGGAGACGTGCGAACTCGATCCGATCACATGGAACGCACTGATCGAGGCGATGCGACGGTACGGCGTGACCGACGACGTGATGGCCAGGGTGTGCCACGACGCCCTGCGCGCGATCAACGCCACTCCGGTCGCCGAACGGGCCAGGCTCAACGAGGAAGCGGACGCGCACTACGCCCGCCGACAGGCGGAGCTCTCCGCGGAGCAGAGGGAGGAGCTCGGGACCTGACCGGGACCGGTCCGGTCCGGCCCGTGGTGAACGACGTCACGCGGCCGCGGACGCCCCCGGGGGGCTTCCCGGCATGCCGGCCACACCACGCCCGCAACTGGCGTATCCACGCCCTCGACCTTCGCGGCCACGGCCGAAGCGACTGGCCGGGGGAGTGCTCACCGGACCGCATGCGGGACGACGTGCTCGGACCCCACTCCTGGACGCACACGCACGCAAGCCGTGCCGGCCTTCCTCACCGCGGACGACGAACCCCGACACCGTCGCGCCGACGAACAGTCGTAGCGCACCCGCCCCGCGGAGGGGACCACCGGCGGCCGTGCCCGCAGCAACGCGGCGCCGCCCCGGGCACCGGCTGACGACGTAACACATCCGTGAGGTACGCCAGGCCGGGGCACCCCGTACCCTGCGTCTCGGCACACCATCGTCGCCGTGAACAACCGCCCCCGGTCCCCCCGTTGGACCGCGCCTCCACAGGAGCCAGCAAGCCTTGGACGCCAACACCTCCGCTCCGGTGCCCCCGCCCGGATGTCCCGCTCACGGGCGGATACCCCTGTACGGGCCGGACTTCGCCGCCGACCCCCAGGCGTACTACACCTACCTGCGGCACCACGGCCCCGTCGCGCCCGTCGAACTCGCCCCCGGAGTCGACGCCACGCTCGTCACCGACTACGCCACGGCCCTGCACCTGCTCCAGGACAACGCCGCCTTCCGCAAGGACGCGCGCCACTGGCGGGACTTCAACGAGGGGCTCATCGCGCCCGACAGCCCCGTCGTCCCGCTGCTCGCCTACCGCCCCAACGCCATGTTCAGCGACGGCGCCGAGCACCTGCGGCTGCGCCAGGCCATCACCGACGCCATGGCCCGCGTGGACAGCCGCCGGCTGGCCGGCAGCACCGAACAGATCTCGGACTACCTCATCTCCCAGTTCGCCGCCCGCGGTTCGGCCGACCTGATGGCCGACTACGCCAAGCAGCTGCCGCTGTTCGTCTTCAACGAACTCTTCGGCTGCCCGGCGGAGGTCGGCGACCGGGTGCTGTTCGGCATCTCCGCGATGTTCGACGGCGTCAACGCCGAGAAGGCCGCCGAAGTGCTGTTCGGCGCCGTGGGCGAGCTCGTGGCGCTCAAGCGCCGCCACCCCGGCGAGGACGTCACCTCCTGGCTGATGCAGCACGAGGCCCGGCTGACCGACGAGGAGATGGTGCACCAGCTCGCGCTGCTGCTGGGGGCGGGCGCCGACCCGCTGCGCAACCTGATCGGCAACACCGTGCACCGCATCCTCACCCACGACGAGTACGCCCACCAGGGCGGACTCATCGGCGAGGCGATGGACGACACCCTGTGGGAGAACCCGCCGGTGCCCAACTTCGCCCCCCACTACCCGGCCACGGACATGGAACTCGCCGGGCACGAACTCCGCGCGGGCGACCTGGTCATGGTCAGCTTCGCCGCCGCCAACAACAGCCCGTCGCTGACGGCGGCACGCCAGTCCGGCAGAGGCAACCGCTCACACCTGTCGTGGAGCGCGGGCCCGCACGGCTGCCCCTCGAAGGACCCGGCCCGGCACATCACGGTGACCGCTGTCGAGAACCTCCTCAACAAGATCCCCGACATCGCCCTCGCCGTCCCCGAGCACAGCCTGACGTGGCGCCCCGGCCCCTTCACCCGCGGCCTCACGGCACTCCCGGCCCGCTTCACCGCACTCCCGGCCCCCGCCCGGGCACACGCCCCGCGCCCGGCCACCACGGACGCGGCTTCCGCGCAGCCCGACACGGAGCGTCACGCCAAGGGAGCCGGCCGGTGGAGCCAGTTCCTGAAGTGGCTCAAGGGCTGAGCCCTCCCACCGACCCACCCGCCGGCACCAGACGCCCATAGCGGAGTAGCTCAGCCGGATCGCCCCCCGGCACACTGGCGGCGGCCGCCACCCACCCTCCGGGCCGGGTGGCGGCCTTCCGCCACCGCCGAGGGGCGCGCCCTGGCACCGGCCCGGCCGGCCAGCCCGCCGACGTCCGACGGCCGACGGCCGACGGACGCACCGCACCACCCGGCGGCACGGCTCACACAGGGGGCGCCTCAGCGAGGGACAGCCTGTTCCCGTCCGGGTCCGTCACGACGACATGACGCACGCCGTTGCCGTACGTCTCGACCGGTTCGTGGCCGATCCCGTGCGCGGCGAGCCGAGCCAGGATGTCGTCGAGATCCCGCACACCGAGCGTGACCGTGGCCCCGCCCACGCGCCCGGTGTGCGCATCCCGGTCGTCGACGACGACCCACGCGTTCTCACCGACCTGCCACAGATACTCCTCACCGATGATCTCGTCCGCCGGACGCCCGAAGAACACCCCGAACCATTCCAGTGCCCTGCTCCGGTCGCGCACGCACATGACGCAGTACAGATCCACCCGGGATCACTCCTCACAGTCGTTCGACAGGTGGACCACTCCCGTGATCAGAACTCATCGGCCAGGAAGGGGTGAGGACGGGCACCGCCGGCGCGATGCGGCGATCCCGCCCAGGGGGTCGCCACGCCGCGGATTCCGTGCTGTGCTGGTAGGAGCAGCAGGAGAACGCGCCGATGCGTCACAGCCGGATCCCCACCGTCGAATCCGCCCGGCCGCCAGCGCCGACCGGAGCGGGCGGAGGCCTGCTGCCGACCCGGGAACTCGCGACCGCCTGGCTGCTGATCGTGCTGATTGCGGTGCCCGCCTGGGTGCTGACGATCGGGCAGGCCCGGGACATGGGGGTAGGGCCCGGCACGATGGGCACGGCGCTGCCGCTGTTCCTGCTGCTGTGGGTGACGATGATGGCGGCCATGATGCTGCCGTCCATGGCACCGGTGGCCGTCACCTGGGTACGTGGCATCGGCCGCCGGACCTCCGGCTGGACCCGGACCGCGCGCACCACCGAGTTCGTGGGCGGCTACCTGGTGGTGTGGACCGCCTTCGGCCTGCTCGCCTACGCGGCTCTGGCCCTCACCGGCGGCCTGGTGGAGGACCACCCGGCAGCAGGGCGCTGGATCGGCGCCGCGGCCTTCCTCCTCGCGGGCCTCTACCAGCTCGGTCCGCTCAAGAACGTCTGTCTGCGGCACTGCCGCGACCCCATGGGCCACCTGGTGCGCTACGCAGGATTCCGCCGGCCCGCCCGTGACCTCCGCGTGGGCCTGCACCACGGCGCCTACTGCGTCGGCTGCTGCCTGGGCCTGATGGTCGTCCTGGTGCCCCTCGGCGTGATGAACGTGGCGGCGATGGCCGGTCTGGCCGTGGTGATCTTCATCGAGAAACTCTGGTCCCGCGGGCCGATGCTCGCCCGGGCCATGGGCATCGTGTTCCTCGTCCTGGCCGTGCTGGCGCTGTCCCAGGACTGGCTGCTGCCGGGACTGCAGGAGACGATGCCGATGACGGACGACATGTGACGCGGGCGGACGGGCACCGTGTGGCCCGGCGCCCGCCTCGCGTCCTCACCCGTCGGGGCCGCTCCACTCGAACGGGAAGTGCTTGCTCGACTTCCCCGAGCGTTCCCAGGAGAAGCCGAACGCGTCGGCACGGTCGCTGGTGGCCCGCCCCCAGGTGGCGACCTGCCCCGGTCCGACCTCCGCACCCGGAGCGTTGAGCACTTGCACCCGCGCTCCGTCCGGCGTCGTCGGACCGGTGAGCGCCTCGGCGGTGGCCGTGACCCGGCCGGGCACCTCGGCCCGCCAGGTGGCGAGCTCCTCGTCGATCTCGACGTGGACGGGGGCGAACTCCATGCCGCGCATCTCCGGGCGGAACATCTCCCCGAACTGCGCCGGCCATCCGCCCGCCTCACCGCCGAAAATGGCCCCGAGCGCGGCACGCTGCTGCTCGTCGGCCCGTTCGTCGAGGAACACCGCGGCGTACGGATCGGTGTGGGTACCGTCCCAGGGGTTGCCGGTGAAGGAGCCGAGCATCAGGACGTTCAGACCATCGAGCCGCACGTCGCCGAAGCTGCCTTCCCGGATGTGCCAGACCAGCACCCCCTCGCAGTCGCCATAAGTCGGGGGCTGGGCGAACGTGCAGGGGCACGGTATGGCGCACTTGCACACGTCGAACCAGTCGCCAGTCAGGCGCCAACGGGTATCGGTGGTGACGTCATCGGTCATCTCGCTTCCCTCCTGCCGAGCCCCAGAGGGCTCACTCGGAGTGGCGAGACCGCGCGCCTTCGAGCCCGCGCCCGACACGACGAGGCGGCCTCCCCTCCAGCTTGCACCCCCGCCACCCCACGAGGGAACCCCCACCGACCGGCGGTTCGGGCGATGCCGGGGGCCACGAAACGCGGGCGGGGCGGCCACCGCGGCGGCGCCGGCGTACGCCGTTGCCGGTGACAGCCTGCCGCGGACGGTGTGGGGCGGTTGGGGCAGATGGCGGCCGCTTCGTGCACGCTTGGAAGCCCAGGAAGTACATGGCCCGCCTGGGTGGCACGGACGAGGGAGGTAACGGCCCTGGTGATCTCGTCACGGCCTCCGTAGTGAATGCACGTCGGTCCGGCGTCATGATCCGGTGGGCGAACGGTGCCGAGCGCGGAAGCACGGGCATGTGAAGGCGGGGGCTTCTCACATGCCTCGTTCGGGGCCCTTCCAGTGGATCATCGCCTGCGTCGCGGTCATCGGCATGCTCTCGAAGACGATCGGGCCGGGGTAGAAGACACCACTGCCCGGACCGAACATGTCCTCACCGGCCAGATACCGGTGCAGCCACTCGGAGAACGGCATCTTGTACTCGTAGTACAGCGCCTCATCGCCGTCGCAGGCGAACAGCCGCCATTGCCCGGTACCCGCATCGAATGCCCCGAAGAGCCCCTCCCCACGGTCGGAGTTCAGCAGAGGAATCAGACCGGAGGGCGCACCGAAGGGAGGATCGGTGAAGCCCTGGCGCACAACGTCCGTCAGGTCACTGTGAGACATGAACGTGTCGACGGTGTCCCGCATGAATCGGCCCAGGTTCCACCGGTCGGTGGAGGGGTGATTCAGGAAGAGGTGATGGTTCAGCTGGACGGGGGCGTACCTGCTGATGAGGGTCTTGTAGTCGTCGGGAAGCGGTATGCCCAGCTCCTGCTCGAGGTCGTCCCATGCCGCAGCAGGCGCGGGACAACGTTCCGTCTCGCCCAGCATGTCGATCACGAGCGCGGTGAAGTCGCATGACGTAGTCATCCCCGCAGGCTACGTCGGGGCAGTGGTGACCTTGTGTTCGCGGTCGGCAGTGCTCCGCGCGACCCGCCTCGCTCTGCCCCTACGGGAGTCGCGCCGCGAGAGGGGGAGCAGGTGCACAGGGCTCCCCTCCTGCCTGCACAGCGCTGCCGCTCCGCTGGCCTGGTCGGCTGTTGCGGCGGGTGTTTCTGGCCGTTTCACGGCGCGGCCGATGAGTCTGTGGCGTCCGTCCGGTCGAAACTCGTGACACCTCAGGAAAGGACACCGCCATGTCGGAGCTTCTCGTCGACTTCATCACCTCCCTCGACGGCTACGCATCGGGCGAGGGATGGCCCGGGTTCTGGGGCCTGGAGGGTCCGGAGTATCTCGCATGGCTCGGCGAGCAGCCCCAGGTCACGTACCTGATGGGAGCAAACACCTACCGCCTGATGTCGGGCTTCGCCGCAGGCAACGTACCGAGTGGCCAGGACGAGTTCAGGCCCGAGGAGGAAGCGTCCGTCGACGAGCTCACGCAGGCGTCCAAGGTGGTGTTCTCCTCCTCGCTCCCGGAGCCGCTGACGTGGGCCAACGCAACGCTCATCCGGGACGACGCAGTCGAAGCGGTCCGCGCCATGAAGTCGAACGGCTCGGGGCTCCTCAGCACGATCGGCAGCCTCAGTCTGTGCCGGTCCCTGCTGCGAGCAGGACTCGTCGACCGCTTCCGGGTCGTGATGTTCCCGGTGATCACCGGGGCCACGGGCGCGGAACGCATCTACGACGGCTATCCGGACGTCGCCCTGGAGATGATCGGACATCGCACCTTCGACGGCCGTATCCAGCTGGTCGAGTACAAGCCCACCGTGCTCGAGGCTCCGCCGCTCGGCGTCCCGGCGTGACGTCGCGCTGTCGGCCCACTGGGCGGGCGCGACGAGGCGCTGGAGTGCTTCTTGACCGGCCTGGCGGCGGTGCGGTCCTCGTCGGCACGCTGGCCGGGTGCGGTCTGGATGCTCACCGGGGATGGCCTTGACCTGAACCGGGCTTGAGGTCGAAGAGTGGGGCACCGGACCCAGTTTTCGGCGAAAGGGTGTGGCTCATGCGGGCGATCCAGGTGACGTCGTTCGGCGCTCCGGAGGTGCTGGTGGCGGTGGATCTTCCCGACCCCGTGCCCGGCCCCAGTCAGGTCGTCGTCGGCATGGCCGCAGCCGACGTCATCTTCCTGGACACGCTGCTGCGGAGCGGCTGGGGACAGGACTTCTTCCCGCGGACACCGCCTTACGTACCGGGCGGCGGCGGGGCGGGAAGGGTGGTCGCGGTCGGCACCGGAGTGGACCAGGCGTGGGTGGGCCGGCGCGTCGCCGTACGGACCGGCACCGGGTACGCCGAACAGGTCCTCGCGCATGAGGAAGAGATCATGCCGATCCCTGACGGGCTGGCCCTCAGGGAGGCGGCTGCCCTCGTGCACGACGGCGTGACCGCACTGAACCTGCATCGGCTTGGCGTGCCGCAGGAGGGGGAGTGGGTACTGGTGTCGGCAGCGGCAGGCGGGGCGGGCACACTCCTGGTGCAGTTGGCCGTGGAGGCCGGAGCCCGTGTCGTGGCCGCCGCATCCAGTGACTCCAAGTTGGCCCTGGCCCGTAACCGACCTGGTCCACGCTGCACGGTGGTGTGGCGCCCGGGCTGGGCGCCCCGCTCTTGCTCCTGGCCACGCTCACGTGGTGGCCCGAGGCCTTGCCGCCCACAGGCTTTGAATGGTTGGCGGCCGCGATTGTCGTGCAGATGACGCTCGGAGCGCTGGCCCTGTGGGGTGGCCTCGTGAGGCAAGGCCGGTGTACCCCGCCGCCGCGACAACGGCGGACGTCGACGACGATCACTGAACGGTCTCCGGTGGACGCCGGATGCCGCGACGCGTGCCGATGTCGTGCGCGCGTGGCAGAAGCCGGTGACGCGAAGCGCACGTGCCGGTCCTACGCAGCGTCTTCCTTCCCGACCTCACCCGGTTCCCCCGTCGGCCGGGTCATCCCGTCGTCCGGGGCCGCACGGCGGCTTGGCTCGGTGTGATCGAGTTCCCAGTGATACTGGCACTCCTCACACCTCGGCCCGTCCATGACGGCGTCCTCCCCGTTCGGACAATCCGTGCCGTCCCCGCGGCCCGCACACACCTCACCGGCATGCTCCATACCCTCGACGATGCTCACATGCGGGTCCCTTCGGGAAGAGAGCCGGCGGGGGCGCACAGGTGCCCGACCCCGGCATGACGCCCCGCAAAACATCACCAGTCCCGCCGCATCACGCTGGACCCACATCAATCCGGACCACGGGCGACACGGACCTCGGCGCATAGTGGCGTTGGCTGATCGAGGCGTTCTCGGTCAACAAGACCTTGTGGACGGCCAATCTGGAGACCGTCCTGCGCGTAGCGGGATCCGGAACGCGTGAGCTGGTGGCCACAGGGCTCCGGCAGGGGCGCGGCGGCCTGGCGCGAGAGTCACCGAAACCGTCGAGACCAAGCTCTCCCAAGAGACGCCCCGCACCACCGGCTCGGTGCAACTCGCCCTCGTCAGTGACCTGATGATGCAGCACATCACCCATCCCGAGTCGGCGCCCACAGCCGACGAGGTGCCGGCGGGCTGCGGGCGCTGTCCACCTAACCGCCCGAGGGAGCGTGGAGAGGCAGACCCCGAACTGGAGGCAACAGGACCACCTCACCCGCGTTCCATTCCCACAGAGGACAGTTGCTCGACCGGCAGAATGCGCCTGGAGGTTCCCGTCCCGGGCGGGAACTTGTTCACCCCCGGACAGGACGAAAGGTTGGAACTGTTCATGGCAGCGCAGACGCCCGCGGAACGGGCCCTGGCGCGCTCGTTCGCCAGCCCCAGTACGCGGTTCGATGTCTCTGATCTGCGGATCGACCACCACCTGGACCGTACCGCGACCTTGACCTACCAACTGGTCATCGCGCGTCACGGTCACCAGGAGCAGCACTGGGAGGTCACACGCTGCCGTGGGACGACAAGTCCTTTACGGACGTGCTCACTTCCCCTGAGCCCGAACCCGCCCGGCTCGACATGCTCGTGCACTTGGTCCGCAGCCTGTTGGAGGAGTGGTGGGAAACCAAGGGATCTGAGCGGAAGTCGGCGAAGATGGGGCGTCAGATGCAGTGACGGGCCTGCCCACGCAACCATGATTCCGTGAGGGGGGACATCTCGCGGAGGCCGTCCGAACAAGCGGACCAGCACCCTCACCGACACGATCAAGTAGGAAAACCGTTGGACGTCGTCGGGATACTGCCGTCATGGCCGTCACTCAGCAACTCGCCCGCATCCCGGCCGAATATCTCGCCTCCTGCCGCCAGTCAGCCGCCGCATCGCCGGATGGGGATCACCTCTGGGATCCACCGTCGGCGGACGTCCTCGACCTGGACTGGGCACCGTTCCTCATCGAACGGGTCTGCGAGCTCGGAGGCCTCGACGGTGTCCACCGATGTGCTCTCCGACAGGCTCTCGACGGCGACCCTGCCATCGACCTCGCCTTCCTCAATACGCATCCGCATGCCATTGCTCCCTTCGGGCCAGACCCCACGGCCCTCTCAGCGGCTCATGTGACTCGCGTCGAGGAACTGCTCGGGCAGATCGACTTTCCGACCCTGCTGGCCGCTCTCCCGGCAGACGAAGCAGAGGCGGCTGCCTTGATCGGCAACAACGCAGACAACATCGCCGGGGGCCTGAACAAGTACGTACTGGGGCACTTCAACGCGCTGCGCGAGTTCTACCGGGACGCATCCCGACGGCAGCTTCTCGTCGTGCTCTGGTGGGACTGACACCAACCGCCTCGGCGTGGCTGATCGAGGCGTTCTCGTCAAGTCAACAAGACCTTCGCCGGGCAACGCCAGCACGTTGCTCTCCCCGGTCGGCCGGGACGGCCGGCGCGGATGCTGGTCGGGGACTGAGCCTGGTAGTCCGGCACGCTCGAGATTACCTCCGCCAGTGACTTCGGCAGCGAAGAGATACCCGACTGACGCCTGACCGGGAAGGTGTTGCCCACGGCACACAGCACCAGCTCAGACGTCATAGCAGGACGAATGTCGCCTGATGCGGGACTAGGTCACCGCGGCGTCGGCCGCCGTCGCCAAGTACTACGGGGTGGGGTGAACATCTGCCAGCTCCGCCGCGGCAACTGCATGGGAGCGGTGGAGAAAGCCAATCACTCGGCCGCGCCACGCTGGTGGTGCTCGGCTCTCGACGACCTCACGGTCGTGCTTGCCCCGTCCGGGACGGCACGACCGGAGACCGCATGCCGAGCCACTGCTCGGCATCCCAGGCGCGGAACCGCTCTACCTCGGTGAACCCCAACTTCGCCGCGAGACGCATCGAACCGACGTTGGCGGTCTGAGTGGCGAGCACTGCCGACTCGCAGGGAAGGGCGCCGGCGAGCCAATCGAGTGCCGCCCCGCACGCCTCGGTGGCATACCCGAATCCCCACGCCGACGGCAGGAACAGATAGCCGAGATCAACCTTGCCCACAGCAGCCGGGTGAAGATGCTCCGTTGCCCTCCTGAGCAGGATCTGGCCGATCAACTCTCCGTTGAGATCAACGACGAAACTCCCAGGCCACCGCTCGGGCACCCCAGGCAACTCACGCTCAAGTTCATCCCGCGACCGGGGCCCGCCGAGATAGGCGTGCACCTTTGGCGATGCCAGCAGGTCGATGTACGCCGCTCGGTCCCGGGCCGCAAACTCTCGGAGCACGAGCCGCTCAGTCTTGATGGGGGCAGGCGGCCAGGCGACGGGACCGAGTTCTGTCATGCCGACCAACCAAGCAGCTCGCCCGACAACGATCAAGGCTCGCGGATCGATCGAGCCAACGGCCATGCAGACCCATTGTGGTAATCAAGGGCCGCTGGGCCGCTGACCACTCCCCATTTCCTCCAGGCAGTTCAGAACCTAGCAAATGAGGCGAGGAGCACCCTAAGCCATTTTCCATGGTTCCCATGAACGGCACCACCTGCTGCAGACCACGTAGGGAGCACCCGAGCTGACGTGTCTACGTCATGTGGTGGGTACGCAAAGGGCCGGGCGCTTCTGTGGGTGAAGGGGCGGTGGCTGTCGAGTACCGGGGTGGCACGGGGAATGGCTTGGGCGGTTCGTCGCAGTCATCGCTGCCCGAGCGGATGCTGCTGGTGGACGCTACCGCTGTGCGCCATCGAGGTCGGCCCGCGGCTCTCAGGCTGGCTGCAGATCCAACGTGGGACGAACGGTCGGTGACTCGACTCGTGAACCGTGACCGCTCCCTCGAGGAGCTCGAGGGTGATCCCGGGGTGACCCCCTTGGACAGTGCAAGGCGGCTGGTGGCGACCGTGCATGAGCTTCGTCGTAAACCGATCGGTGGCTTGACGGTCGAGGACTTGCGGCTACTGATCAGACAGAACGAGGGCCTTGCTTACTGTCCTCAGCGTGGAACTGGTCGACGATCGCCTGCAGTTCGGGCAGTATGGCTGCGCATTGAGCGGTCGTGAGCGATCCCTCATCGTCTTGATGGTCGAGCAGCGGTGCCAGCGTGGTGGAGACACTGCTCCACGCACGGTCTCCACCGAATCCGCGCATCTCAGCCAGAGTGAACCCGTCTGTGCTGGCCAGCCACTCCCGGAACAGGTGGAAGCCGGTGTAGGACCAGGAAACGTCAGGGCTGGTCACGTCGCCGTCTCCGGGGAAGAGCATGAGCCCCACCGTGTCCTCCTTTATAGGCATGCTGCTCAGGATCAGTCGCAGGGCGACGTGTCGGCAACTGAAATGATCTGCCGCATGGCTGGTGTGATCACGGCGTCGGAGCCCGCATGGCACGAACTCCCTCTGGAAGTCCGCAAGCCCGCCCGCCTCATGCTCATCGGCGGGGAGGGGAGGGGGCTTCCCCGAGCCCATCTGGTGCGCTGCAACTTCGTCGGCCGGGACCGTGCCGAGAGCGACGTCGCCCGCGCCTCCTTGGCCCGCCGGGACGACCGCTTCGGGCGAGTGGACACTTCCCTCCCGTACACCCCGGCCTCCGCCCCCTTCTGACAGCGACACCCGGGACACCGTGAGCGGCCGGACGGCCGACTGCGAACGGGTGGTCGGGACCTAGCGAGGGGACCCGACGAACACTCGGCCTCGAACTGCCGAGCCGCCACGCCGGAGTACTCCTCTCCGCAATGGAGTCGCGTCTATGCCGCGTGCCTCGTGGCCTCAGCCTGCCCGGCCACACCTTCCACGCCGACCAGGCGCGCAGGCCACCGGCCGGAGGTAGCGGCGGACGGCCTCGACCAGAACAGACCGGCCGCACGAACCCCCACGTGCCGTCGAGCGGGCAGCGCCGGCATGTGCCCGGGGGAGCGGAGCGCAGATTGCGCATTGCCAAGGACGGCCCGCCCCCGCTGTCCGGCGAGCGCCAGGCCACCCGAGGGCGACGTCCGACTGGACGAAAGAGTGTCCATTCACCCCTGTTCGTACCGTTGTGCACGGCGCGCCGAAGGGGGGAGAAGCCCCCGATGGACACTCTTCGCGCTCTTTCGATTTCACTGAGTGACGGAAAGGATGGGCGGCACCGCACATGAACCGGATCATCCGCCGACCCCGCCGACCTCGCCGCCCCGCCGGCCCTGGCGGTCCCTCGGCCGAGGGCGTCGGCGGCGAAAGGAGTTCACGGTGTTGCTTCTCATCTCCCCGGACGGTGTCCAGGAGGCGCTCGAGTGCGCGAAAGCCGCGGAGCACCTCGACATCGTCGACGTCAAGAAGCCCGACGAGGGCTCCCTCGGCGCCAACTTCCCCTGGGTCATCCGGGACATCCGTGACGCCGTACCGGCTGACAAGCCGGTGTCCGCAACCGTGGGGGACGTCCCGTACAAGCCCGGCACGGTGGCCCAGGCCGCACTCGGCGCGGTCGTGTCGGGAGCGACGTACATCAAGGTCGGACTCTACGGCTGCACGACGCCCGGCCAGGGCATCGAGGTCATGCGCGCGGTCGTCCGTGCGGTGAAGGACCACCGTCCCGATGCCCTCGTCGTCGCTTCCGGCTATGCCGACGCCCACCGGATCGGCTGCGTCAACCCGCTCTCCCTGCCCGACATCGCCGCCCGCTCCGGCGCCGACGCCGCCATGCTCGACACCGCGATCAAGGACGGCACGCGGTTGTTCGACCACATGCCGCCGGACGCCTGCGCCGAGTTCGTCCGGCTGGCCCACGCCGCCGGCCTGCTGGCCGCCCTCGCCGGCAGCGTCCAGAGGACCGACCTCGCCTCGCTCACCCGCATCGGGACGGACATCGTCGGAGTGCGCGGAGCGGTCTGCGAGGGCGGCGACCGCAACGCCGGGCGGATCCGGCCGCACCTGGTGGCCGCCTTCCGGGCGGAGATGGACCAGCACGCCCGGGAACACGCCGCCGACACCACCGCAGTGGGCTGACCGCCGGAATGGCGACGACACATACCGAGCACGAATTCGAGCCCGCCCGGGTCCCCGGACACCGGGACGCGCCTCTCCCCGTCGTCGATCCGGCCACCGGAGAAGCCTTCGCCGAAGCCCCCGACCAGCAGCCGGACGCACTCGACGCCCTCATCGACCGGTCCCACCGGGCCTGGCGCGACTGGCGTACCGACCCGGCCGTCCGGTCCACGGCTCTGCGCGCGGCGGCCGACGCCGTGGAAGCGGCCGGTGACGACCTCGCCCGGCTGCTCACCCGGGAACAGGGCAAGCCTCTGACCGAGTCGCACGCGGAGGTCGCCCGCACGGCCGCCCGCCTGCGCTACTTCGCCGAACTGGCCCAACTGGCCCCCAGAACCCGGCGGATCGACGACGGTCGGCCCGTGCACAGCGAGGTCCGTTGGCGTTCCCTCGGACCCGTCGCCGCGATCGTGCCGTGGAACTTCCCGCTCCAGCTCGCGGCGGCGAAGTTCGCACCCGCGCTCGCGGCGGGCAACACCGTGATCCTCAAACCGTCCCCCCACACCCCCCTCGCCACCCGGCTGCTCGGCTCCGTCCTCACCACCGTCCTGCCGCCGGAGGTGCTCACGGTCGTGACCGGCCGGGAACCGCTCGGCGCCCGCCTCACCTCCCACCCCGGCATCCGCCACGTCACCTTCACCGGCTCGGTGCCGACCGGGCGGGCCGTCGCCGGAGCGGCGGCTGCCTCGCTCGCCCGGGTCACCCTGGAACTGGGCGGCAACGACGCCGCCGTCCTGCTGGACGACGTCGACGTGGAACGCATCGCGGACCGGCTGTTCTGGGCCGCCTTCCGCAACTGCGGGCAGGTCTGCATGGCCGTCAAACGCGTCTACGTCCCCGCCCGGCTCCACGCCGACGTCGTCGAAGCCCTCGCCGAGCGCGCCACATCCGTCACCGTCGGGCCCGGCCTCGCCCCGGGTACCCGGCTGGGTCCGGTCAACAACGCGCCCCAACTGGCCCGTGTCGCACACCTGGTGCGGCAGGCCCTCGCGGACGGCGCTCGGGCGGCTGCCGGCGGCCACCGGCTCACCGGATCCGGCTACTTCTTCGCCCCGACGATTCTCACCGACGTCCCGCCCGACAACCCGGTGGTGACGGAGGAACAGTTCGGGCCGGTCCTGCCGGTGCTGCCGTACCGGACCACCGACGAAGCCGTGGACGCCGCCAACAGCACCGGCATGGGACTGGGCGGATCCGTGTGGGGCACCGACACCGACCGCGCGGCGGCGGTGGCCGAACGGCTCGAATGCGGCACGGCCTGGATCAACCACCATGCCGAACTGTCCCTCGCCCAGCCCTTCGCCGGCGCCAAGGACAGCGGCGTCGGCGTGGCGGGCGGGCCGTGGGGGCTGTACGGCAACCTGCGGCCGTTCGTCGTCCACCGCCCCCAGGAGGAGGCCCGCACGTGAGGTTCCGAGCGGCCGTCCTGCGCTCCTACGACGCGCCCTTCACCGTGGAGGAGGTGGCACTGCGGACGGAACCCGCCGCCGGTGAGATCCTCGTTGCCGTCGCCGGCTGCGGGATGTGCCGGACCGATCTGGCGGTCCGGCGATCGGCCGGCAGCAGCCCGCTGCCGGCGGTGCTCGGCCACGAGGGCTCCGGGACCGTGCTGGCCACCGGCGGCGGCCCCGACACCGCCATCGGCGTCGGCGACCACGTCGTACTGAGCTTCGACTCCTGCGGAACCTGCCGCAACTGCCGGGACGCGGCCCCTGCCTACTGCGACTCCTTCGCCTCCCTCAACCTCTTCGGGGGACGCAAGGAGGACGTGCCGCGGCTCACCGACGCGGCGGGGGACGCGCTGGCCCCCCGGTGGTTCGGCCAGTCGTCCTTCGCCGAGTACGCGCTCGTCCCGGCCCGCAACGCCGTCCGGGTCGACCCCACACTGCCCGTCGAACTGCTCGGACCTCTCGGCTGCGGCTTCCTCACCGGCGCCGGGGCCGTACTGAACACCTTCGCCGTCGGCCCGGGGGACACCCTCGTCGTCCTCGGCGCCGGGGCTGTGGGCCTGGCCGCGGTGATGGCGGCCGAAGCCGCCGGAGCCTTGACCGTGGCCGTCGACCGGCACCCGCAACGGCTCGCCCTGGCCGAACGGTTCGGCGCCACCCCCGTGCCCGTTGGGACGACCGGACTGGTCGAGCGCGTCCGGCGGCTCACCGACGGCGGCGCCCAGTACGCGCTCGACACCACGGCCTCCGCCCCGCTCATCAACGACGCGCTCCGGGCCCTGCGCCCGAGAGGCAGCCTCGCCCTCGTGGCACGGCTGCACACCGCGCTGCCGCTCGAGCCGGGCACGCTCGACCGCGGCCGCAGCATCCGCCACGTCTGCGAAGGGGACGCCGTCCCCGCCGTGCTGATACCGCGGCTGACCCGACTCTGGCAGGCCGGGCGCTTCCCCTTCGACCAGCTCGTCCGCACCTACCCGCTGGCCGACATCAACGAGGCCGAGCGCGACTGCGACGCAGGCCGCGTGGTCAAACCGGTCCTGCTTCCGGCAAGAAGCGACCTGTAGGCGCGGTGCGCGGGCCGGCACGGCCCCCGCACTCCCTTCCACTCCCACGAAGCACGGCTCCCCCTCATCTCCCCTCACCCCCCACTCGCACTCCCGCATGGAGGAGACATGACCGGCACGACACACCAACAGGCGGACGTGGAAGGCGTGGACGCAGGAGTCGGCCTGACCGCCCTTCTGGTCGCCGCGGCCCGGGCGATCGAGACCCACCGCCCGGACAGCCTGGCCCGGGACGCCTACGCGGAGCACTTCGTCCGCGCCGCTCCGGCCTGCGCCCACTGGCCGGGCCGCATCGAGGAGGTCCCGGACGGGGACGACGACCCGTTGTGGGGCCGTTTCGCCCGCTACTTCGGCCTGCGGACCAGAGTGCTCGACGACTTCCTGCTCACCTCGGTCCGCACGGGACCCCGGCAGGTGGTGCTGCTGGGCGCGGGACTGGACACCCGCGCCTTCCGGCTGGACTGGCCCGCCGGCTGCTCGGTCTTCGAGGTCGACCGGGCGAGCGTGCTGGCGTTCAAGCAGCACGTGCTCACGAATCTGTCCCCCACCCGGAATCTCTCCACCGCTCCGAAGGTGAAGCGGGTGCTCGTCCCGGTCGACCTGCGAGCGGACTGGGTCGACGCTCTGACGACCGCCGGCTTCGACCCGGGCGCCCCCAGCGTCTGGCTGGCGGAGGGACTGCTCTTCTACCTGCCGGCTCCCGCGGAGACCCACCTCATCGACACGTTGGACGGACTGACCACCGGAGGAAGCGCCCTGGCGTTCGAAGCCAAACTGGAGAAGGACCTGCTGGCCTACCGCGACAGCCCGATCTACACGGCGACGCGCGAGCAGACCGGCATCGACCTGCTGCACCTGTTCGACAGGGAGCCGCGCCCCGATTCCGCGGGGACCCTGGCTGGCAGGGGCTGGTCCACCTCGACCCACACGCCCTTCGACTTCACCGTCCGACACGGACGCGGCCCCCTCCCCGAGCCGAACGACGCGTTGGAGGGCAACCGGTGGGTGTTCGCGCACAAACCCCGGCCCTGACGCCCGCAGCGCCGACGCAGCGGACGCCAGGCGCCGAGGGCGCCGAGAGCAGCCCAGGGCTGACCGGCCCCAGCCCCCGGACCGACGGACGATTCCGCGGGAGCCGGCCCCTGGAGGACTCGGCCGGGGCCGGCCCGGGACGACTCGGCTGGAGTCGGGCGGACCGGCGGGCGGTTCCGGTCGGGGCCGCCCGGGGCCGTGGCCGCCCCGAGTCGTGTGCGCGCAGCCCGCATCCACGGACTCCGGTGACGGGCCGGTTCAGACGGCCCGCGCCACCACCAGCCGGTCGCCGGGGATCCCGGCCAGGTCCGGCGCGTAGAAGTCCTCGATGCCTGCTGCCCAGACGGCCACGGTGATGCGGTCCTCGGCGTCCGGACCGAAGGCATCGAAGAGGGCGTGGATGTTCTCCTCCTCGAACCCGATCGCCCTCATCAGGGCCACGAACAGGGGGCGTTCGATGAAGCCGTCCCCGTCGGGGTCGCCGAGTGCGGCGAGTGCCTGGGCGAACTCACGGATCGTGGGACCGAACCGCTGCGGGTCGAGCACGAACGGACGGAACTCCTCCACGGTGATCACGCCGTCGCCGTTGGCGTCCAGCTCGGTGGCCAGCGTTGTCCAGTAGCGGCGGAACGCGGCCCGGATCGCCTCCTTGGCGCTGTCGTCCGACGCGACCGCCGCCTCCAGAACACGTTCCGTCATCAGGTCGAAGTCGTCGGAGTCCACGACTCCGTTGCCATTGGCGTCGAAGAGGGAGAAGACCAGCTCGACCCGCTTGGCGGCCTCAGTTCGCATGTCCATCACCTGTCCGTCTGCGACCCGTCGATCCCGGGCCGACCCCATGTGTGCCGCCACCGCTCCGGCCCGCGAGACGGTCACGTCGGCCGCACAGGAGCGACCGGACGTCCACGATGCCCGTGCCCTCGACTGTCCTGCCCGCCTCGGCACGCACGGTGGCATGCGTCCATGGAACCCGCCCAGGAGTACACGAGGCACTCCAACAGAACATTTGGTAGGGAATAGTCAGAAATCAGAATGAAAGCTGAGCGAACCTGCCACGTTGGCCCCCGCACCTGCGCGATCGAGTCGCAGCGACCGAACCCGTTCGTCAGCTCATCGGACGGCAGCCGTGGAGCACGCGATCACCGCCTCGAGCACGGGGGGGGCAGTCTTGACCACCGGCCGACTGGTCCACCGCAGCCCACTGAACTGCGGGCCCGCACACGGATGTTCGGAGCCGGCGCACGCGGACGGCTCCACCGGGCGGGTGCGGTTCAGGCCCCCGCCCGGTCCTCAGGAGCGCTCGAGCTGCCGGGCCAGGTAAGGGGCGGTGGCGCTGGCCGGGTTCGCGGCGACCTCGGCAGGGGTGCCGGTGGCGACCACGCGGCCGCCCGCGTCACCGCCGCCGGGGCCCAGGTCGATGACCCAGTCGGTGGAGGCGACGGTGGCGAGGTCGTGCTCGACCAGGACGACCGTGTTGCCGATGTCGACGAGCCGGTGCAGATGCCGCAACAGCAGCTGGACGTCGGCGGGGTGCAGTCCCTCCGTGGGCTCGTCGAGCAGGTAGAGAGTGTGGCCCCGGCGGGCTCGCTGCAGTTCGGTGGCGAGCTTGATGCGCTGGGCCTCGCCACCGCTGAGCTCGGTCGCCGGCTGGCCCAGCCGCAGATACCCCAGCCCGACGTCCCGGAGCGTCTCCAGACTGCGCGAGGCGGCCGGGGCGTCGGCGAGGAACGTCGCGGCCTCGTCCACCGACATCGCCAGCACCTCTGCGATGTTCCTGC
Organism: Streptomyces sp. SID14436; assembly: GCF_010548465.1. Classification (GTDB taxonomy): domain Bacteria; phylum Actinomycetota; class Actinomycetes; order Streptomycetales; family Streptomycetaceae; genus Streptomyces. Next base: position 8,428 of record NZ_JAAGMD010000699.1, on the reverse strand, counting down.
CGCGGTGGGTCACCTCGAGCGTCTCGGCGTTGTAGCGCGCACCGTGGCAGGTGGGGCAGGGCGCGTAGGTGCCGGGCAGGAACAGCAGCTCGACCGCGACGAATCCCTCCCCTTGGCAGGTCTCGCACCGGCCCTCCGCCACGTTGAAGGAGAACCTGCCGGCGGTGTAGCCGCGCGCCCGGGCCTCGGCGGTCGACGCGTAGAGCCGGCGCACCGCGTCGAACATGCCGGTGTAGGTCGCGAGGTTGGACCGGGGGGTACGGCCGATGGGCCGCTGGTCGACCAGGACCAGACGGTCGAAGGACTCGAGCCCGGCGGCTTCCAGGAGACCGACCGGGGCAGCGGCGTCGTCCTGCTCCTCCGGCGCCTGGCCGAGATGACGTCCCACGACTTCGGCGAGCACCTGCGTGACGAGGGTCGACTTGCCGGAACCGGAGACACCGGTCACCGCCGTCAGCACCCGGAGCGGCACGTCGACGGACAGGTCGCGCAGGTTGTGGCGGGTCACACCGGTCAGGTGCAGCCAGCCCTGCGGGGACCGGGTGCGGTGCCCGAACGGCCGGGCGCGCCCGAACAGGTGCCGGCCGGTGGCCGACTCCTCCACGTCCTCCAGACCGGCGACCGGGCCGCTGTAGAGCACCCGCCCGCCGCCCCCGCCCGCGCCGGGGCCGATGTCGACCACCCAGTCGGCCCGGCGCACGACATCGAGATCGTGCTCGACGACGAACAGCGAGTTGCCCGACGCCCTGAGCTGGTCGAGCACGTCCAGCAGTGGCTCCGCGTCCGCCGGGTGCAGGCCCGCGGACGGCTCGTCGAGCACATAGACCACACCGAACAGCCCCGAACGCAGCTGGGTGGCGATCCGCAGGCGTTGGGCCTCGCCCGGCGACAGGGTTGTCGAGCGCCGTCCGAGGCCGAGGTAGCCCAGGCCGAGACGGAGCAGCACGTCGATCCGGGCGACCAGGTCGCCGCAGATGCGCACCGCGACCTCGGTCGACTCCCCGGACCCGGCGGTGGGCGTCGCGGCGGCCGCCTCGGGCAGGTCCGCCACCGGCCGCAGCAGCTTCACGACCTCGGCCAGCGGCATGGCGTTGACCTCGGCGATCGAGCGACCGGCGAAGGTGACCGCGAGCGCCTCCGGCCGGATGCGGCTGCCGCCGCACTCAGGACAGGTCACGCTCCGGACGAAGCGCATCGCCCGGTCGCGCATCCGCTGGCTCTTGGAGTCGGCGAGCACGTGCATGATGTGCTTGCGGGCGCTCCAGAATTTCCCGTGGTAGCTGTGGTCGATGCGGCCGGGTTCGGGCGGGATCAGGACGGACGGCTGCTCGTCGGTGTAGAGCAGCCAGTCCCGGTCCTCCTTGCTGAGCTCGCGCCACGGCGCGTCGACGTCGATGCCCAGAGCCCTCACGACGCTGCGCAGGTTGGCCCCCTGCCAGGCCCCCGGCCACGCGGCGATCGCGCCGTCGCGGATGCTCAGCGACGGGTCCGGCACCAGCAGCTCCTCGGCGACGTCGTGGACCACGCCCAGCCCGTGGCACCGGGGGCAGGCACCCGCCACGGTGTTCGGCGAGAACGCCTCGGCCTCCAGCCGCGCAGCTCCCCGGGGGTAGGTGCCCGCCCGCGAGTAGAGCATCCGCAGCAGGTTGGACAGCGTGGTGAGGGTGCCCACCGTCGACCGTGAACTCGCAGCCCCGCGGCGTTGTTGCAGGGCCACAGCCGGCGGCAGTCCGGTGATCTCCTGCACGTGCGGCGCGCCCACCTGATGAAGCAGCCTGCGGGCGTACGGCGCGACCGACTCGAAGTAGCGGCGCTGCGCCTCGGCGTAGAGCGTGCCGAACGCGAGCGAGGACTTCCCCGAACCGGAGACGCCGGTGAAGGCGACCATCGCGTCCCGGGGGATGTCGACGTCCACGTTGCGCAGGTTGTGCTCACCGGCGCCCCGGACGCGGACGAAGCCGTCGGGGGGATCGTCGGACATCTCGGCAGGCCAATCGACGGTCGGCGGAAACGGAGGCCCCGTGGAGGCGGTCGGACGGCCGGGCGGTCGCCGGTACGGAGGAGAGCACCGCCTTGAACGTCACGGTACCCGCCCGGCAGGGCCACCGCCGCCTCACGCCTCGCCGCCTCGTCGTCCGCCGGGCACCGGCCGCAACGGCAGGACGGCAGGACGGCAGGACGTCCACGCCGTGCTCGACCTGGCACACACGACGACGTGGACGGGTACGGCGCTGCGTCCCTGGGTACAGAGGACAACCGGGCCGGATCATGAGGCCGGACCGGGTCGTGAGGCCGGGCCGGTCATGGAGGAGACGTATGGATGCAAACGCCTGGGACGAGCGCTACCGGAGCGACGAACGCGTCTGGTCGGCCGAGCCGAACCGGTGGGTGGCGCGGGAGGCGGGCGATCTGCGCCCCGGGCGTGCCCTGGACCTGGCGGCGGGGGAGGGGCGCAACGCCGTCTGGCTGGCGAGCCGGGGCTGGCGGGTGGATGCCCTCGATTTCTCACCGGTCGCGGTGCGCAGGATCGAAACCACGGCCGAGCACTACCGGGAGACCGTGCATGCCACGGTCGCCGACGTCACCCGTCACGACCCCGATGAAGGCGCCTACGACCTGGTGCTGATCTCCTACCTGCACCTGCCCGGACCGGAGATGCAGGGCGTCCTGGAACGTGCCTGTCGTGCCGCCCGGCCCGGCGGCACGCTGCTGTTGGTCGGTCACGACGTCAGCAACCTCGAGCACGGTGTCGGTGGGCCGCAGGACGTGCGGGTGCTGTCCAGCGTCGAACAGGTCACCGCGACGTGGGGGCGGTGCGCCGACATTGTCGTCGCCGAGGTGGCCCGCCGCCCGGTCGAGGGCGCCGTGGCCCTCGACACGGTGGTCCGCGCCATCCGCCGGGACTGATCCCCGAGGCCCCTTGACTCGCGGGCGTGGACTGCTACAGCACCTGCTACGGCGGCTCCTCTTACGGAGCTCCCCGAGCGGCGCCGGGGCGGCGCTCGACGGTGCCCGCACCATGTGGAGGGGGCGAGGTCCTGGGAGAGCCGGGAACCCCGGGCCCTCCCAGGACACGCAAGGGGTCAGCCCTGTCCCCGCGCCGTGCCGTCCGCCCCGACGTGCTCCGCCGGAGGGTGTCGTTCCTCCTCGCGTCCGGAACCGGTACGCAGCAGCACGGCAAGGGCTGCGGCGGCCGCGACCGCGGACAGTCCGAGCAGCACGATGTGGTCGGGGACCGCGCCCGCCCACCGGGACAGTCGTTCCTCCCAGGCGAACTCCGTGTCCACTCCCATCAGGGACGGCAGGGCGGAGGTGCCGTCGAAGACCAGGAACAGGGCGCCGAGCAGGATGAACATCATCCCGCCGACCAGGGACGTGGTGTGCAGCGGGATCTTCCCGAGGTGGATCACCCGGCCGCGCAGCCACGCCCGGCGCCCGAGATCGTAACGGTCCCACAGGGCGGCCAGGACGAACATCGGTACCGCCATGCCCAGGGCGTAGACGGCCAGCAGCGAGCCGCCCCGCCAGGGGTTGCCGCCCATGGCGGCGACGGTGAGGACGGCGCCGAGGATCGGGCCCGCGCAGAAGCCCGCCAGGCCGTAGACCGAGCCCAGCGCCAGTACGGAGGCTCCGGACCCCGACCGGCGTCGGCCGGCCGCCTGCTGCAGGCGGCGCGAGCCGAATCCCCGGCCCAGCACCTGGGCCGCGCCGAGCGCGATGACCAGCCAGCCCCCGGCCGTGATCAGCGTGTCCCGGTGTCCGTGGAAGAGCCGCCCGGCGAAGGAGCCGGCCACTCCCAGCGGCACCAGGGTGAGGCAGAGCCCGGCGTAGAACAGGGCCGTGCGGCCCAGGAGCCGCGTGCGGCTGGTGAAGGAGTAGGCGAAGAAGGCCGGCAGCAGCAAGGCCGAGCAGGGGCTGAGCAGGGCCAGCAGGCCGCCGAGGAAGGCGACCAGCACACCGGGGTCACTCATCGCCGTCCCCTTCCGCCTTCCGCTGTGCCTGTTCGGCGGCCTCGTCGATGATGTCGGTGAAGACGTCCGTGGGCTGGGCGCCGAGGACCGGCCGGCCGTTGATCAGGAACGCGGGGGTGCTGGTGACCCCGATGCCGTAGCCCTCGTCGCTGTCCCGGGTGACGGCCCGGTGGGCGGCGTCGGAGGCCATGTCCTTCTCGAACCGTGCGAGGTCCTCGACACCGGCCGTCCGGGCCATGGCGAGGAGCTTGGCCGTGCTGAAGTCGCCCGCGTTGCGGCGGCGCGGCTCGCCGTACGCCTCGTCGTGGAATCGCCAGAAGCGGTCCTGCCGTCCGGCCGCCCAGCCGGCTCGCGCGGCCTGCTCGGACTCGGCGCCGAAGACGGGGAAGTTGCGCCACTCCATGCGCAGGACGCCCTTGTCGACGTAGTCGCGGATCAGATCCGGCTTGGTCTCGCGGGCGAACCGGCCGCAGAAGGGGCACTGGAAGTCGGAATACTCGATCAGCACGACGGGCGCGTCGGGGCTGCCGACGGCGAGCGGGTCGTCGGCGTCCCTACGGGCCAGGGCCAGCAGTTCCGGGTTCGCCGGCTCCTGCTGCTCGGGGGTGGCGGCCGTGGCGGGCGCGGCCGGGCCGTCCCCGCCGGTGTCGCGGCCGAGGGTGAGGGCGAGGACGGCGGTCACGACGGCGGCAGTCAGCACGATCACGGCGAGGATGCGCCGGGTGCGGCCGGCGCGCGGCCGTCCGGCCCGCGAGGAAGCGGCGGCGGAGGATGTTCCGGGCATGGTGGTGCTCCGAGGATGTGAGGAAGAACGAGGAGAGGTGTGTGCGGGGCGGTGACGGCTCAGGGGCGGACGGGCACGGGGCACGCGTCGGCCGTGGAGAGCCTGCGCAGGGCCGCCTCGGCCAGCAGGGCGAGCGAGAGGACGGCCACCAGCGGCTGCAGCGGTGCCCAGTAGGTGAGCGCGCCGGAGGTGCCGAGCAGGACCAGGACGAGCTTGTTGCAGACGGGGCAGCCCACCGCCAGCATCGACAGCACACCGCCGGCCGACCCGAGCCGCCCGACGGTCTTCGCGGACGGATCGCTGCCGTTCTCCGGCGCACGCCGGCCGTCGGAACCGGTGCCGTGCCGCGGACGGACGAAGGTGGCGAGCACCAGGCCGGCGAGCACCGCGGTGGCCGCGAGCACGGGGTAGTTCCACCACTGGACGGGGACGGCACGGGAGAACAGGGGCGAGGGGACCACGGCGGTGGGCACGCCCACCAGCACCGTGGTCAGTGCGGCACCGGCCGTGGCGGCGACCCACTGCGGGGACTGCCAGGCGGCCAGCGTCGCTCCCGCCCGGCGCAAGGACCGGGAGGAGGCCATGGAAGAAACTCCGTTTCGCTGAGGAGATGAAGGGACACGGCGCACGGGCCGGTCTAGATCCTCAGGACGGAGAGCTGTACGAGATGGGGCGCGGGCGGCGCCGCCTCCGACCCCACAGCGAGGGAGGCCGTGCCTGCCGGCGGACCCGGCGTCCCGTGCCGGTCGCCTACCGGTGACGGCAACGGCGGGTACAGACGCGGGCCTTCATGGGCGGACACGGTGTCGACGGCGGCCTGCCTGCCGCACCCCTCGGTGTCCGGCGACGAGGAGTCCGCCACCTGCTGGTGGCCGACGGCTTCCCCGGACCGGACGCTGTCCCGCTCCGCGGCGGCCGGGCTCGCGTACGGTCCGACAGCGGGCCGTACGTCGGCGGTGACCGAGGCCGGTTCTGCGATGGCCGAGGCTGGTTCTGCGGTGGCCGAGACGGGTTCGGCGCGGACGGATGCGGCCGCTACGGACTGGCCCGCCACACACAGGGACGAGACCAAAACGGCGACCAGCACCAGGACATGACCCAGCACGGAGCTCGCTCCGACGCGCGAAGAGGGCACTGTCATGGTCAGGACTCCGTGAGGCGATACCGCATGCGGGAGCCACGATAGGCCATACCAGCGGGGGTATGCCCCCGGGGTCCCAGCGAAGACGAGGACACCGGACAAGGACACCCAGACAAGGACACCAGACAAGGACACCCAGACAAGGACGCCCGGAGGAGGACACCCAGGGGAGGACACCCAGCCCCTCGGGCATCCGCTGACCACATACGGCGTCCGCCGACGGATGACGCACGTAGGCGGCGTACCGGAGGCGCCGGCGGCGCATCGCACGGACGCACGATCCGTCTATCCACGCGCTGATCCAGTTGATGCCGCCCACGCTGCGCCCGGCCCGGTGGGCACTGTGGGCGGCAGCGAGCGTCCTGGACGACGACCTGGCCGACCAGCAGGACGTCGCCCCGGCGGAGCGCGCGGCCCGCGTCCGGGCGTGGACGGCAGCCCTGCACCGCGACCCGGCCGCCGGCACCAGCACGGCCCCGGTCCGGCACGCTCTGGTGGACACGGCCCTGCGCCGGCATGGGGACCTGTCCGGCCTGCACGGTGCCATGGCCAACACCCGGGACGACACCCGCGGCCGGCACTTCCTCGACGACCTCACCGACAGAGTTCCAGGGGGTCTCTCACTCCGGCGCACCTGATTTCTCGACTTCGAACGTCCCGAAGACGTCGCGCTGTCCCCAGCGGCGGGTGACGAGCCACCGTCTCCGTCGGCGGCTCGTCACGAAAGATCGAGGCTAGTCGGAGAGCCGCACGATTACATTGCCGCGGTGTACGCCGGCAAGCAGCTCGTCCATGGCGGTGATGGCTCGCTGGAGGGGGCCCTCGAGGAGCGTCTGCGCGAACTTGATCCGGCCTTCGGCGTACCACCGCGCGTAGTGGGTGTTCCACGCCTGGATCTGCTCGGGGGTGTGCTTGGTGGAGAAGGGGCGGATCTGCACCTCGTGGACCAGTGCGGTCATGATGTCGAAGCGGGGGTGCCCACCGTCGCCCCCGCCGACCTGTCCAGCGAGGGTGCCGCACAGCGCGAAGCGGGCACCGAATGCCGTGTGCCGGAGTGCTGCCTCGAACTGGGAGCCGCCGATCGTGTCGAAGAAGACGGTGATCCCGTCGGGGGCCAGCTCGGTGAGCCGGTCGTCGAGGTCCTCGTTGCGGTAGTCGATGGCAGCGTCGAGACCGAGCTCGTCGACGAGATAGCGGGCCTTCTCGGGCCCGCCGGCGATGCCGATGACGAAGGCGGCGCCCCGTGCCTTGGCGATCTGGGCCGCCATCGACCCGACGCCACCGGCGGCCCCGCTGACGAGGACGACGTCGCCCTCGCCCACGGCGGCGATGTTGACCATGCCGTGGTAGGCGGGCACGCCCTGGTTGAGGAGGTACTCGGGACCGGGGAAGACGCCGTCCGGCACGGGGAACGCCTCACCCGGCCCGAGCAGGCTCTCCTCGCGCCAGCCCGACATGTGCAGCACGACGGTTCCCACCGGAAGATCGTCGGAGCGGGACTCGACGACTCTGCCGACCGCGGGGCCGTAGACCGGCTCGCCGACCCGGTAGACGGGCATCGGGATCTGGGTGGTCTCGAACATCAGGTCGCCGCTCGCCGCGATCAACTGCTGGAACAGGTTCCGCACCCGAACCTGGCCGGCGGCCGGCTCTTGCGGAGGCAGCGTGACCACCTCCAACAGCGAGCTGGGCGGCTGAGTCACGTCCTTACGATGCGCGCGCAGGACGACGGCGGATGAGGTCTGGACAGTCATGATGTGCCCTTCTCGGACGGTCCCTGGGACGCTGGAACAGTGGAACGGTGGACAAGCTCAGAGCTGGGTGGCGCCGCCATCCACGGCGAACTCGGCGCCCGCGGTGTAAGAGGTCCTAACAGAAGTCGCTGATGGTGTGACTGTCGGCTCAGATGCTCGTTGCTCTGTTCGTGGGGAAGAGGAACTCCCGTCCGTGGATCGTGTCGGACGAACTGTGGTCGCTGATCGAGCCGTTGTTGCCGGAGCCGGGTCCGAAGCTGGTCGCCGGGCGGCCGAGGGTTCCTGACCGGCAGGCTCTGTGCGGGATTCTGTTCGTCCTGCACACCGGCATCCAGTGGGAGTACCTACCCCAGGAGCTCGGCTTCGGCTCAGGCATGACGTGCTGGCGGCGGCTGGCCGCTTGGAACGAGGCCGGCGTGTGGGACCGCCTTCACGTCATCCTGCTGCAGAAGTTGCGGGCTGCGAAGCAGCTCGACTGGTCTCGGGCGGTGATCGACTCCAGCCATGTGCGGGCCGCTCGACGAGGCCCAAAAGCGGACCCAGCCCGGTCGACCGTGCGCGTCCGGGCAGCAAGCACCACGTCCTCGTCGACGGTCAGGGCGTCCCGCTCGCGGTGTCGCTGACCGGCGGCAACCGTAACGACGTCACGCAACTGCTGCCCCTCCTCGCCAAGGTCCCGTCCGTTGCGGGCCTGGTCGGGCGGCCGCGTCGGCGGCCCGACATGGTGCTCGGCGACCGTGGCTACGACCACGACAAGTACCGTCGGCTCGTGTGGGCT
>NZ_JAAGMD010000723.1 GCF_010548465.1 Streptomyces sp. SID14436 | reverse complement strand
ATCCTCGACGTCTGCCTGGTCGTCGGCGCCCTCGCCGAGCCCGCGCCGGCCGAGCTGCGCAGCTTCCTGAACCTGGGCGCGATGGTGCCCACCGTCGGCTCCGGCCCCGGCGGGCCCTTCGACCGCTCCCACCGCGGCTTCGTCCACGGGCCCGCCGCGGCCGCCGTGATCCTGGAATCGGCCGGCTCGGCGGCCCGCCGCGAC
>NZ_JAAGMD010000623.1 GCF_010548465.1 Streptomyces sp. SID14436 | reverse complement strand
GGCGTCGGCGTCGGCGTCGGCGTCGGCGTGGTCGTCGGGTCCGGTGACTGCGGCTTCGGCTGCGCCGGTTGGGCCGCCTCCGGGGCGGGTGCCAGCGCGGCCTCCGTGACCTGCTGCCGGTGCCGGACGGCCGCGGCGACGGTGTCGGCCAGCTCGGGGACGGTCGGACACTCGTAGACCAGCACCGATTCGAGGTGCACGCCGAACCGGGTGGCCAGCGTGTTGGTGACCTCGAC
>NZ_JAAGMD010000471.1 GCF_010548465.1 Streptomyces sp. SID14436 | reverse complement strand
GGGCAGCGTGCACAGCAGCTCCCCGGCCGTGGGGGACGGCGGGCCCGGCTGGGCGACCAGCCGTTCGCCGCGGGCGGCGGCCCGCGCGTCCGGCCCGTACAGGCCGACGGTGGCCAGCAGGCCGACCGCGGAATGCTCCGGGTCCGGGCGCCGCACCGCGGCGTCCGCGTCCCGCCCGGTCAGGCCGTCGATCATCTCCGTCAGCGTCAGCCCGGTGCGCTCCGTCTGGGCCTCGCCGGCGATCTGCTGCGGCACGGCCAGCACGACGGGGGAGTAGGCGAGCGGCTCGCCGTCCGGTTCCAGTCCGGCGACGGCGTCGGTGTCCTGACCGTTCATCACCCGGGCGACGTCGGCGCCGGAGGCCGGGATCCAGACGTCGGGCTGCGGACCGATGTCCCGCTGCGGGTTGGTGTCCTCGTCGCGGGGCTCCTGCCACAGGCCGGACTGGCTGCTCAGCGCGCCGACGACGTCCGCGGAGCCCGCGCTGTGCACGGTGATCCCCGCGCGCCGGCAGCCGTCGTCCGCGGTGTTCGCCGGGGAGGCGACGAAGGCGTCGGCGGCGCTGCGCAGGGTGGGTTCGAGGTCCGGGCCGGTCAGCACCCGCAGCTCCAGCGGCGGGGCGCAGACGGTGTCGTCGGCGCCGACGAGCCGGAACAGGCCGTATCCGCCCGCCCCGAGCAGCACCAGGCACAGCACGGCGGCGAGCACGGCCCGGGCGGCGCCCGGCCGCCTCGC
>NZ_JAAGMD010000415.1 GCF_010548465.1 Streptomyces sp. SID14436 | reverse complement strand
GTCGCGTCCCTGGGCTGACGGGCGACCGCGGACCGGCACAGCGCCGGCACCGGCACCGGCACCGGCACCGGCGGGACGGTCAGTGCCGGGTGAGGAGAGCGACGGCCGCCGTGCCCACGCCGCCCGCCGCGACGACCACGGCGGCGGCCACGCACCGGGTCCGCAGCCGCCGGTACCGGTCCTCGTACTCCTGGCGCAGCTCCGCCACCCGGTCGCGGATCCGCAGCAGGTACGCCCGGGAGGCGGCGACCCGCTCGGCGGTGTAGACGCGTTCCACGTCCTCGCGCTGAGCGGTCGTCAGCCACGGCAGCTGCTCGGCGAAGGCACCCGCCCGCCGCCGGGCGTCCTCCATCTCCGCGGCCCACAGCAGGTGGCCCTCGAGCCGGACCAGACCGCGCGCGCTCTCCTGACTGGGGTCCACGGGCTCCTCCACGCTCCGGCCGGCGGGGTCAGCTGTGCTGGTCGCCGGGGGCCACGGTCTTGGAGGTGTCGGGGCGGTTGTCCGCCCAGTCCACCGCGGAGATCTGCGGGTGGTGCAGGTCGAAGGCGGGGGATTCGCTGCGCACCCGGGGCAGGGTGACGAAGTTGTGCCGCGGCGGCGGGCAGGAGGTGGCCCACTCCAGGGAGCGGCCGTAGCCCCACGGGTCGTCGACGCCGACCGGCTTGCCGTACTTGGCGGTCTTCCAGATGTTGTAGAAGAACGGCAGCAGCGACATGCCCAGCAGGAACGCGGCGATGGTGGAGGCCGTGTTCAGCGCCGTGAAGCCGTCGGCGGCGAGGTAGTCCGAGTAGCGGCGCGGCATGCCCTCGGCGCCCAGCCAGTGCTGGATCAGGAAGGTGCCGTGGAAACCGACGAACAGGGTCCAGAAGGTCATCTTGCCGAGCCGCTCGTCGAGCATCTTGCCGGTGAACTTGGGCCACCAGAAGTGGAAGCCGGAGAACATCGCGAACACCACGGTGCCGAAGACGACGTAGTGGAAGTGGGCGACCACGAAGTAGGAGTCGGTCACGTGGAAGTCCAGCGGCGGCGAGGCGAGGATGACGCCGGTCAGGCCGCCGAAGAGGAAGGTGACCAGGAAGCCCACCGACCACAGCATGGGTGTCTCGAAGCTCAATGACCCCCGCCACATGGTCCCTGTCCAGTTGAAGAATTTGACCCCGGTGGGAATGGCGATGAGGAAGGTCATGAACGAGAAGAACGGCAGCAACACCGCCCCGGTGGCGAACATGTGGTGCGCCCACACGGTGACCGACAGGCCCGCGATGGCGATGGTGGCCCCGATCAGACCGAGGTAGCCGAAGATCGGCTTGCGCGCGAAGACCGGGATGACCTCACTGACGATGCCGAAGAACGGCAGCGCGATGATGTAGACCTCGGGGTGACCGAAGAACCAGAACAGGTGCTGCCACAGCAGCGCCCCGCCGTTGCTCGCGTCGTAGACGTGCGCCCCGAACTTCCGGTCCACCTCCAGCGCGAGCAGTGCCGCCGCCAGCACCGGGAAGGCGAGCAGGACCAGGACACCGGTCAGCAGCACGTTCCAGGTGAAGATCGGCATGCGGAACATCGTCATGCCGGGCGCCCGCATGCAGATGATCGTGGTGATGAAGTTGACCGAGCCGAGGATGGTGCCGAAGCCCTGGAAGGCCAGGCCCATGATCCACAGGTCGGAGCCGAGGCCCGGGGAGCGGGTCGCTTCGGACAGCGGGGTGTAGCCCGTCCACCCGAAGCTGGCCGCGCCGTCCGGCGTGAGGAAGCCGGCCAGCGCGATGAGCGAGCCGAAGAGGAACAGCCAGTACGAGAACATGTTCAGCCGGGGGAACGCCACGTCGGGGGCCCCGATCTGCAGCGGCATGATCCAGTTCGCGAAGCCCACGAACAGCGGGGTGGCGAACATCAGCAGCATGACCGTGCCGTGCATCGTGAACATCTGGTTGTACTGCTCGTTCGACACGATCTGCAGGCCCGGCCGGGCCAGTTCGGCGCGCAGCACCAGCGCCATGATGCCGCCGATGACGAAGAACGAGAACGCGGTGGAGAGGTACAGCGTGCCGATCGTCTTGTGGTCGGTCGTGGTCAGCCACGAGACGACGATCGCGCCTGGCTTTCTGCTGCGGACCGGCAGCTCGTCCTCGTAGGACTCCGTGGACTCCTTGTCCAGTGAGCCCACCGTGCTCTCGTTCGCCACTGTTCCGCTCCTCGCTGAGGGCTCGGGATGGTTCCGGGAGGCAGCATGGCGCGACCGCTGCCGACTCTGGCAGAACTCGGGACGAAACGGCGCGTCGTGGCGCGCGTCCAGTTGACTGGCGTACTGCGTTCGGGTGAGGAGGGCTCTCGCGGGTGACGCCGGGCCGCCGCCGGGCGGGCCCGGGCCGGCCGCCGGTTCCGGTCAGCAGGCGCGGCGCCAGGGCCCGAGGTCGTACTTCTTGAGCAGCGAACTCAGGCCCAGGCGCCGGGACTCGGTACAGAAGCGGTCGGTGGGCAGCTCGTACTCGACGTGGAAGACGGCCTTGCCCGCCTCGACGAACGGGGTCAGCTCCGCGCACTCGCCGTACTGCGCGCACTGCTCGTTGACGGCGAAGTCGAAGTCGCCGACCAGCCGCGGGATCTGGTCCAGGTCGTTCTTCAGCCCCACCGACAGGCCGCGTTCGTGGGCGAGCCGGGCGATCAGCCGGTTGTAGCGGAGCTGGTCGGCCGCGGTGAGGGGGAAGCCGGTGCGGTTGCGGTAGCCGTCCATGTTGTCCGGTTCCACCGCGTCGAAGCCCTTGGCGCGGCACATGTCGAGGCGCTTGGCCATCAGCGGGCCGAGGACGTCGGTGCGGCGGATGTCGAGCCAGCGCTCGCCCTCCCAGCCGTTGCCGCGGCCGATCACGGAGGCGGGGAAGTCGCCGGCGTCCGGCCGGAAGTCCTCCCAGGCGCCGGTGGACAGGTAGCAGATGACCTTCCGGCCGTCGCGGTGCAGCGCCGCGACCGTGCCACGGGAGTGGTCGAAGCCGTCGATGTCGTAGACCGGCACGTCGACGGACATGTCCAGGCGCCCGCTGAGCTGCCACTGCCAGCCGGTGCCCGGCCGGGGCCGCCAGCGGTCGCCGTCCTCTCCCGCCGGGCGGCCGGGCGGCGCGGCGCAGCCCGCGAGCAGCAGCAGGAGCAGCACGACGGACAGGGTCGGTCGTCTCACCGGGGTCCTTCTCGTGGACGGGCGGCCGCGGGAGCGGCCGGCGGGGCGGGCCGGGGCGGGGAAAGCGGAGGGGACCGCAGGAATGAGCGAGCGTACATACGCGCGTAGTCTCGTCCCGGGTGTCCGCCGTACCGGGGAAGGCCCCGCCGTGACCGCGCCCTCGCGTCGCAACTAGGGTCGGCTGCCGGGCCCGGTCGACCCACACCATTCGGCCACAGCAACTTCACATCGGAAGCGAGAATTCACCACCGTGACTGCTCTCACTCTCAGCACCGCCGCGGTGCCCGGCCTGCGGGCCGACGCGATCGTGATCGGTGTCGCCAAGGGCACCGCGTCCGGGTCCGGGACGCCGGTCGTCGCACCGGGCGCCGAGGCCGTGGACCACGCGTACGACGGCGGGCTCGCCGGCGTCCTGGAGACGCTCGGCGCGTCCGGTGCCGAGGGCGAGGTGACGAAGCTCCCGGCGCCGTCCGGCTTCAAGGCCCCCCTCGTGGTGGCGGTGGGCCTGGGCGCCCAGCCCGAGAAGGACTCCGGTTACGCCCCGGACGCCCTGCGCAAGGCGGCCGGTGTCGCGGCCCGGGCCCTGGCGGGTGCCAAGAAGGCCGCCTTCGCCCTTCCCCTGACCGACGCGGCCGACGCCGGAGCGGTCGCCGAGGGCACGCTGCTCGGCGCGTACTCCTTCGACGCGTACAAGGACAAGGCCGGGGACGCCAAGGACAGCAAGAACGGCAAGAACGGCAAGGCGCCGCTCGCCGAGGCCGTCCTGCTCGGCGGCAAGCCCCGCGACCGGGCCTACAAGGCCGCCCTGGAGCGGGCCACCGCGGTCGCCGAGGAGCTCAACCGGGCGCGCGACCTGATCAACACCCCGCCCAACGACCTCGACCCGGAGGCCTTCGCGGCCGTCGCGCAGGCGGCGGCCAAGGAGCACGGCATCAAGGTGCAGGTGCTGGACGAGAAGGCCCTCACCAAGGGCGGCTACGGCGGCATCCTCGGCGTCGGCGCCGGTTCCGCCTCCGGTCCGCGGCTGGTGAAGCTGTCCTACACCTCCAGCAGGGCCAAGAAGCACCTCGCCTTCGTCGGCAAGGGCATCACCTACGACTCGGGCGGCATCTCCCTGAAGCCGGCCGGGCACAACGAGACGATGAAGTGCGACATGAGCGGTGCCGCCGCCGTGTTCGCCGCGGTCGTCGCCGCCGCCCGCCTGGGCCTCGACGTCAACGTCACCGGCTGGCTGGCACTGGCCGAGAACATGCCGTCCGGATCGGCGACCCGTCCCGGTGACGTGCTGCGCATGTACAGCGGCAAGACGGTGGAGGTGCTCAACACCGACGCCGAGGGCCGCCTGGTCCTGGCGGACGCCCTGTGGGCCGCCTCCCAGGAGAAGCCGGACGCCATCGTGGACGTGGCGACGCTGACCGGCGCGATGATGCTGGCGCTGGGCAACCGCACGTTCGGGATCATGGCCAACGACGACGCCTTCCGCACCGCGGTGCACGAGGCCGCCGAGGAGGTCGGCGAGCCGGCCTGGCCCATGCCGCTGCCCGAGCACCTGCGCAAGGGCATGGACTCCGCGACGGCGGACATCGCGAACATGGGCGAGCGGATGGGCGGCGGGCTGGTCGCCGGCCTGTTCCTGCGCGAGTTCGTCGGCGAGGGCATCACCTGGGCCCACCTCGACATCGCGGGCCCGGCGTTCAATGAGGGCGGCCCCTTCGGGTACACGCCCAAGGGCGGCACGGGCACGGCCGTCCGTACGCTGGTCCGGCTGGCGGAGCTGACCGCGTCCGGCGACCTGGCCTGATGTCCGGCCGCCGGGGCCTCGCGCGCGGGTAGAGCGAGGCCCCGGCGGCGGACGTGGGACGTCTCACACCACGGCCCCACGTCTCGAACGGGCTCGACAAGTGCGAGGATAGGGCTCGGCAGGACAGGGCCCCCACCGAAGGGCCGAGAACCAACAGCGGCCGCACACCAGCCGCCGACCGGTCACAGGAGACCGGCGTGGCGCACATGCATGGAGGACGTGACGTGGCGAACGACGCCAGCACCGTTTTCGACCTAGTGATCCTCGGCGGTGGCAGCGGTGGGTACGCCGCGGCCCTGCGCGGGGCTCAGCTGGGCCTGGACGTCGCCCTGATCGAGAAGGGCAAGGTCGGCGGTACCTGCCTGCACAACGGTTGCATCCCCACGAAGGCCCTGCTGCACGCGGGCGAGATCGCCGACCAGGCGCGCGAGAGCGAGCAGTTCGGTGTGAAGGCCACCTTCGAGGGCATCGACATGGCGGCCGTCAACAAGTACAAGGACGACGTGATCGCCGGCCTGTACAAGGGCCTGCAGGGGCTGATCGCCTCACGCAAGGTCACCTACATCGAGGGCGAGGGCCGGCTGTCCTCCCCGACCTCCGTCGACGTGAACGGCCAGCGGGTCGAGGGCCGCCACGTCCTCCTGGCGACCGGTTCGGTGCCGAAGTCGCTGCCCGGCCTGGAGATCGACGGCAACCGCATCCTCTCCTCGGACCACGCCCTCGTCATGGACCGCGTGCCGAAGTCCGCGATCGTGCTGGGCGGCGGCGTCATCGGCGTCGAGTTCGCCTCCGCGTGGAAGTCCTTCGGCACCGAGGTCACCATCATCGAGGGCCTCAAGCACCTCGTCCCGGTCGAGGACGAGAACAGCTCGAAGCTGCTGGAGCGCGCCTTCCGCAAGCGGGGCATCAAGTTCAACCTGGGCACCTTCTTCGAGAAGGCCGAGTACACCCAGGACGGCGTCAAGGTCACCCTCGCCGACGGCAAGGAGTTCGAGGCGGAGGTCCTGCTCGTCGCCATCGGCCGCGGCCCGGTCTCCCAGGGCCTGGGCTACGAGGAGGCCGGGGTCGCCATGGACCGCGGCTTCGTCCTGGTCGACGAGTACATGCGCACCAACGTCCCGACCGTCTCCGCCGTCGGTGACCTGGTCCCCACGCTCCAGCTCGCGCACGTCGGCTTCGCCGAGGGCATCCTGGTGGCGGAGCGTCTGGCCGGCCTGAAGACCGTTCCGATCGACTACGACGGTGTCCCGCGGGTGACGTACTGCCACCCGGAGGTCGCCTCCGTGGGTATCACCGAGGCCAAGGCCAAGGAGATCTACGGCGCGGACAAGGTCGTCGCCCTGAAGTACAACCTGGCGGGCAACGGGAAGAGCAAGATCCTCAAGACCGCGGGCGAGATCAAGCTGGTCCAGGTCAAGGACGGCGCCGTGGTCGGTGTCCACATGGTCGGCGACCGCATGGGCGAGCAGGTCGGCGAGGCCCAGCTGATCTACAACTGGGAGGCGCTGCCGGCCGAGGTGGCCCAGCTCGTGCACGCCCACCCGACGCAGAACGAGGCGCTCGGCGAGGCGCACCTGGCGCTGGCCGGCAAGCCCCTGCACTCCCACGACTGACGCCTTCCGTCTTCGGGCGCGACGACACAGACTTCCGCAATTTCGTAAGGAGCAACCGAAACCATGGCGGTTTCCGTAACCCTTCCGGCGCTCGGCGAGAGCGTCACCGAGGGCACTGTCACCCGGTGGCTGAAGGCCGAGGGCGAGCGCGTCGAGGCCGACGAGCCGCTGCTCGAGGTCTCCACCGACAAGGTCGACACCGAGATCCCGGCGCCCGCATCCGGCGTGCTGTCCTCCATCAAGGTCGCCGAGGACGAGACGGTCGAGGTCGGCGCCGAGCTGGCCCTGATCGACGACGGCAGCGGCGCGGCCGAGGCCGCCCCGGCGCCCGCGGCCGAGCAGGCCGCTCCCCCGGCCCCGGCCCCCGAGCCGCAGGCCCAGCCGTCCACCGAGCAGTCCGCCCCGGCCCCGGCTCCCACCGCCGAGGCCACGGCCGGCGGCGGCTCCGCCGAGGGCACGGACGTCGTCCTGCCCGCGCTCGGCGAGTCCGTCACCGAGGGCACCGTGACCCGCTGGCTGAAGTCGGTGGGTGACAGCGTCGAGGCCGACGAGCCGCTGCTGGAGGTGTCGACGGACAAGGTCGACACCGAGATCCCCGCCCCCGCGTCCGGCACCC
>NZ_JAAGMD010000287.1 GCF_010548465.1 Streptomyces sp. SID14436 | reverse complement strand
GAACGCGTCGCCCGCGCCCGTGGTGTCCCGCGCGCGGGCGGTCACGGCGGGCACCCGGGCCCGCACCTCACCCGAGCGCGCCAGCAGCGCCCCCCGCGCGCCGCACGTGACCACCACCAGGGCGATGTCCCGGCTCAGCGCCGCCGCCGCCTCGGCCGGGTCGGACAGCCCGGTGAGCAAGCACGCCTCGTCCCGGCTGGGCAGCAGCACGTCCACCCCCTCCACGAGTGCCAGGAACCGGTCCGCGCCCAGACCGGCGAGGAAGCCCGCCGAGGCCGGATCCAGGCTCACCGGCACCCCGCGCGCCCGAGCCGACTTCAGGGCCGCCGCGACGAAGGCGCGGCCCGAGTCGGAGAACAGCGGATAGCCCGACAGGTGCAGCCGGGCCACGCCGTCCAGCAACGCCTCGGACCAGTCACCGGGTTCCAGCCGCAGTGACGCCCCGCTGTCCGTGAGGAAGGTCCGTTCACCCGCCGCCTCCTCGTCGACGAGGCAGATCACCGTGCCGGTGGGGGCCGTCCCGTCGACGACGAGGAGCGGGCGCACCCCGTGCACGGCCAGCTCCCGCTCGTGCCAGGCCGCCGAGTCGGCCCCGACCCGGCCGAGCATCCGCACCTCCCCGCCACCCGACCGGGCGGCCCAGCAGGCCACGTTCGCCCCGGCGCCACCGGGCACCCGGCGGACCGACGCCACCGTGTCCGTGCCCGGCGCGAGCGGACCCCGGTGACGGGCGACCACGTCCGTGACGACGTCGCCGACGACCAGCAGCG
>NZ_JAAGMD010000257.1 GCF_010548465.1 Streptomyces sp. SID14436 | reverse complement strand
GCGAGGTCCGCGTCGCCGCCGCCGCACTGCTGCTGAACGCGGCCGGCGCCGCCGGAGCCCTGGCCGGCCGGTCCCTGCGCCTGCCCCGCACCCCGAAGACCGTCACCGCCACCGTCACCCTGCTGCGCGAGAACCCCCGGTTCAAGGCGATGCTGCGGCGCCGGCTCGGCAGGAGCGGCATGGAACTCGTCCTGGCCGCCGCCAACGCCGCCGCGCACGGCGCGGGCCAGTCCCCGGTGTCCCTCGTCCTCGACGGACTGCTGCGCGCCGGCCAGCTGGCCGAGGCGACGGCCAGGGCCGCCGCCTTCGAGGCCCTGCACGACGACCTCTGCCGGGAGCAGCGCACCAGCCTGCCCCCGCCCGAGGGCGTCCGCCCGCCGCTGCGGGTGACACCGGCCCAGGAATACGCGGCCAACGCCGGCACCGGCAGCGTCGCGGGCGCCGCCGCCACCCTGCTGGTCACCCACGAC
>NZ_JAAGMD010000072.1 GCF_010548465.1 Streptomyces sp. SID14436 | reverse complement strand
CACCGGGGTCGCGTGCCGGCCGGGGGCACCGCCTCACCCCCGTGAGCTGCCGAAGAGGTCGTCCTGGGCGTGCTCGCGCGCCGTCAGCAGGGCCCCCTTGAGCACCGCCGAGCCGCCCAGCTCACCCGGGCGCACCTCGGTCGGCAACGGCGACATCCGCGCCAGGCGGTCCCGCACCCGCACGGCCAGCGGCTCGCCGCCCGCCTGCCCGATCTC
>NZ_JAAGMD010000673.1 GCF_010548465.1 Streptomyces sp. SID14436 | reverse complement strand
GACGCCCGGCTCGGACAGAGCGATCACCCGGCGGTGCCGCGGCCAACGAGTCCGGCAGCGGGCCACCCGCCCTCCACCAGCCCTCCGCAGGCTGAGCCGGACAACGCGCCTGGGTCAGGCGGAGCGGTCGCCCCGCGGTGCTGCGGCCATCGGGGTCGGCAGCGAGCGGCAGCGGGTCGCGACACTCGACCCGCTCGCCGCCAGGTCAGCCGGACGCGACGCCCGGCTCGGACAGAGCGATCACCCGGCGGTGCCGCGGCCAACGAGTCCGGCAGCGGGCCACCCGCCCTCCACCAGCCCTCCGCAGGCTGAGCCGGACAGGGCGCCCGACTCAGGCAGAGCGGTCGCCCCGCGGTGCCGCGGCCATCGGATGGGGCAGCTGGCGATAACGGGCCACCGCCCTCGACCCGCTCGCCGCAGCTGAGCCGGACAACGCGCCCGGCTCAGGCGGAGCGGTCGCCCCCCGGTGTCTCGGCCATCGGGTTCGGCAGCGGGCGGTAGCGGGCGGCGGCGCCGTCGGCCCCGGTCCAGCGCAGGAGAAGGTTGGTCTTGCCGGGCAGGGTGGGTGCGGTGAGCAGGGCCGTGGCTTCCGGGAGGCCGGGGCGGGCGAGTTCGCGGCGCAGGGCGGGCCAGGGGTCGAGGCCGGGGTGGTGGTCGGCGAGGGCGGCGGCGATCTCCAGGAGGTGGTTGACGACGAGGCAGTACACCAGCCGTTCCCAGCCGGCCTCCCGGGACACCGCGGGCGGTGCGTCCTCCTCCTCGGCGGCACCCGGGCCGGCCAGCTGTTTGACGCCCTCCGCGTCCCGGAACAGGGCCTGCGCCGGACGGCCGTCGGTGTCCATGGCGACCAGGGTGTTCTGCAGGTGCGCCTCCAGGACGACGCCGTGCCGGGCGTAGGCGGCGAGCGCCGGGGGGACCACCCGGGACAGGTATGCCTCCCACCAGGCGGCGGGGTCGGGCGCGGCGGCGAGCGGGTTGCCGTCGAAGCCCTCGGCGAGGGCGGCGGCGAGGTAGGGGGTGGTGCCGGGCAGCAGGTGGCCGCGCAGCCCGTCGCGCACCACGACGGCGAGTTCCTCGTCGGCGAAGGCGGCGGTGCGGTGCCCGCGGTCGCCGAGCCAGGCCGCCGGTCCGTCGAAGG
This sequence comes from Streptomyces sp. SID14436, assembly GCF_010548465.1. Taxonomy (GTDB): domain Bacteria; phylum Actinomycetota; class Actinomycetes; order Streptomycetales; family Streptomycetaceae; genus Streptomyces. Next base: position 21,826 of record NZ_JAAGMD010000673.1, on the reverse strand, counting down.
CGGCGAGGGCGGTGCGGGCGGCGGTGTCGGTCCGCTCCCTCCGGCGCAGGTCGTGGCGCCACAGCCGGCGGATGTCGTTGGTGATGCGCACGTCCAGGCTGAACTTCAGGAACAGGTCGTGCCCGGGTGCGTACAGGGTGCGGACGGCGGCCGTCGGCCAGGTGTCGAAGGCGGTGGTGCCGAGCCGGAGCAGCCGGCCGTCGGCGAACGCGGGGGCGAGCCGCCGGGCGGCCAGGTCGAGCTGCCAGGGGTGGGCGGGCAGCAGGCGGTAGCCGGGGGGCGGGGTGCCGAGGAGGTCGAGGGCGGAGGTGTCGCCGTCGTCGACGACGGTGTCCTCGCGCAGGCCGAGCAGCGTCAGCGGGAAGCGGGCGTGGGCCTCGGGCGCGTAGGGCAGCCAGGCCGCGGCGGGGCCGCCGCCGCGGGCCTTGGGCGCGGGGTGGTGGGTGTGGCCGGTGACGAGGGCCTGCTCGGAGCGCAGGTAGGGGTCGTCGGGCGGGGCGGCGCGGGCGCGGGCGGCGAGGAGGGCGGCCACGACGTCCCGGCTGTCGGTCATCTCGCCGGGCAGTTCGTGGTTGGGGACGCCGGTGTGGCGGCGCAGTTCCTCGGCGGTGAGCTTGACCAGTTCGGCGTGGCCGATGCGCTGCCAGCGGCCCGCGGTGCGCACCTCGGGGTCGGTGGGCCGCCGGGTGCCGCGCACGCGCAGCAGACGCCCCAGACCGGGCAGCCGGTAGATGCGGTGCCGGCCGGTGTCCGCGACCGGCCGGGCCACCTCGCGCAGCAGGCAGTTCAGCAGCGGGACGGCCGCGTACGCGTCGGCGCGCCGGGCGAGGGCTCGGCGGTGTGCCGCGTCGTCGTCTGCGGGCAGGGGAAGGAGGTCCACGCGTTCCACTGTTTCCCTACGGTCTGTCCGGGCGGTGACGATCAGTATGTCTGCCGTTGTCCGCCCGTTCGTGCCGTTCCGGTCGTACCCCGAGGAGCCGCCCGTGCACCGTTCCCCCTCCGCGGAGGCCGAAATCGGCGAGGAACTGGCCGCGGTGCGGCCGGGGCTCTCGGCGCGCTACGCGGACGCCCTCCCGGGTGCCCGCGCGGCCGTGCTGACCCGGCTGTGGCGCGGTCTGGTCCATGATCCGCTGCCGTGGGTGGCCGGCCGCGAGGCGGGCCCGGAGGGGGTCGTGCTGCGGCTGGCGGACGGCCGGTGCCTGCGCGGCCCGGTGGCCGATCCGTATGCGACGGGCGACGGTGTCACGGCCGTCGGGCTGGACGGGCGGGAGCATGCCGATCCGGCGCGGCTGGTGGCGGAGCTGGCCGTGCCCCGGTCGGCCGCCTTCGCCGGGGAGCTCGGGCACAGTGTCGCGTCGCTGGCGCTGTCGCGGGCGGCGAACCCGGACGTCGCGGGGCGGCCCGTTCACCCGAAGGAGTGGCCGGTACGGGACTGGGAGTGGGAGCAGCGGGTGGTGGACGGGCATCCCTTCCACCCCTCCTGCCGGTCCCGGCCGGGACTGTCCGTGGCCGAGCAGCTCGCCTACGGGCCCGAGCACCGGCCGGTCGTGGGCCTGGGCCTGCTGCCCGTGCCCGTCGGGGAGTGCCTGCTGGCCGGGGACTGGCCCGGGTGGCTGCGCGACGGGGGGCGGGTGCTGCTCCCGGTGCATCCCTGGCAGGAGGCGCACGTGCTGAAGCGGGCGGGCGGACAGCGGCTGGCGGCGCATCCGCTGATGGCGCTGCGCACCCTGGCGCTGCCCGGCGGGCCGCATGTGAAGACGTCGCTGACCGCGCGGCTCACGTCGTCGGTGCGGGACATCTCGCTGGGTTCGGTCGCCGCGTCGCGGACCCTGTCGGAGCTGGGGGAGACGGTGGCGGCGCGCACGGACGGGCTGCTGCACGTCACCCGCACTTTGGGCGCGGTGGCCGCGGGGTCCCCGGACCTGGCGGCCGTGCTGCGCGAGTCGCCGCAGGAGTACGCGGGCGCCGGGGAGCGGGTGGTGCCGGTGGCGGCGCTGGCGACGACGGGGCTGCCCGGTGTGCCGGGCTGGCCGGCCCGGCTGGCGCGGCTGGCGCTGGCGGTGGGGCTGCGGCTGCTGGAGCTGGGGGTGGCGCTGGAGGCGCACGGCCAGAACCTGCTGGTGGTGCTGTCGCCGTCCGGGGAGCCGCGGCGGCTGGTCTACCGCGATCTGGCGGACATCCGGGTCTCCCCCGCGCGGCTGGCCCGGCACGGTATCCGGGTTCCGGACCTGCCGGCGCGGGTCGTCACCGACGACGAACGGGCGCTGCGGCGCAAGCTGTTCGGCTCGCTGGTGGCCGGTGCGCTGGCGGGGACGGTGGGGTCCGGCCCGGGCCTGCGGGCCGCCCTGGAGCCGGCGGTGCGGGAGCTTCCGCGCACCGGGGAGCTGGCCGGCCTGTGCGGCGGGCCGGTGCCCGCGAAGGCGCTGACGCTGATGCGGCTGTCGCCGGGCGGGGCCGGGGACCGGTGGACGGAACTGCCCAATCCGCTGGAAGTCGCACGGTTCTGACGGCTCGTTTTGGAGGGCGGCAGCCGTCGTCCATAGGATCCCCCGATGATCACAAGAAAACGGCCGGTGGCAGGCGCCTGCGCGCTGCTCGCCGCCCTGGCGGCCGGGCTGGTGTTCCCGGCCGGGGCGGCCGCCGGTGAACCGGCGGGCGGGGACGCGCCCAAGGTCAACCTGCTCCTCGACGTGAGCGGCTCGATGCGCGCCAAGGACATCGACGGGCAGTCCCGGATGGCGGCGGCGAAGCAGGCCTTCAACGAGGTGCTGGACGCGACGCCAGAGGAGGTCGAGCTCGGCATCCGCACGCTCGGCGCGGACTACGCGGGCGACGACCGCAAGGAGGGCTGCAAGGACACCGCGCAGCTCTACCCGGTCGGCCCGCTGGACCGCACCGAGGCCAAGACGGCGGTGGCCACGCTCACCCCGACCGGCTGGACGCCGATCGGGCCGGCCCTGCTGCAGGCCGCCGACGACCTCGACGGCGGCAACGGCTCCAAGCGGATCGTCCTGATCAGCGACGGCGAGGACACCTGCGCCCCGCTCGACCCGTGCGAGGTGGCCCGGGAGATCGCCGCGAAGGGCATCGGGCTGACCATCGACACGCTGGGCCTGGTGCCGAACGCGAAGCTGAGCCGCCAGCTCAGCTGCATCGCGGAGGCGACCGGCGGGACGTACACCTCCGTCGAGCACCAGGACGAACTGACCGACCGGGTCAACGAGTTGGTGGACCGGGCGGCCGAGCCGGTGGTGACGCCGGTGGCCACCGAGGGCGGCGACCGCTGTGCGCAGGCCCCCACCCTGAAGTCCGGCCTGTACACCGACCGCGCGGAGTTCGGCCGGCAGCGCTGGTACCGCGTGGACGTGCTGCCCGGCCAGGAACTGCGCGCCTCGGTGAGCGTGGCGGCGGACCGCGCGGTGCGCCCCGACTACGGCGTGCTGATGCGCGCGGTCACGGTGCACGGCCGGGAGATCGTGCGCGGTGAGGCGACGGGCAACGGCCGCACCGACGTGCTGTCCACCGGGCTGCGCCACCCCGAGCCCGAGCGGGACGACGACGGCGACGAACCGGCCGCCGAGGCCGTGTGCCTGGCGGTGACCACCTCCTTCTCCCCCGGTGCCGGGGTGAAGACCACGCCCGGTCTGCCGCTGGAGCTGACCGTCGACGTCGTCGACGGCCCCGGCGCGGCGTCCGACGTCGCCTCCTTCGGCCTGGGCCGCGGCTGGTGGCTGCTCGGCGCCCTGGCCGTCACCGGCTTCCTCGCCGGTCTGCTCTGGGGCTGGCTGTCCCGCTGGCGGTTCGCTGTCTGGAGGACCCACTGATGCGCGCCCTACGTGTGCTGAGCACCGCACTGCTGGCGCTCGGGCTGGCGGTGGCCCCCGCCGCGGCCGACTCCTCGCCCTCGCCGGAGGCGTCCGGGGACGGCGCGGGCCCCACCCGCGCGGGCACGTCGTTCCGTACCGCGACGGAGGTCGAGCAGGGTCAGACCGCCACCGCGCGCGCCTCGACGGGTGACTACCTGTACTGGTCGTTCCCGGCGGACGCGGGGCAGCGCCCCACCGTGAAGGCGACGGTGAAGCTGCCCGAGACGCACGCCGCCGAGACCTGGCAGGTCGACGTGTACGACGGTCTGCGCCGCCGCCAGGCCTGCCAGTACGGGGCGCAGACCCGCACGGCGGCCGCCGACGCCCCCTCGGTGGAGCTGACCTGCGTGCTGCGCACGGTCCGCGCCTGGTCGGAGCCGTGGGCCAACGACCCGCTGCCGGGCACGTACTACGTCCGGCTGACGGCGCTGCGCATCTCGGCGGCCGATCTCGGCCAGGCGGTGAACGCCGAACTGCGCGTCGAGTCCAAGGACATGGGCGGCGCGGCGGCGGTCGACGGCTCGCTGTCCGAGCCGCTGGTACCGGGCGTCGCCGCCCGCGCCGAGGCGGAGGAGGACGACGCGTCGTCCGCCGTCCTGGCGGCCCTGGAGCCGGAGGACGGCTGGGCCTCCGGCTGGTGGTCCGACCGCTGGGTGTGGACCGCGGCAGGCGGCGCCCTGGCCGCCCTCGCGGGCGTCGCCGGCTACCGCCTGACCCGCGGCCCGGGCCGCCCGTCCCGGGTGCCGCCGGGCGCCTGACACCCGCAACTCACCCCAGGGAGGCCCGCCTTGTGCGGGCCTCCCGCGTGTCGCGAGACGGTCACGGCCGCGGGCGCTAGCTCACCAGCCCGTGCCGGTACGCGTACACCACCGCCTGGACGCGGTCGCGGAGGCCCAGCTTGGTGAGGATGCGGGAGACGAAGGTCTTGACGGTCTCCTGGCTGATGACGAGGGCCGCGGCGATCTCGCTGTTGGAGCGGCCGTCCGCGATCAGGCGGAGGACCTCCAGTTCGCGGGGGGTGAGCGGGGTGTCCTGGGCGCTGCCCCCGGCGGGCCGGATGCGGGCGGCGTAGTGGCCGACGAGGCGGCGCGTCACCTCCGGGTCCAGCAGGGCGGCGCCCGTGGCCACGGTGCGGATGCCGTGCAGGAGGCGGTCCGGTGGGGCGTCCTTGAGGAGGAAGCCGCTGGCCCCGGCCCGCAGTGCCTCGTAGACGTACTCGTCGAGGTTGAAGGTGGTGACCACGAGCACCTTCACGGGGTGTTCGACCCCGGCGCCGGCCAGCAGCCGGGTGGCCTCGATGCCGTCCAGGACCGGCATGCGCACGTCCATGACGACGACGTCCGGGCGGAGCCGCCCGGCCAGCTCGACCGCGGTGCGCCCGTCACCGCACTCCCCGGCCACGGCCATGTCGGGCTGCGCGTCGATGATGGTCGACAGGCCGGTGCGGATGAGGGCCTGGTCGTCGCAGACCAGGACCCGGACCGGCGCGGTCACGCCGGGGTTCCCACGGGTATCCGCGCCCGGACGAGGAAGCCGCCGTCGTCGCGACGGCCGGCCTCGAAGTCGCCGCCCAGGACGCCGACCCGTTCGCGCAGGCCCGCCAGGCCCCGTCCGCTGCCGCCGGGGGACGCCGCCCGGGAACCGGTGCCGTCCGTGCCGACCTCCACCGTGATCTCCCTCCCTCCGTGGCGCACCAGGACCGAGGTCCGGCCGCCGTGGTCGTACTTGAGCGCGTTCGTCAGGGCCTCCTGCACGACACGGTAGGCGACGAGGTCGGCGCTGCCGGTCGAATCCGGTGGCGTGCCCTCCTCCGTCAGTTCGACGCGCTGTCCGGCCCGCCGGGTCTGCTCGACGAGCGTGAGCACCCGGCCGACGGGGGGCGTCCGGTCGTCCCGGCTGCCGGTGCCGTACTCGGGGTTGAGCAGGTCGAGCAGGTGCCGCAGGTCGGTGAGGGCCCGTCGGCCCGTGTCGCTGACGGTGGTGAGGGCCTGGTCGAGGCGGTCGGGCGAGGCGGTCAGGTACCGGGCCGCCTCGGTCTGCACGACCATCGCGGTCACGTGATGGGTCACCACGTCGTGGAGTTCGCGGGCGATCCGGGTGCGCTCCGCGGTGCGGGCGTCCTCGGCGACCCGGCGGCGCCGCTCGGCCTCGGCGGCGCGGGCGGAGCGCATCCACGCGCCGATGCCCCAGGCGAGGGCCAGCGCCAGGTAGAACGTCACGTACTCCGCCACGGGTTCGCCGGGCCCGCTCCGGTCGATCACGAACGCCAGCGCCACGTACGCCACGGAGGCGGCCACCATGGCGGTGCGGCGGAACCGCTCCACGTACGAGCCGGCGCTGACCAGCGCGACCGGCAGGGCGATACTGGCGAAGAGGTGGTAGCCGCGCAGTTGGTCGAGGGCGAAGCCGCAGGACACCAGGGCGAGGCAGACGAGGGGCCACCGCCGGCGCGTGGCGAGCGGAAGGCTCTGCAGCACGGCCGCGACGACGGCGAGCGCGTCGGCGGGGCGGGTCGGCACACCGCCGAACTCGGTGCCGTTGCCCTGGAAGCCGGGCAGGGCCGAGGCCACGAGGATGAGGATCCCGAAGGGGAGGTCCCGGGCGGTGACGTCCAGACGGCGCCACAGCTCCGGGACACGTCGACGGTCGATCACTGGGGCAGTGTAGTCGCGGAGTCGCGGCGGGCCGCCCGGCGGGCACCGAAGGGGACGACGTTCCCGCGCCGGTGCGCCAGCCAGAGGAAGACCAGGGTCAGCATGACTCCGAAGCCCACCGAGTACACGCTGCCCTCGGGCCCGAACGCGCCGCCGGTGAGCAGTTCCGGCCCCGACGTCGTGGCGTCCAGGAGGCCCTCGCTGGCGCCGTTGCCGGAGACCTCGGTGCTGAAGACGCCGGCCGCGGCGAAGTTCCAGCCGAAGTGCACGCCGATCGCGAGCCATAGGCTGCGGGTGGCGGCGTACACGGCGGCGAGCATGAATCCGGCCTCGATCGCGATGGCCAGGGCGCCCCAGAGGGTGGCGTTCTCGTTGAACAGGTGCGAGAGGCCGAACACGACACCGGTCAGGCCCATGGCCGCGTAGGTGCCGATGTGTTCCTCGACGATCCGGAACAGCACGCCCCGGTAGACCACTTCCTCGGTCGCCGCGGCGGCGGCCATGAAGCCGAGGAGCCCCACCGCGCCGGTCACCGAGCCGAGGCCGTCGATGTCGTAGTGCCCGGAGGTGTAGAGGTTCACGATGACGGCCGTGAACATCCCGCCGCCGATCAGGATGCCCCAGGCGGTCCGGGACGCGGCGCCCTTGCGGGCCACGTCCGTGGCGGGCCGGTGCTCGGTCCGCCGCACCACCCACGCGTAGACGAGGACGATCAGGGCGGCGGACGCGAGACCGAGGACGAGCGTGAGCCACTCGTTGTCGCGCACCGCGTTGACGGCGGCGCCGCTCAGTGCGTACACCACCACGATGGTCAGGAACTGCCGGACGAACCGCATGAGCACCCCTCTGCCGGGCCGCGACCGGTGTGTCGCGGGCTGCAACAGGACGCTACGGAAACGGCGTTCGGCGATCGTCACCTCACGGTGGACACCTCGCGGTAGCTCGCACGGGGGACAGGAACGGGGCCGTCCCTCCGGAGGGGGAACGACCCTCCGGAGCCCTGACGGACCCTCGGGGACCGTCCGGGACTCCGGCCCCGTCCGTCACGCCTCCCGCAGGCGTTTGGCGAGCGGGCCGTCGCCGTCGACCGCGACCCGTCCGGCGCGGACCCCCTCGGCGAGGGGGAGTTCCCCCCGGCCGACGGCCGTGCAGGTGTCGGTGTCCAGCGACAGGACCGCGTCGGGCTCCTGGCCGGCCGGGCCGTCGCCGTAGACGGGACCGTCGCCGGCTCCCGCCCTCAGGTGGAACACCCCTTCGTCCAGCCGGACTTCGACCAGGCCCGTCTCCCCCTCGAGGGCCCGCAGCAGGGGCAGCGCGAACCAGTGCGCGCGCACCGCGTCGGTGGGCCCCCGCTCCCCCAGCCCGGCCTCGCCCCAGGTGCCGAGGGCCTGCAGGACGGGCAGCAACGCGCTTCCGCGGCCGGTGAGTTCGTAGACGTAGGCGGCACCGGGCGGCGGCAGCCGGCGGCGGGTCGCGAGGCCGTCGCGCTCCATGTCCTTCAGCCGCGAGGCCAGGACGTCCGTGCTGACCCCGGGCAGGTCGGCGTGCAGGTCGGTGTAGCGCCGCGGACCGGCGAGCAGCTCCCGGACGATCAGCAGGGTCCAGCGGTCGCCGACGGTGTCGAGGGCGCGCGCGACGGAACAGTACTGGTCGTAGCTTCGGCGAGGTGGCATGCGACGCAGTCTAGACATGTTGTTGGACTTTCCAAGCGTCCACTTGGTAAAACCAAGTAACACGAGAAACCGGAGGGGCGCATGGAGTTCCGGCAGTCCAGCAAGCTCAGCGAGGTCTGTTACGAGATCCGCGGGCCGGTCATCGAGCACGCCAACGCGCTGGAGGAGGCGGGCCACAGCGTGCTGCGCCTCAACACCGGCAACCCGGCCCTGTTCGGCTTCGAGGCGCCGGAGGAGATCCTCCAGGACATGATCCGGATGCTCCCGCAGGCCCACGGCTACACCGACTCCCGCGGCATCCTCTCCGCCCGCCGCGCGGTCGCCCAGCGTTACCAGACCCTCGGCCTGGAGGTCGACGTCGACGACGTCTTCCTGGGCAACGGCGTCTCCGAGCTGGTCTCCATGGCGGTGCAGGCCCTGCTGGAGGACGGCGACGAAGTCCTCGTCCCCGCGCCGGACTTCCCCCTGTGGACCGCCGTCACCAACCTCGCGGGCGGCAAGGCCGTGCACTACCTGTGCGACGAGCAGGCCGACTGGTACCCGGACCTCGACGACATGGCCGCGAAGATCACCGACCGTACTCGGGCCGTCGTCATCATCAACCCCAACAACCCGACCGGCGCCGTCTATCCGAAGGAGGTCGTCGAGGGCATCCTCGACCTGGCCCGCCGGCACGGGCTGATGGTGTTCGCCGACGAGATCTACGACCAGATCCTCTACGACGACGCCGTGCACCACTCGGCCGCCGCCCTCGCCCCCGACCTGGTGGTCCTCACCTTCTGCGGACTGTCCAAGACCTACCGCGTGGCGGGCTTCCGCAGCGGCTGGCTGGTGGTCACCGGCCCCAAGCAGCACGCCAAGGACTACCTGGAGGGCCTCACCATGCTGGCCTCCATGCGCCTGTGCGCCAACGCCCCCGCGCAGTACGCGATCCAGGCCGCGCTCGGCGGCCGGCAGTCCATCCGCGACCTCACCGCACCCGGCGGCAGGCTGCGCGAACAGCGGGACGTGGCCTGGGAGAAGCTCAACGAGATCCCCGGCGTGAGCTGCGTGAAGCCCAAGGGCGCGCTGTACGCCTTCCCCCGCCTGGACCCCGAGGTGCACCGGATCCACGACGACGAGAAGTTCGACCTGGACCTGCTCCTGCGGGAGAAGATCCAGGTGGTCCAGGGCACCGGCTTCAACTGGCCCTCCCCCGACCACTTCCGCATCCTCACCCTCCCCCACGCCGACGACCTGGAAGCGGCGATCGGCCGGATCGGGCGGTTCCTCAGCGGCTACCGACAGTAGCCGCACCCGCGCCCCAGGCTTCGTCCGGACGCCCCACGAGCCTGTCCGGGCCTGTCCGGGCCGCCCCGCGTGACGTGCGGCACCGGCGGCTGGTTGGACACGGGGCGGCAGACGGAGGTGTGGGGACATGAGCGTGGAACCGTACGGCGCGGACGAGGAGTCGGCGGCCGTCCTGCGGACGGTCGGGCGGATCATCAAGATGTGCCGGGAGCGGGAGGGCCTGACGCAGGCCGGCCTCGGTGCGCAGATCGGGTACAGCGAGGAGCAGGTGTCCTCCGTGGAACGGGGGCGGCGTGCCCCGGTGGAGTCGTTCCTGGAGGCGGCGGACCGGGCCCTGGGGGCGGCGGGCCTGATCTCGGGCCTCAAGGCGGACGTGGCGAAGGCCAGGTTCCCTAAGAAGGTCCGGGACCTGGCCAAGCTGGAGGCGGAGGCGGTGGAGGTCTGCGCCTACGCGAATCACGTCGTGCACGGCCTGCTCCAGACGCCGGAGTACACCCGCGCCCTCTACGGCATGCGTCGGCCTCCGTACGCCGAGGAAGAGGTCGATGAGCTGGTGGAGGCCCGTCTGGCGCGTCAGGACATCCTCACGCGCCGGCCCGCTCCGGTCTTCGGCTTCGTCCAGGAAGAGGTGACGCTGCGCCGCCCGCTCGGAGGCAGAATGGTGATGCGGCAGCAGTTGGAACACTTGTTGGAGGTCGGCCGTCGGCGCAACGTGGAAATCCAGGTGCTGCCCACGGACCGCGACGACCATGCGGGGCTCGCGGGAGCGTTCCAGCTGTTGCGACTGAAGGAGGGGATCACGGTGGGGCACGTCGAAGTCCAGCTGCTCAACCGGCTGATCCCGGACCCCAAGGAGATCCAGACCCTCGAAATCCGCTATGGCATCATCCGGGCCCAGGCGCTCACGCCCCGTGAGTCGCTGGCCTTCATCGAGAAAGTGCTGGGAGAGACACCATGACCCACCGCCCGTCCGCGGACGGTTCCGCGCTGGAGTGGTTCAAGAGCAGCTACAGCACGAACGACGGCCCGGAGTGCGTCGAGATCGCCACCACCCCCACCACCGTCCACGTCCGCGACTCGAAGCACATACCCGGCCCGCACCTCACCTTCTCCCCCACCCAGTGGGCCGCCTTCCTGCCCTACGCCCGCGGAGACCGATGACCCGTCCGCCCACCGCCGCCCAGCGTCGTCTCATCGAGGCCGCCGATCCCGTGACGGGGCGGCTGACGGGGACGGACGCGCAGCTCGCGGCGCTGATGAAGCGGGGGCTGGCCTTCCGGCACCCGCGGCCTCCGCACGACCACTTCCTGACGCCCGCCGGGCACCGGGTGCGGGAGGCAGAGCCCGAGCCGGACGTGCCGGAGACCCGGGCGGCGGCGCCCGCCGCGTCCGCCTCCGGGGTGTTCGCCGCGCGCGTGGGCGGTGAGGACCCGTCACCCGCTGCCGGGCCGGCCCGGCTCCGGGAGGTGCGGGGTGCCTGGCAGGGCCTGCTGGAGCTGCGCCGGATGACCAACCCCGACGGTGCGACGGACCGGCCGTGCGGCTGGGAGCGTGGGCATCTGGTGCAGGCCGCCGCGCTGGCCCTGGAGGCCGCCGGGCACCGCCCGGCCGGCCCGGACGGCGGGGGCGGCTACCGGGTGCGGGAGACACCGCAGCCGGAGGCGGTCGCCGTGTACGCGCCGGACGACGCGGAGCTGCGGGCCTGCGCGGCCGCCCTGGAGGGGGCGGGCTGGCAGGCCGGGGAGTACACGGAGCCGAGGACGCGGACGCGTTACGTGCTGGCCTCCCCGCGCCGGGTGTGACGGGCGTGTCAGGATCGGCGGGTCGGGCCACCGTCCGCAGCGTCATGAAGGGGACCACGCAGTGAGCGAGCCGAGGGAGCCGTTCTCCGTCCGGGTGACCGTGCGCGGGTACGAGACGGACACGCAGGGCCACCTGAACCAGGCCGTGTATCTGAACTACGCCGAGCACGCGCGCTGGTCGCTGCTCCAGGCGGCCGGGATCAGCCAGTCCGGGCTGATCGCGCAGGGTGTGGGGCCGGTCGCCCTGGAGACCACGATCCGGTACCGCCGCGAGCTGCTCGCCGGGGACGAGGTCGACGTGAGCTGCGCCTTCGGCTGGGGCGGCGGCAGGACGTTCACCATCGAGCAGAAGCTGACGAAGGCCGACGGGACGGTGGCGGCGGAGCTGACCGGGGTCGGCGGGGTGCTGGACCTCGAACGGCGCAGGCTGGTGCCGGACCCGGCGGCGGTCTTCCGTCAACTGGCCACCGATCCGGGGCTGTTCGGGCTGTAGTACGGGAGAGGCGAGCGGGGCTCAGCTTTCACCCGCTGAAAGTTTCCGCCGCCCGGTTCCCGAGTTTCCAGGCCATCCGCTCCTACAGTGGACCAGACCACCAGAGAGGAACGACAACTCTTTACAGGCCCGGAATCTACGTGCGTAACTAATGACGCGCGCACGTCAAACGGACGTATCTGCCCAGGTGGCAGCGGCCGACGTCACCTCCTTCGCTCATCCCCACATGTGTCAGGAGGCAGCCCCCCATGTTCTCTGTCCCCCGCTCCACGACCGGCCCCACCAGACGGACCGTCACCGCCCTCGGCGTCGTCGGCGCCGCCCTCGCCCTGACGGCCACCGCCATCGGCGGCGCGAGCGCCGCACCGCAGCCCGACCGTGACCGGGTGACCGTCGAACCCGGCGAGGCGTACATGGGTGTCGGCACCCGCATCCACGAGGGCATCCCGGCCGGCGAGCCGTCGATGGGCGTCCTGGCGCCGACCGACGGCGTGCAGGGCATCGACGTCTCGCACTGGCAGGGCGCCATCAACTGGACCTCGGTGCGCAACGCCGGGATCCAGTTCGCCTGGATGAAGGCGACCGAAGGCACCGGCTACAAGGACTCCAGCTTCAACACCAACTACCCGGCGGCCCACCGCGCGGGCGTGATCCGCGGCGCCTACCACTTCGCGCGCCCGAACCTCTCCAACGGCGCCACCCAGGCGAACTACTTCGTCAACAACGGCGGCGGCTGGTCCCGGGACAACCTCACCCTGCCGGGTGTGCTGGACATCGAGCACAACCCGTACGGGGCGATGTGCTACGGCCTGTCGACCACCCAGATGCGCACCTGGATCAACGACTTCTACACCGCCTACAAGTCGCGGACCGGCCGCGACGTGGTGATCTACACGACCGCGGGCTGGTGGAACACCTGCACCGGCAACTGGACGGGCATGTCCGCCAAGAGCCCGCTGTGGGTGGCGCACTGGACCTCCGCGTCGTCCCCGACCATCCCCAGCGGGTTCCCCACCTGGACGGTCTGGCAGTACACCAGCACCGGATCGGTGAGCGGCGTGTCCGGAAACGTGGACCGCAACAAGTTCAACGGCTCCCGCGACCGGCTCCTGGCCCTCGCCAACAACACGTGACGCCGTAGTCCCGTCACGTACGCGATCACGCGGTGGAGCCGGCGGCCCTGCGCCCCGGCTCCGCCGTCTTCCCCCCACCCTCTCCCCCCTCGAACGAGGAGTGATCGTGCATCCCCAGCCCTCTTCCCGGCCGTCCTCTCCCCGGCGCCGGCTCCTGCTCGCCGGCGCGGCCGGACTGGCCGCCGTGGCCGCCCTGCCGGGCACCGCCCGGGCCCGTGGCGCCGCGGCCGTCGAGCCGGACATCGACTCCACCGCCGCCTGGAACGCGCGCGCCCCGAAGGGCACCATCAGCGTCCTGCAGTACCGGCCGAGCCGGATCGTCGTCCACCACACGGCGAGCACCAACTCCACGGACCACTCCCGGGGTCAGGCGCACGCGCACGCCCACTGGGTCCAGGACCTGCACCTGGACAAGAACGCCTGGGCGGACACCGGCTACCACTTCCTGGTGAGCCGGGGAGGCTGGATCACCGAGGGACGGCACGGCAGCCTCCAGGCACTGCGCGGCGGCCGCACCTTCGTGCTCGGCGCCCACACGTCCGGGCAGAACGACCAGGCCGTCGGCATCGCGAACGAGGGTTCCTACCACGCGGGCGCCGTGCCGCCGGACGCCCAGTGGGACGTGCTGGTGGCGCTGTGCGCGTACACCTGCGCGCAGTACGGCATCCCGTCCGCGCAGATCTACGGCCACAAGGACTACGGCACGACCCTCTGTCCGGGCGTGTACCACGACATGCTGCCCCGGCTGCGCGAGGAAGTGGCGGCGGCCCGCGGGGCCTGACACCGCCGGGCGCGGCGGCCGGGGCGTGCCCCCGGCCGCCGCGCCGGCCCGTCAGGGCGTGGCCGGGGCGCCGGTCGTCGTGATCTCCTCGCCCGGCTCCATCGGGTGGGTGACCTCCGCGGCCCGGCCGCCGCCGGTGCCGAGGTGGTTGAAGACGACGTTCAGCAGGACCGCCACCACACAGCCCGTGGAGATGCCGGAGTCGAGGACGATCCGGGCGGTCTCGGGGAAGGAGTGGTAGAACTCCGGCGCGCTGATCGGGATGATGCCGACGGCCAGGGAGACGGCCACGATCAGCACGTTGTTGTCCTTGTCGAGCCCCGCCCTGACCAGGGTCTGGATGCCGCTGGCCGCGACCGAGCCGAACAGCACCACGCCCGCGCCGCCGAGCACCGGGCGGGGTACGACGGCGATCAGCGAGGCGGCCACCGGGCAGAGACCCATCAGGACGAGGAACCCGCCGCCGACCGCGACGACGTACCGGCTGCGGATCCGCGTCATCGCGACCAGGCCGATGTTCTGGGCGAAGGCGCTGCACATGAAGCCGTTGAACAGCGGGCTGAGGGCGGAGCCCAGCGTGTCGGCGCGCAGCCCGGCCGCGATGGTCCGCTCGTCCGCCGGGCGTTCGACGATCTCGCCCAGGGCCAGCATGTCGGCGGTCGACTCGGTCATCGAGACCACCATCACCACGCACAGCGAGAGGATCGCGGCGAGCTGGAACTGCGGTGCGCCGAAGTGGAACGGTGCCGGGAAGCCGACGACGTCGGCCTGGGCGACCGGGGAGAAGTCGGTGACGCCGAACGGGATCGCGAGCAGCGTGCCGGCCACCATGCCGAGCAGGATGGCGATCTGCTTGACGAAGCCGCGGGTGAAGCGGCGCAGCAGCAGCACGATGACGAGGGTGCCGGCGGCGAGCGCCAGGTTGGTGGCCGAGCCGAAGTCGCCGGCCGACGGGTCGGCTCCCTGCGCCCAGCCGAACGCGACGGGCAGCAGGGAGACGCCTATCAGGGTGATGACGGTGCCGGTGACGACGGGCGGGAAGAAGCGGACGGCCTTGCTGAAGAAGGGCGCCGCGAGGAAGCCGAGGAGTCCGGCGACGATCACGGCTCCGAAGATGACCGGCAGGGCGTCGTCCTTGTCGTCGGTGGCGGCGACGATCGCGGTCATCGGGGCGACGCCGGCGAAGGTCACGCCGTTGACGAAGGGCAGCCGGGCGCCGATCCGCCAGATGCCGAGGGTCTGCAGGAGGGTGGCGAGGCCCGCCGTGAACAGGCAGGCCCCGGTGAGGAAGGTGAGGTCGGCGCCGGTCAGGCCGATGGCCGCGCCGACGATCAGGGGCGGGGCGACGACGCCCGCGTACATGGCGGCCACGTGCTGCAGGCCGGTCGTCGCCATCTTCAGCGCGGGCAGCTTCTCGTCGACGGGGTGGTCGGCCACTGCGGTTCTCCTCCGGTCGGTTACACGGCAGCGGTGGGTGCTGCCGCGGGTGTCAAGGAGGTGGTGCGGGGCGTGCGGTCGCTGCGTGCGGGCAGGGGGCACCTCCCGCTCGGGTCGCGGCCGAGCGGGCGGGCCGGCGGGGAGGAACCGGGGGGGGACGGAGGAAGCAGTGGGAGGTGGTGGGAGGTGGTGGGGGCCGTCTCCGGGGTCCGCGCGTCTGCGCGCGCCCCGGAGACGGCCGCCGCGGACCCGCGGGTCCGCGGTCTCCGGCCGGGAGCCGTCCCTCCCGGCCGGAGACATCCGGGGTGTTCGCCCGTGGCTCAGTCCCCGGCGGCGATCCGGGCCAGACGCTGCGCCTCGGCCCGGGTGTCGCGGGCGATCGCGTCCTCGTCGACGGTGAGCAGCCGCCCGTCCTCGACGATCTGACGGCCGTGCACGAAGGACGCGGTGACCGGGGCCGCCGCGCCGAGGACCAGGGCGGCGACCGGGTCGGCGATGGAGGCGTGGGCGAGGGTGTCCATCCGCCACAGCACCAGGTCGGCCAGCTTGCCGGGCTCCAGGGAGCCGATGTCGTCCGCCCGGCCGAGGACCCGGGCCCCGCCGTGGGTGCCCAGCCGCAGGGCCTGACGGGCGGTCAGGGCGGCCTCGCGGTGGGCGCCGAGGCGGTTGACGAGCAGGGCGTTGCGCAGTTCGGTGTGCAGTTCGCCGGACTCGTTGGAGGCGGTGCCGTCCACGCCGAGGCCCACCGGCACGCCGGCCGCGAGCAGGTCGGGGACGCGGGCGATGCCGGCCGCGAGACGGGCGTTGGAGGAGGGGCAGTGGGCGACGCCGGTCCCGGTGCGGGCGAAGGCGGCGATGTCGGAGTCGTTCATGTGGACGCAGTGCGCCATCCACACGTCCTCGCCGAGCCAGCCGGTGGACTCGAAGTAGTCCGTCGGGCCCATCCCGAACAGCTCGTGGCAGAACTTCTCCTCCTCCACGGTCTCCGAGCCGTGGGTGTGCAGGCGCACGCCGAGCCGGCGGGCCAGCTCCGCTCCCTGCCGCAGCAGTTCGGTGGAGACGGAGAACGGCGAGCAGGGCGCGACGGCGACCTGGGTCATCGCGTCGGAGGAGGGGTCGTGGTGGCGGCGGACCGTCTCCTCGGTGGCGGCGAGCGCGCCGTCGAGGGTCTCGACCGCGAAGTCCGGGGGGAGCCCGCCGTCCTTCTCGCTGCGGTCCATGGAGCCGCGCGCCAGCGTGAAGCGGACGCCCGTCTCCCGGGCGGCGCCGATGATGGCGCCGGACAGGTCGCCGGTGCCGCGCGGGAAGACGTAGTGGTGGTCCATGGCGGTGGTCACGCCGCCGCGGGCCATCATCGCGAGCGAGCCGCGGGCCGCCGCGCGCACCATCGGCTCGTCGATGCGCGCCCAGGTCGGGTAGAGGGCGACCAGCCAGTCGAAGAGGTTGTGGTCGGTGGCCAGGCCCCGGGTGATCCACTGGTAGAAGTGGTGGTGGGTGTTGACCAGGCCGGGGGTCGCCAGGTGGCCGGTGGCGTCGATCCGGCGGACGACGTTCTCCAGGCCCTCGGGGGCCGGTCCCGCGCCGACCGACTCGATGCGGTGGCCGGCGAGGACGAGGTGGCCGGAGGCGTGTTCGGTGTCCTGGCCGTCGACGGTCGCGATCGCCGCGTTCTCGATGACGATGCGCTGGACTGCTGCCATGGTGCGTCCTTTTCACGTACGGAGGGCGGGCACGGCAGGACCCTGGGGTGGTTTGAGTGCCGTGGCCGGGGAGGCGCGGTGGTGCGCCGGGTTCCCCGGCCGCGGGTGCCGAAATGCGGTGCGGTCAGAGGTTGGTGAGGTCGACCGGTATGAGCGCCTCGCAGCCCTCGCGCAGCACGGTGGCCTCGATCAGGCCGTAGGGGCGGTCGGAGGCGAAGTACACGGCCGAGTCGGCGGTGTCGTTCTTCAGCCCGAAGGGCTCCAGGTCCACCAGGAAGTGGTGGCTGTTGGGCAGGGAGAAGCGGATCTCGTCGATCTCGTCGCGCTGTTCCACGATGCGGGCGCCCATCTCGTAGAGCGTCTGCTGCAGGGAGAGCGAGTAGGTCTCGGCGAACGCCTCCAGCAGGTGCCGCCGGGTCTCGGCGTAGGACTCCTCCCAGTCGGGCATCGGCCGGGCGTCGTCGGTCCAGTTGAACCGCCAGCGGGCGGAGACGGAGGTGGCGAGGATGCGGTCGCGGGTCTCCTTCAGCGTGGTGTAGCGGTCCTTGACGTAGCCCCAGAACTCCGAGTCGGTGGAGTTCAGCACCGTCAGGTCCGTCAGGCCCGAGACGACCTCCCAGCGCTCGCCGTCGTAGGTGACCTGGGTGAGGCGGGTCTCCTGGCCCTTGCGGACGAAGGAGTGCTCGCCGCGGTCGGTGCCGGGGGCGGCGATCCGCTCCCAGGCGTACTCCTCGACGCGGATGCGGGCCCGGTGGATGGGCTCCTGCGAGGTGACGAAGTGGCGGGCGAGGTGGACGGCGAACTGCTCGGCCGACTCGATGCCGTGTTCCTTGGCGAAGGCGAAGACGGTGTTCTTGGTGGTGTCGGTCGGCAGGACGTGGGCGTTGGAGCCGGAGTAGTGGACGTCGTCCATGTCGCCGGAGAGGGCGACGGACACGTTGAGGTCCTTGATGTGGTGGGTGCTGCCGTCCCGGGTGATCCGGACGACGCGGTTCTCCGCCTTGCCGTACTGGTTCTGTCCCAGGACGGCGGGGCGGGCGGGTCGGGAAGTGGCGGCCATGGTCTGCTAGCTCCCTCGGTAAACGGAGTAGCCGAACGGGCTGAGCAGCAGCGGAACGTGGTAGTGCTCGCCCGGCACGACGGCGAACGTGATCGCCACCTCCGGGAAGAACACGGCCGGTCCGCTGTCCCGGTGCGCGGGGGCGTCCTGCTGCGCGACGGCTTGCTTCTTCGCGTGCTGTTCGAAGTACGGTTCGACGGCGAAGCCGAGCCGTACGTGGGTGGTTCCCTCCGGCAGGGCCGGGAGGTCCTTGCACCGGCCGTCCGCGTCGGTGGCGGAGCCGCCGAGCTCCTGCCACCGCGCCTCCCGCCCGGCTCGGGCGGCGAGGTGGACGGCGACGCCCGCGGCGGGGCGGCCGGCGCTGGTGTCCAGGATGTGCGTGGACACGGAAGCGGTGGTGGTGGTGCTCATGGCTGTGTCAGTCCTCCGCGACGAGTCGGGCCAGTCGGATGCGGTTGATCTTCGCCAGTTCGGCGCGGACGGTCTCCCGCTCCTTCTCGGGCGGGTTGCCGATCCGTTCCCGGACCGCGTCCCGCATCTGCTCGCCGGTCAGGCCGGTGGCGCAGATGAGGAACACATGCCCGAACCTCTCCTGGTAGGCCAGGTTCAGCTCCAGCATCTCCGCCTTGAGCGCGGCGGAGGCGGCGGACATGCCCGCCTGTTCGCGGGTGGAAGCCGGATCGCCCGGCTCGGGGCGGCCTATCGGGGGGTGTGCGGCCATCGCCTCGGCGAGGTCCGCCGCCGTCAGGTCGGCCATGGCGGCGTCGGAGGCGGCGTACAGGTCCTCGGCGGTGGCGTAGGGGCGGGCGGCGAGCAGCTGCCCGGCCCATGCCGTGGAGGCGCACGCCTCCAGGAGTGCGGCGCGGGCCGCGCTCTCGTCGAGGGTGTTGAACCGGGCCAGACCCTGCGGCGTGTCGGTGGACGTCACGGGAGCCTCTCGGGGGCCGCGCACGGCCGTGGTGCCGAACGCGGGCATCGTGCGGAACGGGCGGGGCGCCGGACCGGTGGATGCCGGGCCGGCGTGCCGACAGTGAACGCCGCCACACACGGCACGTCAACAGTTTGTTGAAAATTCGCGGGGCGGACGGCCGGCCGCCGGGCCGCGGTCACACCGCGAACGCGCTGGTCGGACGGTCCGGAGAGGGTTCCGGAAGGCTTCCGCGCCTCAGGAGCCCTTCTCGCGGTTCAGGTAGTTGTAGACGGTGAAGCGGCTGACGCCGAGCGCGCTCGCCACCGTCTCCACGCCGTGCCGCACCGCGAAGGCGCCGCGCGCCTCCAGCCCGCGCACGATCTCCTGCTTGGCCTTGCGGTCCAGTTCCGCGAGCGGCCGGCCCCGGCGGCGTTCGAGGGCGGCCAGGATGTGGTCGAGGGAGTCGGCGAGCTGGGGCAGGCGCACGGCGACGGCGTCGGCGCCCTGCCAGGCCAGCACGACGTCGTCCGGTCCGGCCTCGTCCGGCGGCAGCAGCTCCCCGCCGATGGCGTCGACCAGCGGCTTGACGGCCGCGATGAACGGCTCCTCCCCCGCGCCGCTCACGCCTCGTCCTCCCCGATCACGTTGACCTGGAGCGAGACCCGGGTGGCGCCCGCGGCGAGGGTGCGGCGCAGCAGGGCGTCGACGGCGCCGAGCACGTCGTCGGCACCGCCCTCCACGGTGTTGCCGAACGGCCCGACGTCGACCGCGTCCAGCTGCGCCGCCTCGACGGTCTCCCGGGCCACCACGGCGTGCCGCGGGGCCTCGTCGAGGTCGAAGGGCTCGGTCGTGAACTCCACTCTCAATCGCACGCGCTCAACCTAACCCGCACCGGGGATCCGGGGCCCCCAGGGCGGCGGGGAATGCCCCGCACCCCGCCGCCCCCTCTTGACAACCACGGACCACCGACGGCAATCTTCCAATGTGCAGAAAACAACTTCCGCATAGTGGAATTCACGGAAGGGAGCGGCCCCGATGCCGGGTTTCGACCGGAGCACAGCCGCCGACCAGCGCTTCAGCGTCAACCTGTCGATGCTGTTCACCGAACTCCCGCTCCTGGAGCGCCCCGCGGCGGCAGCCCGGGCCGGGTTCACCGCGGTGGAAATGTGGTGGCCCTGGACCGGCACCCCCACCCCGGAGCGGTCCGAGCTCGACGCGCTGCGCACGGCGATCGAGGACGCCGGTGTCCGCCTCACCGGCCTGAACTTCTACGCCGGCCGACTGCCCGGCCCCGACCGCGGCGCCCTGTCGGTGCCCGGTGAGGAGTCCGAGCGGTTCCGCGCCAACGTCGACGTGGCCGCCGGCTTCGCCGGCTCCCTCGGCTGCACGGCCCTGAACGCGCTGTACGGCAACCGCGCCGACGGCGTGGACCCGGCCGGGCAGGACGCGCTCGCGCTGGACAACCTCGCCCTCGCGGCCCGGGCCGCCGACCGGATCGGCGCGGTCCTGCTGATCGAGGCGCTCAACGCGCCGGAGTCGCCGCGGTACCCGCTGGTCTCCGCGCCCGCCGCCGTCGAGGTGGTCGAGAAGGTCAACGCCGCGACCGGGCTGGACAACGCCCGGTTCCTGATGGACCTGTACCACCTGGCGATGAACGGCGAGGACCTCCCGGCGGTGATCGACCGGTACACCGCCCTGACCGGACACGTACAGATCGCCGACAGCCCCGGACGCGGCGCCCCCGGCACCGGTTCGCTGCCGCTGGCCGACCTGCTCGGACGGCTGACGAGGGCGGGCTACACGGGCCTGGTCGGCCTGGAGTACAAGCCCGGCGGCCCCACGAGCGACCGGTCCTTCGACTGGCTCCCGCCCGAGGCGCGCGCCGCCCGCTGAACACCCCCGGGCACCGGCGGCGTCGCCCGCGGCCGGACGAGAGCCCACGCACTGAGAGAGGCACCCCTATGAGCACGCTTCCCAAGGTCGCCTGGATCGGACTCGGCATCATGGGCTCCCCCATGTCCGAGAACCTGGTCAAGGCGGGCTACCAGGTCACCGGATACACCCTGGAGCAGGCGAAACTCGACCGTCTGACCGCCGCCGGCGGCACCGCGGCCGGCTCGGTCGCCGAGGCGGTCCGCGAGGCGGACGTCGTCGTCACCATGGTGCCCGCCTCCCCGCAGGTCGAGGCCGTCGCGTACGGCCCCGACGGCATCCTGGAGAACGCGCGCCCCGGCACGCTGCTGATCGACATGTCCTCGATCACCCCGCAGACCTCGGTCGACCTGGCCGCCGCCGGGCGGGAGAAGGGCATCCGGGTGCTCGACGCCCCGGTGTCCGGCGGGGAGGCCGGGGCGATCGAGGCGGTGCTGTCCATCATGGTCGGCGGTGAACAGGCCGACTTCGACGAGGCCCGGCCGCTCTTCGACACGCTCGGCAGGACCGTCGTGCTGTGCGGCCCGCACGGCTCCGGCCAGACCGTGAAGGCCGCCAACCAGCTCATCGTCGCCGTCAACATCCAGGCGTGCGCCGAGGCCGTGGTCTTCCTGGAGAGGTCCGGCGTGGACCTGAAGGCCGCGCTGGACGTGCTCAACGGCGGGCTGGCCGGCTCCACCGTCCTGACCCGCAAGAAGGACAACTTCCTGGCCCGCGACTTCGCGCCGGGCTTCCGCATCGACCTGCACCACAAGGACATGGGCATCGTCACCGACGCCGCCCGCACCGTCGGTGCCGCGCTGCCCGTCGGCGCGGTCGTCGCCCAGCTGGTGGCGAGCCTGCGGGCGCAGGGCGACGGCGGCCTGGACCACTCCGCCCTGCTGCGCGCGGTCGAGCGGCTGTCCGGCACGGCGGCCTGACGCCGCGCCCTCCCGGCCTCCGGGCGGTGCCGGTGCCGACACCTGTTTCGTCGCGCCAAGGCACCGGCACCGCCCGGATCCCCACCCCCACCCCCCGCCCGTTCCACCGGAACGGCACACGAGCTCGCGTACGGCCCCTGACGGGAGGTCGGGACCGTACGCGCGGCCCGCGCGG
>NZ_JAAGMD010000830.1 GCF_010548465.1 Streptomyces sp. SID14436 | reverse complement strand
CCCGGCCTACGAGGACCCGGCGACCTCCAGCCGGGTGCTGTCCGTGCACCGCGCCGGGTTCAAGCAGCTCCTGGACGAGGCCGCCGTCGGGGACACCATCCGGATCGCCGACGCGGCGAGGCTGTTCCGGTCAGTGGCGGACATCATCGCCCTGCGGCCGGTGCTCATCCGGCGGGGCCTGCACCTGCGGGTGGAGTCCGGGCTGCTGTCCGGGATCGACCTTGCCTC
>NZ_JAAGMD010000788.1 GCF_010548465.1 Streptomyces sp. SID14436 | reverse complement strand
GCGAAGCCCCGCCGGGCCAGGAAGGCCGCGAACGGGCTGATGTGCCGCCGGTCGTAGGGGTGCCGCCAGGCCCCGCCGTGCAGGACGGCGACCAGGGGGGCCGGGCCGCCGGGACCGGCCGCCGCGCGCGGCGCGTAGAAGTCGACGACCTGGTCGGGGCCGTCGCCGTAGGCCGCGCTCGTGTCCGGGTCGACGGGCGCGTGGGACAGCGCCGCCTCCTCCTCGGCG
>NZ_JAAGMD010000651.1 GCF_010548465.1 Streptomyces sp. SID14436 | reverse complement strand
GGGGAGCACACGGCACCCGGCCAGGACGTGACCGGGCAGTGGTCGATCCCCGTCGCCCGGGGCGACCTTCCGGACGAGTCCGGCGAATTCACGGCCTCCGCGCTGGTCGAGCAGTGGGGCGGCACCCCGCCCGCCACCCTCCCGGGCGGCGCGCCCGCCCCCTGGGCCCCGGCGCCGGTGGCCATCGGCACGCCCTGGGGACCCGGCGTGCCGGGCGTACCGCAGGACGACGGGCCCGCC
>NZ_JAAGMD010000528.1 GCF_010548465.1 Streptomyces sp. SID14436 | reverse complement strand
GTCCCCGGCCGGTCGTGGGCCGTCGGCCCTCGCGGTGCGCGCACCACCGGCCTGGCAGGTCGTGCACCCCGGTCCTCTCGGCTCGTGGCCGGTCCCCTCGGCTCGTGTCCGGTCCTCGCGGGTCGTGGCCGGTCCTCGCGGGTCGTGGCCGGTCCCCTCGGCTCGTGGCCGGTCCTCGCGGCTCGTGGCCGGTCGGCGCGGGGCGCAGCCGGTCCGGTCGTCTCGGGTCATTTGTCCGTCGTGGACACCAGCTCCTCGTCGTGGGCGTCGCCCCGGGCCGCGGGGATGCGGCCGGGCAGGAACAGAGCGGTGACGACGGCGCCGAGGACGGCGACGCCCGCACCGCACAGCGCGGTGACGTGCATGGCGTGCAGGAACGCGTCGCCCGCCGGGCCGACCAGGGCGTCGCCGCG
>NZ_JAAGMD010000501.1 GCF_010548465.1 Streptomyces sp. SID14436 | reverse complement strand
CCGGCCGAGGCTCCGGCCGCCGCCCCGGCGCCCGGTGCCCCCGCTCCGCTGCCGACCCGGCCCAAGGGCGGGCAGCCGAGCGCCCCGCAGTCCGAGGAGAAGCCGACCAGCGACTGGTTCGCGCCCCGCAAGTCCCCGGCCGCGAAAGGCGGTCCGGGCACCGGCCCCGCCAACGGATCCGGCCCGGCGGACGGTTCCGGTCCGGCCGGCGGCCCCGGCGGT
>NZ_JAAGMD010000470.1 GCF_010548465.1 Streptomyces sp. SID14436 | reverse complement strand
CCGAGGCGTGAGCCGGAGGCGCGGGCGGGGACGGCGGGGCGATCGGGGCGTGAGCCGGAAGCGCGGGCGGGGACGCCGGGGCGTCCGGGGCGTGAGCCGGAAGCGCGGGCGGGGACGCCGGGGCGATCGGGGCCTGAGCCGGAGACGCGGGCGGGGCGAGCGGGGCGGGGTCCGCGGTGAAGTGGCTGGAGCCGTCCGGCTCGACCCGCAGCGGGACGACGTAGCCGATGCGTTCGTCCCGGACGGTGGCCAGGACGGCCTGCCCGGAGGCGAGGGCCATGCGCTGGAGCCGGTCGAGCACGGCCTGCTGCACTTCCTCCCCGGGAGCCGCCGCCACCGGCACCCCGCCGACGGACGCGGCGCCGGCACCCTCCCCGGCGGCGGGGATGCGGACCTCGATCGGCTCGGCCGCACGGTGCGTCGTGTGCGCCGCCTGCTGTTCCCGCTTCATCTCACGGCTGAGTCGCGCCATGGTCCCCTCATTCGGGTCGTACACCTACCGACCAGTCTGTCCGCCCTCCCCGGTTTCTCACGTCACCGCGTTGTCACAGGCTCGTCCCAACGGCCGTCCGCCCGGTGGGGGACGGGTGGGGGCGGCGTGCGCGGGACCGGGAAGGGGCATCACGAGGGCAGGGGAAGCAGGGGAGGCAGGGAGGCATGGGCCGAAGGGGACGCCGGGGACGCGAGGGGCAGGGACTGGAGAGCGGCGCGGGGTCCGGCCCCGACGCCGTCCCGGCCGTGGAGGCGGATCCCACCGTGGCGACCGCCTCGGCGGTGGAGATCGCCCGGGCCGTGCGGGCGGGCCGTGTCCGGGCCGTGGAGGTGGTGGCGGGGGCGCTGGAGCGCATCGAGCGGGCCGATCCGGTGCTGTGCGCGTTCCTCGAGGTGTGGCGCGAGGAGGCCCTGCGGCAGGCGGCGGCGGTGGACGACCGGGTGTCCGCCGACCGCGCCCGCGCGCCGCGCTCCGGCGGG
>NZ_JAAGMD010000414.1 GCF_010548465.1 Streptomyces sp. SID14436 | reverse complement strand
CCATCACCGCCCGCGGCAAACAGCCGAGAACCGCCCCGTGGCGCCAGCAGGCGGGCATACCCGAGCGTCGCCGGCGGCATCGCCATCGCCGCCCCGCGGCAAACAGCCGAGGACCGCCCCGTAGCGCCAGCAGGCGGGCGTACCGGGCCCCGTCTCCGGAGGCATCGCATCGCCGCCCGCGGCGGCCCTGGGGACGGCCCCGGGCACCGGACCGGCGGGCGTGCCCGGCCGTCGTCCGCCGCGTCGCCCTCACCGCCCACACCGGACAGCCGGGGACGGCCCGGCGGGGTCAGG
>NZ_JAAGMD010000387.1 GCF_010548465.1 Streptomyces sp. SID14436 | reverse complement strand
CGGGGCGGGCACGGCACCGGGCGGCAGAGCGCCGGGCGGCAGGGCACCGCGTCCCGGTCCGCCGGGGTCACCGCCGCCGACGGCGGGTGCGGCACCCGCGCCCTCGTCCTGGGTCCTGCCGGTACCGGTGCGGGGGGTGGCTCCGTGCCACCTGGCGGCACCGACGCCGTAGGGGTCCGCGATCTGTCCGGGCGGGGTGGTGCCGCCCCGTGCCGGGGCGGTGCCGTCCTCGGGTGCGGACCGGGCGCCGGGCAGTGCAGTCCGGCCGGTCTGCTGGGCCTCCTGCACCCGGGCGGCGGCACGGGCTCCCGCCCGGTAGGCGGCGATCGCACCGGCCCGGGCCGCACGCACGTCCCCCGCACGGTCGAGGGCCCGCGGAGCGGTGGCGGCGGACAGGCCGTGGGCCGGGTCGGTCCCGGCGGCG
>NZ_JAAGMD010000286.1 GCF_010548465.1 Streptomyces sp. SID14436 | reverse complement strand
CGGTGCCAGGCCGCGCCCGGTTCGCCGCCCAGCCGCAGCTCCGCTGCCCCGCGCGCCAGGGCGTTCCCGACCGGCCCGCCCAGGGTCTCTCCGACCGCCTGCGCGGCCGTCACCGGTCCGGCGCCCGCCTCGATGCAGGCCGCCAGCAGGTCGGCGGCGAGGGGGAGTTGCCGGGACGCAGCCGCTGCTTCACGCTCCTTCACGGGGTCCCGGGTATCGGCCCGGCGCCGGTGCCACCGCCAGAGGGCGCAGCCGCCCGCCAGCCCGACGACCGCACCGGCGAGGCCGCCCACCAGCACCCAGCCGACGGCCACGGCAGCCCCGCAGGGCAGCCAGTCGCGCATCCGGTCCGGCACCGTGAGCCACTTGCGCCTCGGCACCGGTTCCGCGGCCAGGATCCCGGGGAGGCGCCTGTGCAGCCGGCGTTCGTTCCGGGCGTGCCCCAGCCATCGCGCCCAGCAGCCGACGGCCACCAGCACCCCCAGCGTCATCCCCAGCCTGTGGACGACTTCCCCGCTCACGCCGCCGCCTCCTCGGCTCCGCGCATGATCCGCAGCACCCACCACAGGCCGGCGCCCTCGAAGACCGCGCCCACCGCCAGGCAGCCCAGCCCCGACGGGGTGTGCAGCAGGATGTGCAACGGGTCGGCTCCGAGCGCGGCTCCCAGTCCCAGTCCGAGCACCGGAAGCCCGGCCAGCATCACAGCCGTGGCGCGGGCGCCGGCCAGTTGCGCACGCAGGTCGGCACGCTGGTCCCGCTCGGTGCGCAAGGCCGCCTCCAGCCGGTCGAGTCCGGCCGCGAGCCCGGCTCCCTGGTCGACGGCCACCCGCCAGCACGCGGCCAGCCCGCCCAGCCCTTCGGCACCGGGCCGGCCGGCGGCCAC
>NZ_JAAGMD010000256.1 GCF_010548465.1 Streptomyces sp. SID14436 | reverse complement strand
CTGCCCGGGAACGGCGAGGCGACGCGCACGATCAGGGCGGCGAGCGCCGCCAGGGCGGCCGTCACGGCGGCGGCACTGGCGAGCCACGGGGTCGCCACGGCGAGTTCCACCGCCCGGGACGGGACCGCCGAGGGGAGGGACCGCCCGTAGACGTGGGCCGCCGCCAGGACCGCCGGGACGGTGACCGCCACCGCCAGCACCAGCACTCCGGGCCGCACCAGCAGCAGCGCCCCGGTCATCAGGCACAGCACGGACAGGCCGAGGGCGAGGGCGTGCAGCCGGACCGACGCGCCGTCGTGGTGCAGCGGGAAGTGCGCCGCCGCGCACAGGACGAGGAGCAGCGCGGTGAGCCGGCCCGACCAGGAC
>NZ_JAAGMD010000229.1 GCF_010548465.1 Streptomyces sp. SID14436 | reverse complement strand
GGCGAGCGCGCTGATCATCCCGGCCGCGTGGCACCTCCCGTACACCGTCGGCCTCGTCGCGCAGGGGACGACGGCCGCGGCGGTCCTGGCGGCCGCGGTGTACGTCCGTCGCCCGCACCTGACGCTCACCGCCGTGCCGCTCTCCCTGCTCACCGCAGGCAGCCTGGTGCTCCTCTCGCTGGCCTCCCGGCCCGCGACCCTGACGGTGCTGGCCGTGCTGACGGCCGTCTTCGCGGTGGCCGCCGGTCACCGGCGTCTGACCGCGCAGGCCAGGCCGGCCGCGCCGGCCAG
>NZ_JAAGMD010000185.1 GCF_010548465.1 Streptomyces sp. SID14436 | reverse complement strand
GCTGCCTGGTCGTGGTCGGCCAGCCGGCGCAGCAGTTCCTCGGTGCGGGCGGTGGCCTGCTCACGGTCGTGGGCGAACAGCAGCCGGCAGTCCTGGCCGTGGCCGGGGCGGACGTGCGGCAGCCATCCCAGCCAGGCCCACTCGGCGGTGCGCTCCGCCAGCGGGCGCGAGCGGTCCGCCGCGATCAGCACGATCTCCAGGACGTCCGGCGAGTGGAGCGCGGCGA
>NZ_JAAGMD010000653.1 GCF_010548465.1 Streptomyces sp. SID14436 | reverse complement strand
CAGCGGACCGGCCGTCAGCGGACCGGCCGTCAACGCGCCGGCCGTCGACGGACACGCCGTCACGGCGACCGCCGCGCCCGTCGCCCGGCGCGCACCAGGACGCCCAGGCCGGCCAGGAGCAGCACCAGCCCGGCCAGGTTCCACGCCCAGTCGTACGGGGCGAGGTCGACGTCGTAGCGGATCTGGTGCACGCGCAGCACCTTGTGGTCGACGATGCCGTCGAAGAGCTGGAAACCGCCCAGGCCCAGGAGGAAGCCGCCCCAGCCGTGCACGGGCGACAGCGCCCGGCGGCGCCGCAGATCCGCGTACAGGACGAAACCCGCGACCAGCGCGAGCAGCTCCGCGGTGTGCAGCAGGCCGTCCGAGACGAGCCCCGCAGCGGGGGTGGAGCGGTCGTAGAAGTGGTGCCAGTGCAGGATCTGGTGGAAGACGATCTCGTCCACGGCCGCCATCACGGCCGCGCCGATCAGCGCGCACACGAGGACCGAGCGCCGGTGGTCGGCGCGCCCGGTGCCGTCCGCGCCCTCCCGAGGGGTCCGGGCCTTCACGTCGCGCGTCCGCCTTTCCGCGCGGGGAGCGGTCCCGCGCCGTCTGCTGACGGGAAGCGGGGGACCCGGGACCGCTCCCACGCCGTGGGCCCCGGTCCCGGGCCGTCCCGCGGATGCTCAGTCCTTCCCCATCGCCTTGCGGACGGCGTCCTTGGTGCGGTCCATCAGGGCCGCCACCGGACCCAGCGCCATGTTGGCCGCGCCCGACTCCACTCCGGGGTGCGGCCGGGTCGGCGCCATCGCCTCGGCCGCCTTGATCGCCTTGGCCATCGACGCCAGCCCGGCCGTGTCGCTGCTGCGCCGGATGTGCGTGAACTCGTACCGCTCCTCGGCCCGCGCGTGCTCCTGCACGTCCTTGCGCAGCTTCAGCAGCTGCGGCATGAACTTCGGGTCTTCGGTGTCCATCTCGTCGAGCGCCGACAGGGTCTCCTTGGCGGCCTTCTCCTCGGCGAGACGGTCCTTGACGACCTGCTCACCGCCGGGGAAACCCTTCCGGGCGAAGGGGTGCACGACCTCCTCCTCGGCCGTCTCGTGCACGGCCAGCAGCCGCACCAGACGGCGGAAGGCGTCCCGCCGCTCCTCGCCCTTCGCCGCCTCGACCTCGTCGAAGAGGTTGCGGATGTCGCCGTGCTGGCGCATCAGCAGCGCCACCACGTCGTCGTCGGCCGCGCGGTCGTCCCCGGCGTGCGGGGTGGAAAGCTCGGACATGGCGGACCCTCACTTCTCCCGCATCGCGGGATCGGGGTGCTCGCCCTCGGACTGCACGCGGTACTCGCGGCCGAACATCTCGTCGTGCTCGGTCATCACCCGGTCGCTGGGCGGTGCCTCGCCCCCGTGGATCTGCTCCTGCATCGCCTCGAACCGCTCGTGCGCCTCCCGCACGTATCCGGCGCCGAGCGTGGTCAGATCCATCTGGGTGTCCAGCAGCTCGCGGAGGTAGCCCTTGTTCGGCTCGAAGGTGAGCACGTTGGGCAGCTCCGGGGCGAGCACCGACGCCGGGTCCCGGCCGTCGTGCCGGCGCATCAGGTCGCACGCCAGGTGCAGGTGCTCCAGCTCCATGTTCAGGTGCAGCTCCCAGATCGCCTTGACCCGGGGGTCGCTCTCCTGCTCCATGAAGGAGTAGTACAGGTAGCACTCGTTGTACTCGTGGTTGACGAGCTGCTCCCACCACGTCTCACCCGGGTCCACCAGGGACTCGTAGTGCGTGACGTGCTCCTCCTCGATCAGCCCGATCTCCTGGTAGAGCTGACGGGCGATCGGCTCCATGTAGGTGGGGCCGGTGTTCATGTAGAAGTTCATCGTCTGCTGCTCCGCCGACATGATCGTCAGCGCGTGCAGCTTCGACAGCGGGTTCGTCTCGTCCTTCGCGTACGGGTCACGGACGTTGTCGTACGCGTCCCGGTGGTGGAACCGGGTGGGCCGGCCGGGCATGACCTCGGTCAGGTTGTCGACGATCGACTCCGCCTTGCGGTGCTCGATCATCTCGTACAGGTTCGCGTACCGGTACAGGTGGTCGAAGTCCTCCAGCACACCGAACTGGTACGCCTGCTTCAGGTACGGGTCCGGCTCCATCCGCGCGACCCACGCGGTGAGGTCCACGGCGACCTGCTCGTAGGCGATCGTCGTCTCCAGCACCGAAGACACCCCCGGCAGAAGCCAGTTGACGACCTTCTGCTGCTGCGCCTCGATGTAGCGGACCCGCGCCAGCTGCCGCTTCACCTCGGGGTCCACGGTGTTGCGGGACAGGTGGTGGCTGAACATGATCGCTTCCACCTCGATGCCGTTCATCGTGATGACGCGGCAACGGGTGTACGGGTCGCAGTGGTCCGGGTCGATCGGCTCCACGTTCAGCTCACGCCAGTTGCGTAGCTGGCGGTCCAGCGGGATGCCCCGCTGCTCCAGCGGATTGAAGGTCATGGGGGTGCCTCCTGAGGACGAGGGGGACTCGCGCGCCGCCGGAGTACCCCGTTTCGGGCGACGCGCACGATTGCGCACCACAATTCGTTCACCTTCGTCGCTTTCGAGCCACCGCTCACACCCATCGGTCACAGGGTTCGCCCGGGTGGACCAACGGGGGCGGAGCGGCTTCCGGACCGGAGGAAGCGCTTCCTTCTCGTGCCCGGCGCGCGTCCTTCTCGTGCGGGCGACCGCCGTCCCCGGGCGTCCGCGGTTGCGGGGCACCCGTGCTCCCGGTATGCCCCGCCCGCCCCTCCTCTTCCGGCCGCCGACCGTCCTCCACGCCCGGCCGGCAAAGCAGTTGCGCCCGTCGCCGCGGCCCGGGCAGGGTGCGGTGGTGACCGGGCCCGGGAACAGGGGACCGGGGACCCCATCCCCCCACCTGCAAGGAGTCGTCGTGAGCCCTGCCGCCACCCCGTCCGTCACGGAGATCGTCGTGGCGGACGAGGACGCCGGTCCCTACGGCATCACGTCCGGGCCGGACGGTGCCCTGTGGCTCACCCTCACCCACAGCGGCTGCATCGCGCGGCTCACCCTCGACGGCGGGATCAGCCGGTTCCCTCTCGACGCGCCGGGGTGCCGTCCCGCGGTCATCACCCCGGGCCCCGACGGCGCCCTGTGGTTCACGCGCTCCCGGGACCACCGGATCGGCCGCATCACCCCGCAGGGCGAGACCGCGTCCTTTCCCGTGCCGACGCCCGGCAGCGGACCCTTCGGCATCACCGCGGGACCGGACGACGCGCTGTGGTTCACGGAGATGAACACCGACCGGATCGGCCGCATCACCACCGACGGCGAGGTCACCGAGTATCCGCTGCCCGTCCGGGGCGCCTTTGCCTCGGTGATCGCCGCGGGTCCCGACGGGGCGCTGTGGTTCACCCTCAACCAGGCGAACGCGATCGGCCGCCTCACCACCGGCGGCGACTTCGGCCTGCACCCGCTGCCGACCCCGGGTGCCGCGCCCGTGGGGATCACCAGTGACGGCACCGCCCTGTGGTTTGTCGAGATCGCGGCGGGACGCATCGGCAGGATCTCGGTGGACGGCGAGATCACCGAGTACCCGCTCCCCGATCCCGGGGCCCGGCCGCACGCCGTCGTCGCGGCGTCAGCCGGGGAGTGCTGGTTCACCGAGTGGGGAGGCAACCGCGTGGGCCGCGTCACCGCCGACGGCGAGATCA
This sequence comes from Streptomyces sp. SID14436, assembly GCF_010548465.1. Lineage (GTDB taxonomy): Bacteria > Actinomycetota > Actinomycetes > Streptomycetales > Streptomycetaceae > Streptomyces. The sequence continues at coordinate 15,087 of NZ_JAAGMD010000653.1, read as the reverse complement.
CCGGGTACGACCTGCCGACCCCGTCCAGCGAACCGCACGGCATCACGGTGGGCCCGGACGGTGCCCTCTGGGCGGCGCTCGAGACGGGCGGGGTGGCGCGGGTGGCGCCGTAGCCGGGGCGGGCCTGCCGCGAAGCGGCCGTCGGATCTTCCGCGAGGCTGCCGTCAGGTGCCGTTCCGAGGGCCCTGGTCCTCGTCCTGGTCGCCCTCGTCCGTGCCGTCGACGCCGTCGACGCGCAGCCTGATCTCCACATGGCCGTCGAGGACGCGGGTGTCGAAGGCGGGCTGGGGCGCGGTGGCGGGGCCGCGGACGTTCCAGCCGTCCGACAGGCGGAAGACACTGCCGTGCCAGGGGCAGCGGACGCACCCGTCGGCGACGGTGCCCTCGGACAGCGGGCCCGCCTGGTGACTGCACCGTTCGGCCAGGGCGTGGAACGTCCCGCCGGTCTCGCGCACCACCAGGACCGGCACGTCGTCGACGGCGCGCCGCACGGGCATGCCGGCGGGGAACTCGTCCACGGTGCCGACCCGGTGCCAGCCCGCGCGGACGACGTGCGGCACCTCCTCGGCGTGGTTCGCGCCGGACGCCTGACGGTAGGCCAGGTGGCCGCCCAGCATGCCGCCCACGCCGACCGCCGTCAGGCCGAGGAAGCCGTACGCGCGGCCCGCGACGGACCGGCCGCGGACGCGGGACACGAGCGAGGCGCCGTACAGTCCCACGGCCGCCGCGTTCGCCACGGCGTGCACCAGCCCCACCCGGGTCTGCTGCCGGCGCAGCTCCGCCCAGTCGACCGCGCCGGCCAGCGCGGCGGGTCCGGCCGCCGCCAGACCGACGCCGACGAGGACACCGGCCTCCCTGGACCGGCCGGGCCACAGGTCGAGCACGGCCGCCGACATCCAGCTGCCGACCGGCACCTGCACCATCAACGGATGCAGGGGATGACCCAGCCACCGGCCGTGCAGCGCGTCCCGTGCGCGGCCCAGCGGAAGGGCGCGCACCGCTCCGGTGAGCGCGTCGATCGCCGCGTCCGCCCTGGAGTCGCGTTCCAGGGCGTCGAGCAGCCACAGCATCCGGTTCTGGCCCATACGGCGGCGGCCTGGCTTCTTGCTCATGGGCGCTGAGTCCCCCGGTGAGGCGCAAGACAAACAGCGGCCCCCGGAGCCTCAGCCGGGCAGCCGCCGCCGGAGCTGCGCCGGGCCCCGCCCACGTCCCGACGCGTCAGCCGCGCAGGTCGAGCATGGCGGCCATCGCCGCCACCACGGACGGGGCGATCCGGTAGTAGACCCAGGTGCCGCGGCGTTCGGAGGTCAGCAGTCCGGCCTCGCGGAGCTTCTTCAGGTGGTGGGAGACGGTCGGCTGCGAGACCCCGACGTCCGCGATGTCGCACACGCACGCCTCCCCGCCCGGATGCGAGGCGATGTTCGCGAACAGGCGCAGACGCACCGGGTCCGACAGCGCCTTGAACATGGCGGCCATCTTCTCCGCGTCCGCCTGCGACAGCTCTCCGGAGGTGATCGGCGGACAGCACGGCACGCCGGCACCACCCTGCGGGACAGGGAGTACCCCGACCTCTGATTTCGACATACGTCTATGTTGACACTCATCGATGCGGGTGCCAAGCTCCGAGGTGCGAAGACATCGACAGGTATCGAAATAAAGCCCTTCCCTGTAGAGCCCGTCCCGTCGAGGAGACCGACCGTCATGAGCACCCAGCAGCTCCCCGTTGTCGTCATCGGAGCCGGCCCCGTCGGGCTGGCGGCCGCCGCCCACCTCGTCGGACGCGGCATCGAGCCCCTCGTCCTGGAAACGGGGGACCGGGCCGGCGCGGCCGTGCGCGAGTGGAGCCACGTGCGCCTGTTCTCCCCCTGGGGCGAGGTCGTCGACCCCGCCGCCGAGAAGCTCCTCGCCCCCGCGGGCTGGACCCGCCCCGACCCGGCGGCGTATCCGACCGGAGGGGAGTGGGCCGAGCGGTACCTGCGGCCCCTCGCCGACGCCCTCGGTGACCGGGTCCGCACCGGGGCCACCGTCACCGGCGTCTCCCGGGCCGGACGCGACCGGATCGTCGACGCCGACCGGGAGCAGCAGCCGTTCGCCGTGCACGTCGAGTACGCCGACGGCCGGGAGGAGCGCCTCCTCGCCCGCGCCGTGATCGACGCCTCCGGTACGTGGGCCACGGCAGGCCCGGCCGGCGGCAGCGGCCTGCCCGCGCTCGGCGAGAAGGCGGCGGCCGACCGGATCACCTACCGCGTGCCGGACCTGCGGGATCCGGCCGTCCGCGCACGGTACGCGGGTAAGCGCACGGCCGTGATCGGCTCGGGCGCCTCCGCCTTCACCGCGCTCGCCCACCTCGCCGAGCTGGCCGAGTCCGGGGACGGCACGGGCACACGCGCGGTGTGGATCCTGCGCCGCGGCATCTCCGGCGCCACCTTCGGCGGCGGCACCGCCGACCAGCTCCCCGCCCGCGGCGCCCTCGGCCTGGCCGCGAAGGCCGCCGTCGACCAGGGGCACGCCGACGCGGTCACCGGCTTCCGCACCGAGGCGTTCGAACGCGCCGCCGACGGCCGCATCGTCCTGGTGGCCGAGGACGGCCGCCGCCTCGACCCGGTGGACGAGGTGATCGTGCTGACCGGCTTCCGCCCCGACCTGTCCTTCCTGGACGAACTGCGCCTGCACCTGGACGAGCGTCTGAAGGCCCCGGCCGCCCTGGCCCCGCTGATCGACCCGAACCAGCACTCCTGCGGCACCGTCCCCCCGCACGGCCACCGCGAGCTCTCCCACCCCGAACAGGGCGTCTACCTGGTGGGCATGAAGTCCTACGGCCGCGCCCCCACGTTCCTGGCCATGACCGGGTACGAGCAGGTCCGCTCCGTCGCCGCCGCGATCGCCGGAGACCTCGACTCCGCCGACCGCGTGGACCTCACGCTCCCGGAGACCGGAGTCTGCGGCGGCTCGGGCCTGTTCGACACCCCCGACGCCCCGCAGGCCGACGGCGGCGGCTGCTGCGCGGCTCCGGAACCCCACCTCCTGCCGCTCGTCGCCCCCGCGGCGGCGGACACGCCCACCGAGGACGCACCGGCGGGCGGCTGCTGCGGCTCGTGACGGACAGCGTGTCGAGTGGCAGGTCGCCCTATGCCCTGGCAAACGCCACAGGCGGCGCCACTTCACCGCCGGGCGTGATAACAAGTGGATCATGAGCAACGTCTTCTTCGACATCGAGATCAACGGCGAACCAGCCGGCCGCATCGTCTTCAACCTCTTCGACGACGTCGTCCCGAAAACCGCCCGGAACTTCCGCGAGCTGGCCACCGGCCAGCACGGCTTCGGTTACGCCGGCTCGCCCTTCCACCGCGTGATCCCGCAGTTCATGTTGCAGGGCGGTGACTTCACCAGGGGCGACGGCACCGGCGGCAAGAGCATCTACGGCGAGAAGTTCGAGGACGAGAACTTCACCCTCAAGCACACCCGTCCGTACCTGCTGTCGATGGCGAACGCGGGCCCGAACACCAACGGTTCGCAGTTCTTCATCACCACCGTCATCACCTCGTGGCTGGACGGCAAGCACGTCGTCTTCGGCGAGGTCGTCGAAGGCAAGGACCTCGTCGACAAGATCGAAAGCCTCGGCAGCCAGTCGGGCCGCACCAGCAAGACGATCAAGATCGCGAAGTCCGGCGTCGTCGAGAGCTGAGCCACCCGCCCACGCTCCCTCAGCGGGGCCTCGTTCGTGCACGTCGAGGCGCCGGCGTCCTCGTCGCGACCGCCTGAGCCGAGCGGGCCGGGCTCAGCAGTCGTAGCGGTGGGTGTACGGGGTCTCCGGGCAGATGCGGCAGACGAAGAAGTACATGCCGCCCAGGTCGCCTAGGCACATGCCGTGCCCGAACGCGTCGAGGGCGCCGGGATCCGCCTCGGCCCGCCAGGGCGGGGTCGTGTCCTCGTCATGGCGGGGGTCCCGGTCGTCCAGGGGGAGCCAACGGCCCCTGCCGGGCTCGGTCGCGGTGACGCTGAGCAGGTGTTCCATGCGGGTGCCGCAGCCCGCGCAGTCGGGCCAGTCGGGCGGCTGGGTCCAGCCCGGGTAGCCGCCGACCTTGCTCTGCTGCGTGGTGGCCACCTCGAAGTAGTCGTAGCCCTGTTCCTCCTTCAGGACCTCGAACCGCTCGTCGAGCAGTTCGCCGAGCTCTTCCGACAGGTCCTGGTTCGGGTACTCCACGGCCGGTGTGGGGGACACCGTGCAGGGACGCGGCAGGTAGTCCTCCTCCGCGGTGTGCGGGCGAGGGGGTGCGCCGGCAGCCGTACCGGCGGCTGTCAGCGCCGAGTTGCGCCAGTAGAGCCGGGGGTTGGCCGCGTACTGGTCGTCCTCGTGAACGAGCGGACACCACAGGATCTGCAACAGGTCGGTGCCGGCGGGGAAGACGAGGCCGGGCACGTTCCGTGCGTACAGCTGGACCACCGGGACCATCGCGACCGGCTCCGGCCCGACGGGGGCGCTGAGCGGCTTGTAGTGGTCCGGTTCGGCGCACATCGGCCAGGGTTCGTCGGCCGGCCACAGCAGCGGCCCGCCGATGGAGCTGTCGTCCAGGCCCGGTTGCCCGGCCCGGGGGTAGAGAAGGGTGACCTCGCGGACCGTACCGGTCAGCTCCGGAAAGGCCGCCTCGACCTCGAAGGGGATGGGCGCCAACGGCCGCGGACCGGTCCGCCGGGCTCGAGCACTGTCCTGCTGTGCGTGCCCTGACGGCATGAGGCCCCCTGCTCCTGGTGGTCGGACGCCGCCGACCATAGCCCTCACCGCCGACGCGAGGACCGAGGACGGCTTCACATGACGAGGGCGGGGCCCGGAAGCCCCGCCCGCGCGACATGCGTGGAGCCCCGGGTCAGGGCCACACCAGGCAGTACGGCTGATGCCCTGCCTCGTGCAGACGGTGGCTGAAGTCCTGCCACTCGTGCAGGAGTTGGTAGACGTTGAAGGCGTCCCGGGGGCCGCCGCGGTCCGGGACCGTGGACCATATGAAGGCTGCCGCGCCGACGGCCTCCTCGCCTATGCCGCGCAGCGGGTCCACGACCGTCATCGGGAGCTTCACGACCGCGTAGTCGGGGTGCAGGACGACCAGTTCCAGGGGCGGGACCTTGTGCAGGGGGACGCCCTCTATGCCGGTGAGCACCATGGCGGCCATGGTCTCCGGCTTGATCTTGGTGAACATGCCGCCCATGCCGAGCTCGTCGCCGCCGAGTTCCTCGGGGCGCATCGAGATCGGGACGCGGGCCGCGGTGGCGCCGTCGGGCGCGCCGAAGTACTTGTACGTCACCCCCACCCGACCACCATTTCTGCTCCCCGCCCCCGGCCGGTCGAGGCGCTGCTGCTCGATCCGGTCCGGCTCGTTCGGTACCCCGTGGGCCTGACGTGCCGCTTCCGCGTCTTCCGCCTCGCGCCGGTGCCTTCCCCGCCTGGCTCGACGAGGACCCAGGTCGTCGGTCCCCTCGCCCAGTCCGCCACCGCGATGCATATCTCCACCCGACTGCTTTTCTAGGACGCGTGGCCCCCGCCGCGCAACCCGATCATCGTGTCAGTGACCTCCCCCACGGCCGCGCGCCGAAACGTGCGGTGAAACATACGTCCGCGGGATCTTGGCAGCCTCCGGCCGTCCGGGCCGTGCGAGCTGTGTGTATCAGAGGACAGTTTCGCAGATCACAGCGGATCCCGGGCCGGATGCCGCAGGGAGGGGCCGGGCGGGACGGGCTCACCGGGGTGCCGGCGGTCCTGGCCTACCCTGAACACGTCACTCGCACCCGGAGTCCGGTTCGTCGGAGAAGGTCGGAGAAGTCGCAGGTCATGAGCGCACTGCCATATTCATACGAAGCCCCCGCCTCGCAGGCGCTGTTCGATCGTGCCGCGGCCGTCACTCCCGGTGGCGTCAACTCACCGGTGCGTGCCTTCCGCGCCGTCGGCGGCACCCCCCGGTTCATGGTGTCCGGCAACGGCCCGTACCTCACCGACGCCGACGGGCGGGAGTACGTCGACCTGGTGTGCTCCTGGGGGCCGATGATCCTCGGGCACGCGCACCCCGAGGTGATCGCCGCCGTGCAGGACGCCGTCGCGCGCGGCACGTCCTTCGGCACCCCCGGTGAGGGCGAGGTGGCGCTCGCCGAGGAGATGACCGCCCGGATCGAGCCGCTGGAGCAGGTCCGGCTGGTGTCCAGCGGGACCGAGGCCACCATGTCGGCGATCCGGCTCGCCCGCGGCTTCACGCAGCGCACCAAGGTGATCAAGTTCGCCGGCTGCTACCACGGTCACGTCGACTCGCTGCTCGCCTCCGCCGGGTCGGGCGTCGCCACCTTCGCGCTGCCCGACACCCCCGGTGTCACCGGCGCCCAGGCGGGCGACACGATCGTGCTGCCGTACAACGACCTGGAGGCCGTGCACGCGGCCTTCGCCGCGCACCCCGGTGAGATCGCCTGCGTGATCACCGAGGCGTCCCCGGGCAACATGGGCGTCGTGCCGCCGCTGCCTGGGTTCAACCAGGGGCTGAAGGACGCCTGCGCCGCCAACGGCGCGCTGTTCATCTCCGACGAGGTGATGACCGGCTTCCGCACCAGCCGCGCCGGATGGTTCGGGATCGACGGGGTGCGGCCCGACCTGATGACCTTCGGCAAGGTCATGGGCGGCGGCTTCCCGGCCGCGGCCTTCGGCGGACGCGCCGACGTCATGGCGCACCTCGCGCCCGCCGGGCCGGTCTACCAGGCCGGCACCCTCTCCGGGAACCCCGTCGCCACCGCCGCCGGGCTCGCCCAGCTGCGGCTGCTCGACGACGACGCGTACCGGAAGGTCGACGCGGTGTCGGCGCAGATCCAGGCGCTGGTCGCCGAGGCGCTGACCAAGGAGGGCGTCGCGCACACGCTGCAGAGCGCGTCCAACATGTTCTCCGTCTTCTTCACCGACCGCCCGGTGCGCGACTACGAGGACGCCAAGGCGCAGGAGTCCTTCCGCTTCACCGCGTTCTTCCACTCGCTGCTCGCCGACGGGGTCTACCTGCCGCCGTCGTCCTTCGAGTCCTGGTTCGTGTCCACCGCGCACGACGAGCGGGCCGTCCAGCGGATCGCCGACGCCCTGCCGGCGGCGGCCCGCGCGGCGGCGGAGGCGACCGCGTGAGCACGGGGGAGGGGTCCGTGAAGAAGAACGACGACATCACCGTCGTCCACCTGATGCGGCACGGCGAGGTGGAGAACCCGGAGGGCATCCTCTACGGCCGGCTGCCCGGCTACCACCTGTCCGAACTGGGCCGGCGGATGGCCGACCGGGTCGCCGAGCACCTCGCCGGCCGGGACATCACCCACGTCGGCGCCTCGCCGCTGGAGCGGGCGCAGGAGACGGCCGAGCCGATCGCCAAGTCGCACGGCCTGGACATCGCCACCGACGAGCGGCTCATCGAGGCGGGCAACGTCTTCCAGGGCAAGACCTTCGGCGTCGGGGACGGGGCGCTGCGCCGGCCGGGCAACTGGCGGCACGTCGTCAACCCGTTCAAGCCGTCGTGGGGGGAGCCCTACGTCGAGCAGGTGGTCCGGATGAAGGGCGCGCTGGACGCGGCCCGGGACGCGGCGCGCGGCCACGAGGCGGTGCTGGTCAGCCATCAGCTGCCGATCTGGATCGTGCGGTCCTTCGTCGAGCGCCGGCGGCTGTGGCACGACCCGCGCCGGCGGGAGTGCACGCTGGCCTCGCTGACCACGTTCACCTACCAGGGCGACCGGATCGTCTCGGTCGGCTACAGCGAGCCGGCCCGCGACCTCGTGCCCGCCCATCTGCTCGCCGGTGCCAAGCCGGTGAAGGGCAAGGGCAAGGCGTTCGGCGCCTGAGCCGTCGCACGGCAGCAGGCAGCAGGCAGCAGGCAGCAGGCAGCAGGTCGTGCGGCCCGTTCGCCGTCGGTCCGCCCGCGGTCCCCGCAGCCGGGGGCCGCGGGCGTCCGCGTTCCCCCTCCGTGGCAGCTCGGCGGTGTCCGCCGTGAACGTCCGGGCGGTGTCGCGCGTACGGGACGGTGCGGGAGCCGTGCCGCGCTCCCGTGGCCGGTCCGCGGTGTTCGTTGCGAAATCTCCGCATTTGGCGGGGAACCTGCCCGCCCCCGGGGTCCTCTGACTGAGTGAACACCTTCACGCGTGACGATCGGGGATGCCATGCGCAGTCTCACCCGCAGGGGAATGCTCGGGCTCGGTGCCGGCGCCGCGGCCGCCGTCTCGCTGGCCGGCTGCGGCGGCCTCACGGGATCGGACGGCCCGGACCGGGCCGGCGGTTCCCGCGGCGGCCGTTCCGGCACGCCGGATCCCAAGCCGAGCAGGACCGTCCGGCCGATCGGTGACGGCTCCACCTCCTTCACCGGCAAGCAGCCCCACCAGCCCGACAAGCCGGTGCCGCTGGAGCCGGGCCAGACCCCGCCGCAGTTCGTCGTCTTCTCCTGGGACGGGGCCGGTGAGGTCGGCAACGGGCTGTTCCCGCGCTTCCTGGACCTCGCCAAGGAGCACGGCGCGCACATGACCTTCTTCCTCTCGGGGCTGTATCTGCTCCCGGAGTCGAAGAAGCGCCTGTACGACCCGCCGAACAACCCGCGCGGCGCCTCGGACATCGGCTACCTGACCGACGACCACGTCAAGGACACGCTGAAGAACGTCCGCCGGGCCTGGCTCGAAGGGCACGAGATCGGCACCCACTTCAACGGTCACTTCTGCGCCGGTTCCGGCAGCGTCGCCAACTGGACGCCGAAGCAGTGGCGCAGCGAGATCGAGCAGGCGAAGTCGTTCGTGAAGCAGTGGCGGACCCACACCGGCTGGACCGACCTGGAGTCCCTGCCCTTCGACTACGACAAGGAACTCGTCGGCGGCCGGACGCCCTGTCTGCTCGGCCAGGACAACCTGCTGCCCACCGCCCGTGAGCTGGGCTGGCGCTACGATGCGTCGTCGCCGGGGGGACGGCAGGTCTGGCCCACGAAGAAAAAGGGCATATGGGACCTTCCGCTCCAGCAGATACCTTTCCCCGGACGCTCTTTCGAGGTCCTGTCGATGGACTACAACATGCTCGCCAACCAGTCCCTCAACACGACCAAGGCGCCGGCCCACAACTACCCGGGCTGGCGTGAACAGGCCGCCGGAGCCTACATATCGGGCTTCAAGCGGGCATACGAGTCGAATCGGGCGCCGTTCTTCGTCGGCAACCACTTCGAGCAGTGGAACGGCGGCATCTACATGGACGCCGTGGAGAAGGCCCTCAAGCACATCGCCCGGGAGAAGGAGAAGGGCGGCGACGTGAGGCTCGTCTCCTTCCGCCAGTTCACCGACTGGCTGGACGTGCAGAAGCCCGAGGTGCTGGAGCGGTTGCGTACCCTGGACGTCGGCCAGGAACCCGCCGGAGGCTGGAACGACTTCCTCAAGGGCGGTGCGGGCAGCTCCGCGACCGGGGGCCCGGACGCCTCCTGACGAGGCCGGGATGCCCACCAGGGGGGTGGGCAAGATCCCCAGAACGGGCATGCGAAACTTTTCACATGAGTGCCGCCAGTCGCGCCCCCCAGCGTTCGAACCGCACCACCCGGGTCCGTCGCCGCGCCGTCTTCACCGCCGGTGCTGCCGCGGCCGCTCTGCTCATCTCCGCCTGCGGCTCCGGCGGCACGTCCGGCGGGGGCGGCGACACCAACTTCGTCACCGGTTCCGACGGCATCGCCACCGCCCCCAAGGGCGAGCGGGCGACCGCGCCCGAGCTGTCCGGCAAGACCCTCGACGGCAAGCAGCTCGACGTCGCCGACCACCGGGGCAAGGTCGTGGTCCTCAACGTCTGGGGCTCCTGGTGCAACCCCTGCCGCGCCGAGGCCAAGTACTTCGCCAAGGTCTCGCGGGAGTACGCCGACAAGGGCGTGCAGTTCGTCGGCATCAACACCCGGGACACCAGCACCGGCCCCGCGCTCGCCTTCGAGAAGGACTTCGACGTCCCCTACCCGAGCCTGTACGACCCCACGGGCAAGCTGCTGCTCCGCTTCGACAAGGGCACGCTCAACCCGCAGGCCATCCCGTCCACGCTCATCCTGGACCGGGACGGAGGCATCGCCGCCCGGTCGCTGTCCCCGCTCAGCGAGGAGCGGCTGCTGAAGATGCTCGAGCCGGTCGTCGCGGAGAAGTGACGTGACGGCCCTGCACACGCTCGCCGCCGGCGTGGACCCGAACACCACCGTGCTCAACGGCGCGCTGCTGGTGGCGTTGCCCATCGCCCTGCTCGCGGGCCTGGTGTCCTTCTTCTCGCCCTGCGTGCTCCCCCTCGTCCCCGGCTACCTCTCCTACGTCACCGGCGCCTCCGGCACCGACCTGGGCGAGGCCCGGCGCGGCCGGATGGTCGCCGGTGCCTCCCTGTTCGTCCTCGGGTTCACCGCCGTGTTCGTCTCCGGCGGGGCCTTCTTCGGGTACTTCGGGTACACGCTCCAGGAGCAGAAGGGCGTCCTCACCAAGGTCCTCGGCGTCCTCATGATCCTCATGGGCGCCTTCTTCATGGGCCTAATGCCCTGGATCACCCAGCGGGAGTTCCGTCTCACCAAGCGCCCCGCGACCGGACTCGTCGGAGCGCCCGTCCTGGGCGCGCTGTTCGGGATCGGCTGGGCCCCCTGCACCGGTCCCGCCCTCGCGTCCGTCCTGACCCTGTCGGCCCAGCAGGAGAGCGCCGGACGCGGCGCCCTACTGACCGTCGCGTACTGTCTGGGACTGGGCGTGCCGTTCGTCCTCACCGCGATCGCCTTCCGCAAGGCGCTCGGTGCGTTCGCCTGGATCAAGCGGCACTACGTGTGGGTCATGCGCATCGGCGGCACCATGATGATCCTGACCGGCGTGCTGCTGCTGACCGGCGTGTGGGACAGCCTGGTGGCGGAGATGCAGACCTGGTCCAACGGCTTCACGGTGGGGATCTGACCGATGAGCGACACCACGACCGACACCACCGCGAAGGCCGGTGACGAGCAGGGGATCGGCGCCGCCGGCTCCCAGCTGTCCACCGCCCCCCGCGAGGAACAGCCCAACCTGCCCTCCCTGGGCGTCATCGGCTGGGCCCGCTGGTTCTGGCGGCAGCTCACCTCCATGCGGGTCGCGCTGCTGCTGCTCCTGCTGCTGTCGCTCGCCGCGATCCCCGGCTCGCTCATCCCGCAGACCGGCATCGACGAGACCCGGGTCGCCGACTTCCGCGAGCAGCACGAGGTGCTGGCGCCGGTCTACGACAAGCTGGGCCTGTTCAACGTCTACAGCTCGGTGTGGTTCTCCGCGATCTACATCCTGCTGTTCGTCTCCCTCATCGGCTGCATCGTGCCCCGCACCTGGCAGTTCGTGGGCCAGCTGCGTGGCCGCCCGCCGCGCGCGCCCCGGCGGCTGGACCGGCTGCCCGCGCACACCACCTGGCGCACCGCGACCGAGCCCGAGGAGGTCCGCGAGGCCGCCCTGGCCCTGCTGAAGAAGCGCCGCTTCCGCGCCGTCCTCGCCGGTGACGCGGTCGCCGCCGAGAAGGGCTATCTGCGCGAGGTCGGCAACCTGGCCTTCCACATCGCGCTCATCGTGATGCTGATCGCGTTCGCCTGGGGCCAGCTGTTCAAGTCCGAGGGCAACAAGCTGATCGTCGAGGGCGACGGCTTCTCCAACACGCTCCCGCAGTACGACGACTTCAAGTCCGGCAACCTCTTCGACGTCGGCGACCTGGAGCCGTTCAGCTTCACCGTGAAGGACTTCCGGGGCACGTACGAGCGCAGCGGCCCCAACAAGGGCACCCCGCGCACCTACGAGGCCGAGCTCACCTACAGCGAGGGCGCCTACGGCGAGGAGAAGAAGACCACCGTCAAGGTCAACAAGCCGCTGGAGATCGGCGACGCCAAGGTCTACCTCGTCAGCCACGGCTACGCCCCCGTGGTGACCGTCCGCGACGGCAACGGCGAGGTCGTGTACCGCAACGCCGTACCGCTGCTGCCGCTGGACGGCAACGTCACCTCCTCCGGCGTCATCAAGGTCCTCGACGGCTACCGCAACCCCGAGGGCGAGAAGGAACAGCTCGGCTTCAACGCCTTCTTCGTGCCCACCTTCGGCGGCTCGGCCAGCGGCACGATGCTGTCCCAGTTCCCCGCGCTGGACTATCCGGTGCTCGCGCTGTCCGCGTACCACGGCGACCTGAAGGCCGACTCGGGCATCCCGCAGAGCGTGTACCAGATGGACAAGACGAAGATGGAGGAGTTCAAGGACGCCGACGGCGAGCTGTTCAAGCAGATGCTGACGCCCGGCGAGACCATGACCCTCCCCGACGGCGCCGGCTCGGTCACCTTCGAGAAGGACGTCAAGGAGTGGGCCGGCTTCCAGATCGTCCAGGAGCCGGGCGGCGGCTGGGCCCTGGGCGGTGCCGTCGTCGCCATCGGCGGCCTCGCCGGCTCCCTGTTCATCCAGCGCCGCCGCGTGTGGGTGCGCGCGGTGAAGGGCGCCGACGGCGTCACCGTCGTCGAGATGGGCGGCCTCGGCCGCAGCGAGTCCGCCAAGGTGCCCGAGGAACTCGGCGACCTCGCGGAGATCCTCTACGACCGGGCCCCCGGCGCCCCCGGGCCGGACGGCCCGCACGATCCGGACGACCCGACCGAAGCATCCGCGGCCGCCGCGGATCCCCCCGCCTCCGACTCCGCTACCGAGTCCGACGTCGAACCTGCCGAAGGGGCTGAGAAGCAGTGACTCTCGCCGCCGCAACCGACCTGGCCGGTGCCGCCACCCAGCTGGCCGCCGCGACCAACGAGAGCCTCGCCGAGATGAGCAACGTGCTCATCTACTCGGCGATGGCGGTCTACACCCTGGCCTTCTTCGCGTACATCGCCGAGTGGATCTTCGGCAGTCGCAGCAAGGTCGCCCGCACCGCCGCCGCGCTCACCCCGAAGGCGCAGGAGGCCGAGGGCGGCCCCGCCGTCACCGTGCGGCAGGGCGGCGGCACCGCCGTCCTGGAGCGGCCGAAGGTCGCCGTCCGCGCCACGGCCGGGACGCGCGACGTGCCCGACGGGCCCGGTGCCCACGGCGGTGACGAGCAGGGCGACCTCTACGGCCGGATCGCCGTCTCCCTCACCGTGCTCGCGTTCCTCCTCGCGCTCGGCGGCGTGGTCACCCGCGCGCTGTCCGTGGAGCGGGCGCCGTGGGGCAACATGTACGAGTTCAACATCACGTTCTCCACCACCGCGGTCGGCGTCTACCTCGCGCTGCTCGCGCTGAAGAAGAACGTGCGCTGGATCGGCCTGTTCCTGACCACCGCCGTCCTGCTCGACCTCGGGCTCGCCGTCACCGTCCTCTACACCGAGAGCGACCAGCTGGTCCCGGCGCTCCACTCGTACTGGCTGTACATCCACGTCTCCACGGCGATCCTGTGCGGCGCGGTCTTCTACGTCGGCGCCATGGGCACGATCATGTACCTGTTCAAGGACTCGTACGAGAACAAGCTGGTGAACGGCGGCAAGCCGGGCGCCTTCGCGACCTCTGTGATGGAACGGCTGCCCGCCGCCTCCTCGCTGGACAAGTTCGCCTACCGCGTCAACGCGGCCGTGTTCCCGCTGTGGACGTTCACGATCATCGCGGGCGCCATCTGGGCCGGCGACGCCTGGGGCCGCTACTGGGGCTGGGACCCCAAGGAGACCTGGTCCTTCATCACCTGGGTCGCCTACGCCGGCTACCTGCACGCCCGCGCCACCGCCGGCTGGAAGGGCCGCAAGGCCGCCTACCTGGCCCTGGCCGCCTTCGCCTGCTGGCTGTTCAACTACTACGGCGTGAACATCTTCGTCTCCGGCAAGCACTCCTACGCCGACGTCGGCCTGGGCGCGCTGGCGGCCGTCGGATTCTGACCCCCGGCCGATCCCCTGCCCCCGGCGAAGGCCGGTCCGCCGTGACACCCGTCACCGCGGACCGGCCTTCGCCGTGACCGGCCGCGGTGACCCCTGTCGGGGCCGCCGGACCGCCTCGGTAGCCTGGCTCGATCATCGCCGCGCAGGCGGCAGTTGGGCCGGGTGAGAGGAACGTCATGGGTGCCGCACCAGCACTTGAGGAGCTGCGGGAGGTCTGCCAGCCGCAGGCCAAGCTGGCGAGCCGCAACGGCGAACACTGGGCCGGCCGCCTGTACATGCGGAAGATATCCCTGCACACGACCCGTCAGCTGGTGCGCACCCCGGTCACCCCGGACCAGCTGACCTGGACGATGGTCGTCTGCGGGGTCGCCGCGGGAGCCGCGCTGATGATCCCCGGCCTGACCGGTGCGATCCTCGCCGTCGTCCTCATGCAGCTGTTCCTGCTGTTCGACTGCGTGGACGGCGAAGTGGCCCGCTGGAAGGGCCAGAACAGTGCGGCCGGCATCTACGTCGACCGGCTCGGCGCCTACCTCGCCGACGCGGCGCTGCTGGCGGGCGCGGGCTACCGGGCCGCCGAGTCCGGCGTCGGCGGCTGGCTGTCCGTCGGCATCGCCACCGCCCTCGGGGTCGTGCTGCTGAAGGCGTCCACCGACCTGGTCGACGTGGCCCGCGCCCGCCGCGGCCTGGCCGTCGCCGACGACGAGTCGGCCCGCCCCCGCTCCCAGGGCGTCGCCACCGTCCGCCGCATCGCCGCCGCGTTCAAGATCCACCGGGTGACCAACGGCATCGAGGCGTCCCTGGTGCTCCTCGTCGCCGCCGTCGCCGACGCCGTCACCGGCGGCATCGAGCCGACCCGCTGGGCGCTGGCCGCCCTGGCCGTCATCACCTGGGTCATGGTCCCGGCCCACCTGCTGTCGATCCTGTCGTCCTCCCGCCTGCGCTGACCCCCGGCCCGCCGGGCACGGACGTCACCCGTGCCCGGCCCCACGGCCGTCCGGAGGCCGGGGGTGCGGCCGGGGCGGCGGGGCGGAGCCCACGAGTTCGGCCAGGAGGCCGTAGTAGGCCGCGGGCCGGGACGCGAGGCCGACGCGTGCGGCCAGCGCCGCCGGATCACCGTCCGCGCCCCTCAGCAGGTCGACCGACGCCTGCGCGAACCGCTCGGCGGTGCGCGCCCGTCCGGCCGCGTCCAGCAGGCCGCGCAGCTCCGCCACGGCCTCCGGGGCCCGCAGGCGCGCCTCGG
>NZ_JAAGMD010000787.1 GCF_010548465.1 Streptomyces sp. SID14436 | reverse complement strand
TCGCCCGTCTCTTCACCCGGGCGGCGCTGCTGCTGACGCCCGCGGCGCCCACCGCCCCGCACGGTCACGAGGGCCCCGGCGACGTCTACTCCACCGCGCTCACCTGGGCGTTCAACCTGAGCGGGCACCCGGCGCTGAGCCTGCCCGCGGGACGCGGCGGCGACGGGTGTCCGGCGGGCCTCCAGCTGGTGGCACCGCACGGGCGGGAGACGCTGCTGCTCGCCGTGGCGCG
>NZ_JAAGMD010000650.1 GCF_010548465.1 Streptomyces sp. SID14436 | reverse complement strand
GCGTCGGCCGCAGGGCCATGGAACACCCGGGAGGGCCGGGTCCGTGCGGTGGCGTCCGGGCTTCGGCGGCGGGCGGCGTCCATGGGCTCCTCCGTGGGGTCCGTCGGGGCGTCGACGTGCGGGCAGGGTCCGGGTACCGTCCGCCCAGCGGATCACGCCCGGGCGGTGAAGGCCAGGAGCCACCACGGCGGGGACCTCGCGCGCCGGACTCCGTCAGCCCTGGGTGAGGGAGCGGGTGAGCGCGACCGCCTCCGCCA
>NZ_JAAGMD010000622.1 GCF_010548465.1 Streptomyces sp. SID14436 | reverse complement strand
GGTTGTCCTCCCAGGGCAGCAGCGGGAGCCCGCCGGACGGGGGGCCGCCCCGCTCGGACGGGACGCCCGGCCCGGTGGCGTGGGCGGCGGAGACCAGACGGCACAGGTCGGCCCAGCCGCGGGCGCCGTCCCGGGCGAGGAAGGTGACCCGGGGCGCCGAGTCGTCGACGAAGGCACCGCCGCGCACCGGGGTGCGGCGCCGCTCCCTGCGGACCGCCTCGTCCCCCCGGACGCCGCCGGGCGCCGTCGCACCGGCCGGGGACGGAGGGGGAGCCACCGCCAGCTCGGCGCCGAACAGGGGGCGGACGCCCGCCTTGGCGCAGGCCTTGGCGAAGCGGACGCTCCCGGCGAGGGTGTCGCGGTCGGTGAGGGCGAGGGCGTCCATACCCCGTTCCCCGGCACGCTCGGCCAGCCGTTCCGGGTGGGAGGCGCCGTGGCGCAGGGAGAACCCGGAGACGGTGTGCAGATGCGTGAAACCCGGCACACGCACCTCCCGCACTCGTGAGTCCCGAACGACTCTCGAACATATGTTCCCAGCTACCTCACCCCCACCATAGACCAATTCTCGAATGTATGTGCGACCCCCTTTCGGCCCCTTCCCACCTGCGGGAACGCGCGAACCCCCGGACCGTGGGGACATGACGCAGACCACCGGCGCCCGCCCCTCTCCGCCGTCGTTCCTCCGGGAGGTGAGGAACGCCGTCACCCCGCGCGCCACGCTCCTCGTGCTCGGCGTGCTCGCCCTCCAGCTGCTGTTCATCACCTCCTACGTGGGCGCGCTGCACCAGCCGAAGCTGCGGGACGCGCCCTTCGGGGTGGTCGCGCCGCAGGCCGTCGCCGAGCAGGCGGTGACCCGGCTGGAGCAGCTGCCCGGCTCCCCCCTGGACCCGCGCGCGGTGGCCGACGAGGCGGGCGCGCGGCAGCAGATCCTGGACCGGAAGATCGACGGCGCGCTGATCGTGGACCCCGCCGGGACCACCGACACCCTGCTGGTCGCCACCGGCGGCGGCACCTCGCTGGCCACCACCCTGGAGAAGCTGGCCGTCACCCTGGAGGAGGCCGAGCAGCGCACGGTGCGGGTCGTCGACGTGGTCCCGGCCTCCTCACGGGACGCCAACGGCCTCTCGTCCTTCTACGTCGTCGTCGGCTGGTGCGTGGGCGGCTACCTGTGCGCGTCGATCCTGGCCATCAGCTCCGGCGCCCGCCCCTCCACCCCACGGCGGGCGGGGATCCGGCTCGGCACCCTGGTACTGGTCGCGATCGTCGGCGGTTTCGGCGGAGCGTTCCTCGCCGGGCCCGTCCTGGACGCGTTGCCGGGCGGCTTCTTCGCCCTGTGGGGGCTGGGCACGCTGATCACGTTCGCGGTGGGCGCGGCCACGCTCGCCCTGCAGAGCCTGCTCGGGGTGGTCGGCATCGGCGTGGCCATCCTGATCGTGGTGATCCTGGGCAACCCGAGTTCCGGCGGCGCGCTGCCGCCTCCCCTGCTGCCGCCGTTCTGGGCGGCGATCGGCCCGGCGCTGCCCCCGGGCGCGGGCACCTGGGCGGCCCGCTCGATCACCTACTTCGAGGGGAACGCGGTGACCGGCGCCCTGCTGGTGCTGTCGGCGTGGGCCGTCGTGGGCGTCGCGGTCACGATGGGGGCGGCGCTGGCGCACACCCGCCGGCCGGCCTGACCCCCGGCACGCGGACGTCCCGCCCCGCGCGGGCGGGACGGGACGTCGCGGACACGTACGGAACCCGGGATCAGCCGATCTGCGTACCGGTGGCCGACAGGGCCTCCGTCACCGGCTGGAAGAAGGTCGTACCGCCCGAGGAGCAGTCGCCGCTGCCGCCGGAGGTGAGGCCGACCGCGCTGCTGCCCGAGAAGAGCGAGCCGCCGCTGTCGCCGGGCTCGGCGCACACGTCGGTCTGGATCAGGCCGTTGACGATGTCGCCGTTGCCGTAGTTCACGGTGGCGTCCAGGCCGGTGACCGTGCCCGAGTGCACCTGGGTGGTGGAGCCGCTGCGGGTGACCTGCATGCCGACCGTGGCCTCGGCGGCACCGGAGATGGCCTGCGTGGAGCCGTTGTAGAGGTTCACCTCGCTCGGGTGGTCCACGTCGGCGGTGTACTTGACCAGGCCGTAGTCGTCGCCCGGGAAGCTGGACGCCGCGTTCTCGCCGATCACGTTGCCGGAGGAGTCCGACCAGGTGGAGATGCCCTCGGTGCAGTGCCCCGCGGTGAGGAAGTGCGGCTCGCCGCCCTTGGTCACGTTGAAGCCGAGCGAGCAGCGCCCGCCGTTGCCGGTGATGGCGTCGCCGCCCGCGATGAAGGGCTGGTACTCGCCCTCGGTGCGCTGGAGTTCGGCCTTGGCGCCGAGCCCCTCGACGACCTCGGTCAGCTTGGCCCAGTCGGCCTTGGAGACCGTGCGGTCCGCCGTGACGACGACCTTGTTGGTGGTCGGGTCGGTCACCCAGGCGGTGCCCGGGATGCTCGCGTCCTTCTCCAGGGTGGTGCGCGCCCCCTTCAGTTCGGCCAGGGAGTGCGCGACGACTCTCGCCTCGGCTCCCGCCGACTCGACGGTCTCCGCGGCTGCCTCGTCGAGCACGTTGACCACGAGGCTCTTGCTCTTCGCGTCGTAGTACGTTCCCGCCGCGTCGGCGCCGAGGTCCTCGGCGAGCGTCGAGGCGAGCTTTCCGGCCGCTGTGACCGAGAGGGTCCGGGGCTCGGGGGTGTCCGGCGTCTCACTGGCGTTCGCAGTCTGGAAGGTGACTCCCGCGGCGACCAGGGCGGCGATGCCCGCCCCGGCCAGCGCTGCGCGGCGCCTGGGTATGCGTCGGTGCTTCAACTGACGTCCTCCTGTGGGGGGACGGCCCGGGAGGCTGTGGGGACCTCACGAGCCGGAAGGCGTACGGCCACAAGGGCGGCAGACGAAAAAAGCCGCGCTCGTGCCGGTTGAACGCCGCCTACTATTCCCAGCCCCCGGGGGAGCACACAAGGTCGACTTCAGGACGCGCGTACGACAACGACCGCGCGCCCCCTATGTCCTGACAGTTCATGGACACGCAGGACGGTTCGCACTGCAAACATTACGAGCGAGTAACCCGGAGGACCGCAGGGGGAGTCTAGTCGTGGCTGGAATTCGACTCTTCCGAGTCCGGTTCCACGCGGGGCGGCACGGCGCGCAGTTGCTCCCGCACCGTTTCGGGCACGGCCCCGCGCACCGCCTCGGTCACCGCCTGCACCGCTTCCATCGCCTCCACCGCTTCCGCCGTCGGCCGCGCGGCCCGCGGGGTCTCGGGCGCGGGCGTGAGCACCGGCTGCTGGGCGCGTTCGAGGAAGCGCAGCAGTTCCACCGGGAAGGGCAGGACCAGGGTGGAGTTCTTCTCGGCCGCGACGGCGACGACCGTCTGGAGCAGCCGCAGTTGGAGCGCGGAGGGGGTGTCCTCCATCTGCTGGGCGGCCTCGGCGAGTTTCTTCGACGCCTGGAGCTCGGCGTCGGCGTTGATGATGCGGGCCCGGCGTTCCCGGTCGGCCTCGGCCTGGCGGGCCATCGAGCGCTTCATCGTCTCCGGCAGGGAGACGTCCTTGATCTCCACCCGGTCGACGTGCACGCCCCAGCCCACCGCGGGACTGTCGATCATCAGCTCCAGCCCCTGGTTGAGCTTCTCCCGGTTGGACAGCAGGTCGTCCAGGTCGCTCTTGCCGATGATGGAGCGCAGCGAGGTCTGCGCCATCTGGGAGACCGCGAACCGGTAGTCCTCGACCTCCACCAGGGCGTCCGCCGCGTCGACGACCTTGAAGTAGACGACCGCGTCGACGCGCACCGTCACGTTGTCCCGGGTGATGCCCTCCTGGGCCGGCACCGGCAGCGTGACGATCTGCAGGTTCACCTTGTGCAGCCGGTCCACGAACGGCACGATCAGCGTGAACCCGGGTCCCCGTTCCTGGGGCCGCAGCCGGCCGAGGCGGAACACCACGCCCCGCTCGTACTGCTTGACGACGCGGGCCGCCGCCATCAGATAGACGGCCCCCGCGGACGCCAGCGCTGCTCCCGCCGTCACCAGTTCCTCGACCATCACGGCCCCCAGGGTCCGAAGTGGCGCATCAGGTGAACCCGCGCCGGTGCCGCCCGGCACGTCCTGGTGTGTCCCTCGACGGTAACTCCGTGGCCCCTACAGGGGCGAGCCCCCGCACACTGGTTGTGTGCGGGGGCTCGCCGCGTCGACGGCCGCGATGGGACCCGTGGGGCCGGTGGTACCCGGTCCGCGGTGCGGGACCGGCCCCGGGGGCCCGCCGGTCAGTAGACGTTGACGCCGTAGGCGCTCAGGGCCTCCGTGACCGGCTGGAAGAAGGTCGTGCCACCGGTGCGGCAGTTGCCGCTGCCGCCGGAGGTCAGACCGTACGCGGTGCCGTTGCTGCCGTACAGCGGGCCGCCGGAGTCGCCGGGCTCGGCGCAGACCGTGGTCTGGATGAGGCCGGAGACGATGTCGCCGCCGCCGTAGTTCACCGTCGCGTTGAGCGCGGTGACCCGGCCGCTGTGGGTGCCCGTGGTGGAGCCGTCACGGATGACGGTGGTGCCCACGCTCGGGGTGGCCGCCCGCGTGATGTCCACGCCGTTGGCGGTGCCGGGCCGGCTGACGGAGCCCGTGTAGCGGACGATGCCGTAGTCGTTGCCCGGGAAGCTGGAGCCGGCGGTCGAGCCCAGCACCTGGGTGCGCGCGGAGTTGCCGTACCAGGTGCCCGCGCCCTGGGTGCAGTGACCGGCGGTGACGAAGTACTCGGTCCCGCTGCTGGAGCGGACGTTGAAGCCCAGGGAACAGCGGCCGCTGTTCGAGTAGATGGCGTCACCGCCCTGGATGAGCTTGCTGAAGGTGCCCGGGGTGCGCTTGATGGTGATCGCGTCGGCGTCGCTCCCGGCCTGCTGCCTGATCTTGTTGATCTCGGCCTGGGAGACGGTGCTGTCGACGGTCACGACGACCCGGTTGGTCTTGCTGTCGACCGCCCAGGCGGTGCCCGGGACGTCGGCCTTCAGCACCGAACCGCTCACACTCTTGAGTTCGGCGGAACTGAAGGTGGTGGGGGTGTCGGCCGCGTTCGCGCTGGGGACCGCGAACGCGGCAGCGGCCACGAGGCCGGACGTGACGGCGATCAGCCGGGTGCGTCTCGTGATGCCGCTGCGAGGGGTGGTGCGCTTGATCCTCACTTCTCGTTCCTCCACAAAGGAAGTAGGGGGCCCTCGTGGGGTTGTGGGCCCGTGAGGCGCAGCCAGGGACCGGTCGCCCGGATTCCGGACGTGCCGTGCCCCTGACAAGCGCTGCCGGTGAGTATTCGGCCGAACGACCGGTCGGCACAAGGGTGCCTTTCAGCCGTCAATCTTTGAACCATCTGTGCGACTTGGTCCCCTCACATGCGGTGTGTCACCCGTGGTCACCCCTGTGTCACCCCCTCCGGCAGCGCCGGACGGATGTCCGGAAGTAGCCCCTCCGGATCCGTCCGCGCCCGGCCCGCGCCGGTCCGCGCTCCCGCGCGCCTCCGGTCAGCAGTCGCAGCCGCAGTCGCAGCCGCCGTCCTCACCGCAGCAACTGCAGCAGTTGCAGCACTCGCAGCAGTTGCAGCAGTCACCGCACCCGCTGCAGTCGTGCCGCGAGCAGACGCCCTCCTTGTACTCGCCGCTCCACGGGTCGTGGTAACTGCCGCAGCACAACTGGCAGGTGCAGGCCAGCCCCGTCCACACCGCGCAGCCCGCGAGCAGACCGCGCCGGCGCGGCGGCCCGGGCGGCGGACGGGT
>NZ_JAAGMD010000527.1 GCF_010548465.1 Streptomyces sp. SID14436 | reverse complement strand
GACGCGGCGGACGCCGCGGTGGCCGCCGGGCTGTGGAGCGGGCTGGCCCTGGAGGAGGCCGGCGGACCCGCACCGCGCGGCCCGCTCGCGGCCATGCTCGGGAACCTGCTCGGGTACGAGGTGTTCCGGCTGGTCACCGGGGCGCTGCCGGCCGAGACGCGGGGGCAGGTGCTGGTGCAGGACATGGCGTCCTTCGACGTCCTGGCGGAGCGGCTGCTGCCGCATCCGCGGTGTCCGTTCTGCCGGCCGACGCCCGCCCCGGCCGAGGCCGTCGACCTGACGGCGGCGCCGGAGCGGCCCGCCTTCGAACCGGTGGTGGCCGCCGCGCCGGACGACGAGGCGACCGAGGGCCCGCTCGCGGAACTGGACCGCCGCTCGCTCGCGCTCCGGCCGTCGGTCGGTGTCTTCACCCGGTACGCGGACGAGCCGGTCACGCAGACTCCGCTGAAGGTGGGCGCCGTGGAGGTGGGGCTCGGCGCGGCCGGGACCCGGACCGTCGCCGCGTTCGACGTGCAGCACACCGCCGGGGCCCGGCTGCGGGCCCTGGACGCCGCGGCCGCCGTCTACGCCGAGCACGTGGTCCCGGCGGCCCCCGTCGCGGC
>NZ_JAAGMD010000500.1 GCF_010548465.1 Streptomyces sp. SID14436 | reverse complement strand
GGTGCCGACCCGCAGGCCCCCGCCCAGCTGCTGCGCTGCCGGGCCCTGCTGGCCCCGCCGGAGGCGGCCGACGAACTGTTCTCGCGCGCCCTGGACCGCCATGAGGAGACGGCCGGGGCGGGCGACTTCGAGCGGGCCCGCACCGAACTGCTGCACGGCATGTGGCTGCGGCGCCGCCGCCGGCTGCGGGAGGCGCGGACCCGGCTCGGCGAGGCACTGCTGGGGTTCGAGAGCTGCGGTGCGCGGATGTGGGCACGGCAGACGGGCGCGGAACTGCGGGCCAACGGCGCGGCACCGGCCGGCGCCGGTGCGGCGGACAGCGGCCCGGCGGCAGCGGGCGAGCTGGCCCGGCTGACCCCGCAGCAACTGCGCATCGCCCGGCTGGTCGCCGAGGGCGCGACCAACCGGGAAGCGGCGTTGAGCCTGTCGGTCAGCACCCGTACGGTCGACTACCACCTCCGGAACGTCTTCGCGACCCTCGGTGTCCGTTCCCGGGTCGAACTTGTCCGACTGGTCGAACAGGCGGAAAAGACCGGTGCACAGCTCTAGGGACCGACCGGACGGTATGCCATCCTTCGGGGCAGGACGAGTCAGGTGGCGG
>NZ_JAAGMD010000469.1 GCF_010548465.1 Streptomyces sp. SID14436 | reverse complement strand
AGCAGGGCGGTGGCCGCGCGGCGGCCCGAGTACAGGGCGCCCTGCACCGTGCTGGTGTCCCGGTGGTCGCCGCACACGTACAGACCGGCCAGGAGCCGTACCGGCCGGCGCAGGTCGTGCGGGGCGCGCATGGCGGGGACGGCGTGCGGGGCGTGGTGCACGGCGAGCGTCTCCCAGCGGTTGGTGGACGTGCCGTACAGGCGGCTCAGGTGCATGCGGACGGCGGTGTCCACTTGGGCCGGGGGAGTGCCGAGCACCGTGGACGTGACCAGCGCGCGGCCGGCCGGAGCCCGCGACGGGTCGACCCGGCTGACCACGGCGGTGTGGGCGACCGGTCCGCCCCGGTCGGCGTCGAGGAGCAGGGCGGTGCCGGTGGCGGGCGGCTCGTCGGTCGCGTGGTGCACCACGGTCACCGGGTGGAAGTCCGGCACCCGCAGCCCCGGCAGCAGTTCCGCGGCGGAGCGTGCGTCGGTCGCGACGAGCACCGCGCGGCAGCGGAACTCGCCGTGTTCCGCGGTGGTCACCGAGGTGGTCGACACGGACGTGACCCGCACCCCGGTGTGCACGGTGCCCGGAGGCAGTCCGCGCAGCAGCAGGTCCGGCAGCGTCTCGGCGCCGCCCTCGGGCAGGCAGAGCCGTCCCCGGGCGAAGGCGCGCAGGGCGAGGTCGGCGCACCGGCTCGACGTGGTGAGGTCCGGGTCGCACAGCAGCGCCGCCAGCAGGGGGCGCAGGAAGCCGTCGATGGTGCGGGCCGGCAGGCCCCGCGCCACCAGCGCCTGGGCCGCTGTCAGTTCCGGGCGGGCCAGCAGCCGTTCCACGGGCGTGCCGGCGAGCCGGGTGAACGCGGCCCCGAGCCGGGCCTGGTCCACCGCCGTGCCCAGCGGGGCGCCGGTGCGGCTGCGGGGC
>NZ_JAAGMD010000413.1 GCF_010548465.1 Streptomyces sp. SID14436 | reverse complement strand
ACGGGGGTGCGGTGCACGCCGGTTCGCCCTCCAGGCCGGCAGCCACGCGCGGCGCCAGAGGCGCCCCGGACGTCCTCCCGGGCAGCGCCGCCGGCCGCACCGTGCACGCCGGTTCGGCGTCCCGGTGCGCGGTCACCGGCCGCGCTCCGTGGCGCGTTCCAGGATGCCGGTGGAGGAGCGGCCCGCGAGGTAGGGCAGGAGGACCGCCTGGCCGCCCCAGGCGTCGAGGAGGGTCGCCTCCGGGAGGTCGGCGGCCGCGTAGTCGCCGCCCTTGACCCAGACGTCGGGGCGCAGGTCGGCCAGGAGGCGTTCCGGGGTGTCCTCGTCGAAGACGGCGACGGCGTCGACGCAGGCCAGGGCGCGCAGGACCCGCACCCGGTCGTCGAGGGTGTTGACCGGGCGGCCCGCCCCCTTGCGGCGCCGTACCGAGGCGTCGGAGTTGACGCAGACGACGAGGCAGTCGCCGAGTTCCCGGGCGGCCTGGAGGAGGCCGACGTGGCCGGCGTGCAGCAGGTCGAAGCAGCCGCCCGCGGCGACGACGGTGCCGTGGGCGGCGCGGACGCCGTCGGCGAGGGCGAACGGGTCGTCGCCGTCGGGCAGGTGGGTGTGCGCCGCGTCGGCGCGGGGCAGTGCTCCGGCGCCGCCCGCGCCGACGAAGCC
>NZ_JAAGMD010000365.1 GCF_010548465.1 Streptomyces sp. SID14436 | reverse complement strand
TCGTCGGGGGCGTCGGCGGGGTCGAGGTCCAGCAGGACGAGGCCGAGGCCCGGGTGCTCGGCGCGGGCGCTGCGGGCCAGTCCCCACAGCACCGACTGGGCGAGGCCGGGCACCGTGTCCTCCGGCCGGGCGGCGACGGCGCCCCGGGTCACCCACAGGGTCCGGGCGGGTGCCCGGTCCGGCGGGAGGGCGATCAGGTCCCGCAGTTCGGTGAGCGCGGCGGCGGCCAGCGCGTGCGCCGCGGCGGCCGGATCGTCCTGCGGGCCGGACCCCGGCCAGAGGCG
>NZ_JAAGMD010000314.1 GCF_010548465.1 Streptomyces sp. SID14436 | reverse complement strand
CGGCCTGGCGATCCGGCGGAACGGATACAGCTGGCAGAAGAAGTAGACGAAGGCCGGCACGACCAGCCGCTCCCAGCGGCTCTCCACCCGCAGCCGCGCCATCTGCGAGACGACGTCGAAGCCCCCGGCCGAGGCCGCCGCGACCAGGTGCCGCAGACTGTCCGGCGCGTGCGCGATGTCGGCGTCGGTCAGCAGCAGGTACTGGGGGTCCCGCGCGCGGGCCAGGGCGATGCCGTGGCGCACCGCCCACAGCTTGCCGGTCCACCCGGCGGGCGGCTCACCGGGCGCGTCGACGGTCAGCGGCAGCCCGCCCCGCCCGCGCGCCAGCTCG
>NZ_JAAGMD010000285.1 GCF_010548465.1 Streptomyces sp. SID14436 | reverse complement strand
GGCCGTCACGCCGGGCAGGCGGAGCAGCGCGGTCGGGTCGGCGGCGTGCAGGGGGCGCAAGGCCACCACCGGGCCGCCGGGCAGGGCGGTGACGACGTGGTCGAGGGCGTGCAGCGCCTCCTCGTCCCCGGCCGCGTCCAGGCCGAAGCGCGCCCCGGGGTTGCCCGTGCCGGGCCGGGCCCCGCTGTCGCGCCACATCGGCCAGGCGACGGAGTGCAGCCAGGGGGTGTCCGGGGCGTGCCGCGCCGTGAAGTCGTCGACGAAGCTGTTGGCCGCGGCGTACTCCAGCACTCCCCCGGCGACGGGCGGCACCACGGCGGACAGGGAGGAGAAGGCCACCAGGAAGTCGGGCCGGTCGGGCAGGCACAGCTCGTAGAGGACTTCCAGTGCCTCCGCCTTGGGTTCGAACACCCGCTGGATGTCGTCCCGTTGGCGTGCGGCGAAGGCTCCCACGGGCGGGGTGACGGCGGCGCAGTGCACGGCCCCCCGTACGGGTCCGCTCTCCTCGCGGACCTGGTCGAGGAACGCCCCGAGTCCGGCGGCGTCCAGCAGGGACCCGCGGTGGACGTGCACGCGGGCCCCGGCCGCCTCCAGGGCGCGGACGGTCTCCACGGCCGCCCGGGCGGCTGCGTCCAGGCCGGGGGCGTCCCACCGGTCGGCCGGGGGCAGGGAGCGGGCGCCCAGCAGAGCGAGGTGGCGGGCCCCGCGGTCCACGAGGTGGCGGGCGACCCGGGCGCCGATGCCGCGGGTGGCGCCGGTCAGCAGGTAGGTGCCGTAGTGGTCGAGGCGGGGTGCCGGGGGCCGCGTGCCGGTGACGGGAGTGAGCCGGGGCAGGTACGCCCGGCCGGCGCGGTGGACCGCCTCGCCGTAGGGGTTGCCGGGGAGTGCGGCCAGCAGTTCCCCGGCCTGGGCCGAGGGCG
Organism: Streptomyces sp. SID14436; assembly: GCF_010548465.1. GTDB lineage: Bacteria > Actinomycetota > Actinomycetes > Streptomycetales > Streptomycetaceae > Streptomyces. Next base: position 97 of record NZ_JAAGMD010000285.1, on the reverse strand, counting down.
TGCCGCCGGCCGGGTCGAGGTCGACGGTGATGCCGGTGAGGTGGCCGCTCTCGGCCCCCAGGAAACGGACGAAACCGGCCAGCCGTGCCCCGGCGCC
>NZ_JAAGMD010000255.1 GCF_010548465.1 Streptomyces sp. SID14436 | reverse complement strand
GCCGGCCTGCTGCCGCGCGCGGGCCCGGGTCAGGCCGTCGCCGACTTGAGCGGGCGGGCCGGATCGGCCAGCAGGTCCGGGTCCATGGAGGCGCCCGCCTCGATCAGCCGGCGCCCCTGCGCCAGGTCCCGGGGGCGCCCCACCGCCAGCAGCGCGACCAGCCGGGTGCCCCGCAGCCAGCAGACGGTCCAGGCCGGGCCGGCGGGGTCGCCGCGCCACACGGTGCGGTCGGCGTCCGCGTGGTGTCCCGCGTACTGGACGAAGCGGCCGAACTGCTCGGACCAGAAGTACGGCACCGGGTCGTAGACCGCGGGCGGCTCGCCGGTGCGCTCCCGGAGGATGTTCGCGGCCACCGTGCGGGGGCCCTGGAGGGCGTTGTCCCAGTGGTGCACGAGCAGGCGCTCGCCGTAGCGGGCCGACGGGAAGGACGCGCAGTCCCCCACGGCGTACACCTGCGGCGCGCTGGTCCGCAGGTGCCGGTCGGCGACGACCTCGCCCTGTGCCCCGAGCGCGATCCGGGAGCCGGTCAGCCAGCCGGTGGCCGGGCGGGCGCCGATGCCGACGACCACCGCGCCGGCGGGCAGCCGGGTGCCGTCGTCGAGCAGGACGGCCCCGGGCTCGGCGCTCCGCACGCGCGTGCCGGTGCGCAGC
>NZ_JAAGMD010000228.1 GCF_010548465.1 Streptomyces sp. SID14436 | reverse complement strand
AGAAGGCGGCGAGGTTGCGCAGCCGCTTCAGGGCCTCGGGACTCATTCCGCTTCCGCTCATGCGGACCGCTCCCGGCTGACCAGGTCCAGGAAGTCCCGGCCCCCGCCGGCGCCCGCCGTGGGCGGCTCGACCGGCTTGGGCGGCGCCGCCGTGGTCCCGGCGGTGACCTGCGGGTTCTCCTTGGCCTTCTTCTTCTCCAGGGCGGCGGCCTGGCGGGCGGCCGGGATC
>NZ_JAAGMD010000625.1 GCF_010548465.1 Streptomyces sp. SID14436 | reverse complement strand
GCCGGGCGTCAGATCGAGCAGCAGCGCGCCGTCGACGAGCAGCGAGGTGGCCGCCCGCGCGTCCGGCCCGAGGGCGCGGGCGCAGGCGGCGCAGGGGCAGTCGGGGCGGGGCAGGCCCGCGGGGGCACCGGTGCCGAGCAGAGTCAGTTCCACGCCCCGATTTTCACCCCTCCCCCCAGGCACTGCCCGCCCGACTAGGCTTTGGGCAGGAGCCGGACCGAGATCCGGCTTCTGCTGTGCAGGTGCTCACACCCATGGGAGGCGTACATGGCGGCATGGACGTGGCGGTTCGAGAAGGCCGACGGGACACAGGTCGAGCCCGCGGTGCCGCCGGAGGACTTCACCACCCAGGGCGACGCCGAGTCCTGGATCGGGGAGAACTGGAAGGGCCTGCTGGAGGGCGGCGCCGACCAGGTGCGGCTGTTCGAGGAAACCACCGAGATCTACGGGCCGATGAGCCTGCACGCCCAGGACGCGTGAGCCCCGCGGGCGGGGGCCGTCCGGCCCTCGCCCGGCACGGCCCGTGCGGGGCCGGTCCGCCGCGGTCTCAGCCGCGCACGCCGCACAGGTGCAGCAGCGCCGCCACGCCCCGGTAGGGGTCGGTGCGGCCCGCCTTCTCCTCCACCGCCAGCAGCGTCTCCAGGTCGTCCGGCACGGCCGTGCCGCAGGCCGCGGTGTCCGTGAACACCCGCACGCCGTACCAGGTGTGCAGCGGTGCCCCGATGCCCGCCAGGGTCGCCGTCAGCTTCTGCAGCCGGTCCGCCCGGCCCTCCGCCCCGGGCCGCGGCGGGGCCTCCTCGTCCGCCTCGGTGCGCGAGTGCGGCAGCCGGGCCGTCGTCCGGAACGCGGCCAGCGCGCCCGGCCAGTCGCCGGACAGGCCGGGCAGCATCGCGAGCGCGTCGCCGTTGCGCACCAGCAGGGACAGCAGGCCGCCGGGGGCGAGCATCCGCGCCAGCCCCGCGATCAGCGGGTCGGGCTCCGCCACGTGCATCAGCACGCCGTGGCAGAGCACCACGTCGAAGCTGCCCGGCCGGAAGTGCACGCCGGTGTCCCGGCCGTCGCTCTCGATGATCCGCATCCGCTCCCGGATGCCCTCCGGCTCCCCGGCCAGGGCGTCCCGGGCCGCCGCGATGCGGCCGGGCTCGTGTTCGAGCCCGGTCACCTGGTGGCCGGCCCGGGCGAGCCGGAGCGCCTGGGTGCCCCGGCCCATGCCGACGTCGAGCACCCGCAGGCGCTTGCCGACCGGGAACCGCCCGACTATCTGCTCCTCCAGCTGGCGGGCCACCAGCTCCCGCCGGACGACGTCACGCAGCTCGCCGGACCGGGCCGGCCGGACGTCCGCCGCGCCGTCCGCGAACGGCGTCGTGCTCAGGGTCGTTCCCCGCGCTTCACCTGGGGCTTGGGCAGCCGCAGCCGCCGCATCTGCAGCGAGCGCATCAGCGCGTAGGCGACGGCACCGCGGCGGTTGTCGTCGGGGAAGCGCTCCGCCAGCCGCTTCTTCAGCCGGAAGCCGGTGACGAACGAGTCGAGCACGATCATCACGATGACGACCAGCCAGAGCAGCAGGGCCGCGTTCTGGATCTGCGGCTGCCGGACCACGCTCAGCACCAGGATGATCACGGCCATCGGCAGGAAGTACTCGGCGATGTTGAACCGCGAGTCGACGAAGTCACGGGCGAACCGCCGCACCGGACCCTTGTCACGGGCGGGCAGGTAACGCTCGTCGCCGGTGGCCAGCGCCTGGCGCTGACGCTCCAACGCGGCTCGGCGCTCCTCGCGCTGCCGCTTGGCGGCGTCCTTGCGCGACATCGAGGTGTTGGCCACGCTGCGGCGCTGGGACTGGGCCACGCTGCGCTTGGGCGTGGGACGCCCCTTGGGGGCCTCCGGGTGACGGGGCTGCTTGGAGTCGGTCACCGTCGCCTTGTCGGCGGCCGGGGCCTTCTCTTCCTTGGCACGGCTACGGAACACAAAACCCAAGGGTACGGGGTACTCGGGGTTGGACCACAGTCCGGTGGGGAACGATCCGGCAACACCGGACGTCTGTAAGGGGACAGAGGGGACGTTGTGCCCGGCCTCCGGGTGTGTCACCGTGCCGGCACCCGGGGATCACCTACTCCCTGCGCCGGACGGGGAGGAGGATCAGTCGTCCTTGGGGATGAGCGCATCCGTCCCCGAACAGTGCGGTAATGGATGCAGGGCCCGTACTGTGGGTTCTGTCGCAGACCTGTGAGCTGGAGTCCGTCAGAAGGGGGCGCGCGAAGCCCATGAGCGGTGTCATGAAGCGTATGGGGATGATCTTCCGCGCGAAGGCGAACAAGGCCCTTGACCGGGCCGAGGACCCTCGCGAAACCCTCGATTACTCGTACCAGAAACAGCTCGAGCTGCTCCAGAAGGTGCGCCGGGGTGTCGCCGACGTGGCGACCAGCCGCAAGCGCCTGGAGCTCCAGCTGAACCAGCTCCAGTCGCAGTCCTCCAAGCTGGAGGACCAGGGCCGCAAGGCGCTCGCCCTGGGCCGCGAGGACCTGGCCCGGGAGGCGCTGTCCCGCCGCGCCGCCCTCCAGCAGCAGGTCACGGACCTGGAGACGCAGCACGCGACGCTCCAGGGCGAGGAGGAGAAGCTCACCCTCGCGGCCCAGCGGCTCCAGGCCAAGGTGGACGCCTTCCGGACGAAGAAGGAGACCATCAAGGCGACGTACACCGCCGCCCAGGCGCAGACCCGCATCGGTGAGGCCTTCTCCGGCATCTCCGAGGAGATGGGCGACGTCGGGCTGGCCATCCAGCGGGCCGAGGACAAGACGGCCCAGCTCCAGGCGCGGGCCGGCGCCATCGACGAACTGCTCGCCTCCGGTGCCCTCGACGACCCGTCCGGCACCCACAAGGACGACCTCCAGGCCGAGCTGGACCGCCTCTCCGGTGGTACGGACGTGGAGCTGGAGCTGCAGCGGATGAAGGCCGAGCTGGCGGGCGGCCCGAGCGCCGGGCAGCAGGCCATCGAGGGCGGCACCGGCCAGGCCGACCCGCGCACCCAGCAGCAGCCGCAGGACACCCCCCGCTTCGACAAGCAGTAGCTCGCACCGCACGCCGCAGCCACCGCACCGCCGGCCGCCGGGATCCACGCCTTAGGAGGGCGACGTGATCGTACGGATCATGGGGGAAGGGCAGGTGGCTCTCGCCGAGAGCCACCTGGCCGAGCTGAACAAACTGGACGAGGAACTGCTCGCCGAGATGGACAACGGCGACGGGCCGGGCTTCCGCGCCACCCTCCAGGCCCTGCTCGCCAAGGTCCACGAGCTCGGTGAGCCCCTGCCGGACGACTCCCTGGAACCGTCCGACCTCATCCTGCCGTCCCCGGACGCGACCATCGACGAGGTCAGGGAACTGCTCAGCGACGACGGCCTCATCCCCGGCGTCTGACGACATCGTGACCGTCCCGCGCCCCGGCCGCCGGGGCGCGGGACGCGTCCTGCCCTGCCCGGCCGCTCCCGCCGGCGGACACACCCCGCCGCCCGGTGCCGCCGGGCAGCGGCGCGCGACCGCCGAGGAGACCGTGATGCGCACCGGATGCCGACGGAACGCGGTCCCCGGGCGCGTCCGGCCCGGCTACCGTGGACGGCCGTGAGCACCCTGACGCGCGCCCGGCGCCGGCTGCGCGCCCACCCCTTCGCCCTCGACACCGCCCTGGCCGCGCTCGTCCTGATCTGCATGGTGGCCGGCTCCTTCGTCGACCCGCACAGCCCGGACGGCGTCACCTGGAGTCTGCGCACCCCCGGCCCGCTCGGGCTGGTCCTGATGACCCTCGGCGCCGCCGCGCTGCCCTTCCGCCGCCGCGCCCCGCGGACCGTCCTCGCCGTCACCGGGGCCCTCTCCGTCCTCGACTCCCTCACCGGCGACCCCCGCGCCCCCGTCGCCATGTGCGCCGTCATCGCGCTCTACACCGTCGCCTCCACCACCGACCGGCCCACCACCTGGCGCCTCGGCCTGCTCACCATGACCGTCCTGACCGGCACCGCCATGGCCGCCGGCCCGCTGCCCTGGTACGCGCAGGAGAACCTCGCGATCTTCGCCTGGACCGGCATCGGCGCCAGCGCCGGTGACGCCGTCCGCAGCCGCCGCGCCGTCGTCCAGGCCATCCGGGAACGCGCCGAGCGTGCCGAACGCACCCGCGAGGAGGAGGCCCGCCGCCGGGTCGCCGAGGAACGCCTGCGCATCGCCCGCGACCTGCACGACGTCGTCGCCCACCACATCGCCCTGGTCAACGTCCAGGCCGGGGTCGCCTCCCACGTCATGGACAAGCGGCCCGACCAGGCCAAGGAGGCCCTCGCCCACGTCCGCGAGGCCAGCCGCTCCGCCCTGGACGAGCTGCGCGCCACCGTCGGCCTGCTCCGCCAGTCCGGGGACCCCGAGGCACCGACCGAGCCCGCGCCCGGCCTGGACCGCCTGGACGAACTCGCGGGCACCTTCCGCAGCGCCGGGCTGCACGTGGAGGTGGCCCGCGACATCCGGGACACCGCCCTGCCCGCCACCGTCGACACGGCCGCCTACCGGATCGTCCAGGAGGCCCTCACCAACGTGCAGAAACACGCCGGGACCGGGGCCTGGGCGGAGATCAGCGTCGTCCGCGTCGGGCCGAACATCGAGATCACCGTGCTCGACGACGGCACCGACGAGAGCCCCGCGCCGGCTCCCGGCGGCGGGCACGGCCTGCTCGGCATGCGGGAACGGGTCACCGCCCTGCGCGGCACCCTCACCACCGGTCCCCGCTACGGCGGCGGCTTCCGCGTCCATGCGATCCTGCCCGTCCAGACCCGTACCACCGCGGCCGCCGACGGCCCGTGACCCGTGCACCGGGGGAGACCGTATGACCATCCGCGTCCTGCTCGCCGACGACCAGGCCCTGCTGCGCAGCGCCTTCCGCGTCCTCGTCGACTCCGAGCCGGACATGGAGGTGGTCGGGGAGGCGTCCGACGGCGCGGAGGCGGTCGAGCTGGCCCGCGAACGGCGCGCCGACGTCGTCCTCATGGACATCCGCATGCCCGGCACCGACGGACTCGCCGCCACCCGCCTGATCAGCTCGGACCCCGAACTGGCCGCGGTCCGCGTGGTCATACTGACCACCTTCGAGGTCGACGACTACGTCGTGCAGTCGCTGCGCGCCGGTGCCTCCGGCTTCCTCGGCAAGGGCTCCGAGCCCGGGGAACTGCTCAACGCCATCCGCATCGCCGCCGAGGGCGAGGCCCTGCTGTCCCCGGCCGCCACCAAGGGCCTCATCGCCCGCTTCCTCGCCCAGCGCGACCCGGCCGACGGCGCCGACCTCGACCCGGCCCGCGCCGCCCGGCTCGACTCGCTCACCGTGCGTGAGCGGGAGGTGCTGGTCCAGGTGGCCGGCGGCCACTCCAACGACGAGATCGCCGAACGCCTGGAGGTGAGCCCGCTCACCGTGAAGACGCACGTCAACCGCGCCATGAGCAAGCTGGGCGCCCGCGACCGGGCCCAACTCGTGGTCATCGCCTACGAGTCCGGGCTGGTACGTCCGAGGATGGACTGACCCGCCCCCGGTGTACTGCGGCGGGAGTAGGGGCTGTAGAAGGAAATGGACCAGGGGGCGACGGATCGTCCCGTTCGATGGCCCAGTGTGTACGGCGGGGCGCCGTCGCGCCCTCCCTGCACTTCTGCCGCTCACAGAAGAGAGACCCGTAACCCATGTCCTGGCTGTCCAGATTCAGCCTCGCGCAACGGGCGCTGATCGGACTGATGTCGATCATCGCGCTCGTCTTCGGTGCGATCGCGATACCCCAGCTCAAGCAGCAGCTGCTGCCCACCATCGAACTGCCCATGGTGTCGGTCCTGGCGCCCTACCAGGGCGCGTCCCCGGAGGTCGTCGAGAAGCAGGTCGTCGAACCCCTCGAGGACAGCATCGAGGCCGTCGACGGCATCTCCGGCGTCACCTCCACCGCCTCCGAGGGCAACGCCGTCATCATGGCGTCCTTCGACTACGGCAACGACACCAAGCAGCTGGTCGCCGACGTCCAGCAGGCCGTCAACCGGGCCCGGGCCGTGCTGCCGGACACGGTCGACCCGCAGGTCGTCGCCGGTTCCACGGACGACATCCCGACCGTCGTCCTCGCCGTCACCTCCGACAAGGACCAGCAGGCCCTCGCGGACCAGCTCGACCGCACCGTGGTGCCCGCCCTGAAGGACATCGACGGCGTCGGCCAGGTCATGGTCGACGGCGTCCGCGACCTCCAGGTCACCGTCACCCCCGACCCGGCGAAGCTCGCCGAGGCGGGTCTCACCCCGCAGGCGCTGGCCCAGGCCCTCCAGGCCGGCGGGGCCACCGTGCCGGCGGGCTCCTTCGACGAGGACGGCGCCAACCGCACCGTGCAGGTCGGCGGCGGCTTCACCTCGCTGCGCCAGATCGAGGACCTGCGGGTCACCGCCGAACCCGGCAAGGGCAAGCCGGTACGGCTCGCCGACGTCGCCGAGGTGACGCAGGAGGAGGCCCGCGCGTCCTCCCTGACCCGCACCAACGGCAGGCCCAGCCTCGCCGTGATGGCCACCATGGACCACGACGGCAGCGCCGTCGCCATCTCCGAGGCCGTCCAGGACAAGCTGCCCGAACTGCGCGAGGACCTGGGCTCCGGGGCCACCCTCACCGTCGTCGCCGACCAGGGCCCGGCCGTCTCCCAGGCCATCGAGGGCCTGACCACCGAGGGCGCCCTCGGTCTGCTCTTCGCGATCCTGGTGATCCTGGTCTTCCTGGCCTCCGTCCGCTCGACCCTGGTCACCGCGGTCTCCATCCCGCTGTCGGTGGTCCTCGCCCTGATCGTGCTGTGGACCCGCGACCTGTCGCTGAACATGCTGACGCTGGGCGCGCTGACCATCGCCATCGGCCGTGTCGTGGACGACTCCATCGTCGTCCTGGAGAACATCAAGCGGCACCTCGGCTACGGCGAGGAGCGCCACACGGCGATCATGAAGGCGGTGCGCGAGGTGGCCGGGGCGGTCACGTCCGCGACGCTCACCACGGTCGCCGTGTTCCTGCCGATCGGCCTGGTCGGCGGCATGGTGGGCGAGCTGTTCGGCTCCTTCAGCCTCACCGTGACGGCCGCGCTGCTGGCGTCCCTGCTGGTGTCGCTGACGGTGGTGCCGGTGCTGTCGTACTGGTTCCTGCGGGCGCCGAAGGGCACCCCCGACGACGCGGCGGAGGCCCGCCGGCTGGCCGAGGAGAAGGAGGCGCGGAGCAGGCTCCAGTGCGGCTACCTGGCCGTCCTGCGCTTCGCCACCCGGCGCCGCCTGTCCAGCCTGGCCATCGCGGTCGTCGTGCTGATCGGCACGCTCGCCATGGCCCCGCTGCTCAAGACCAACTTCTTCGACCAGGGCGACCAGCGGGTCCTCACCGTCCGGCAGGAACTGGACCCCGGCACCAGCCTCGCGGCGACCGACGCGCAGGCGGAGAAGGTCGAGAAGCTGCTCGGGGACACCGACGGCGTCAAGGACTTCCAGGTGACGGTCGGCTCGTCCGGCTTCATGGCGGCCTTCGGCGGCGGCACCGACACCAACCAGGCGACGTACCAGGTGATGCTGGAGGACTCCGCGTCCTCCGACGCCGTGGAGAGCGCCCTGGAGAAGGGTCTCGCCGGGCTCGACGGCATCGGGACCACCACCGTGTCGGCCGGGGACGGCTTCGGCGCCCAGGACCTCAGCGTCGTCGTCAAGGCGGCCGACGCGCAGGTGCTGCGCAAGGCGGCCGACCAGGTCCAGGAGGCCGTGGCCTCGCTGGACGACGTCACCGACGTCAGCAGCGACCTGTCGCAGAGCGTGCCCCGCATCTCGGTGCGGGCCAACGAGAAGGCCGCGGCGGCCGGGTTCGACGACCAGAGCCTCGGCGGTGCCGTCGCCCAGGCGGTGCGCGGCACGCCCGCCGCCAAGGTGATCCTGGACGACACCGAGCGCGACGTCGTGATCCGCTCGGCGCAGCCGGCCACCACCCTGGCGGAGCTGAAGAAGCTGCCGCTGGGCCCGGTGAAGCTGGGTGACGTCGCCACCGTCGAGCTGGTGGACGGCCCGGTCTCCATGACCCGGATCGATGGTCAGCGCGCGGCCACCGTCAGCGCCAAGCCGACCGGTGACAACACCGGCGCGGTCGGCGCGGACCTCCAGGCGAAGATCAGCTCGCTGACGCTCCCGGCGGGTGCCACGGCCGAGATCGGCGGGGTCACCCAGGACCAGGAGGAGGCGTTCCTCAACCTGGGCCTGGCGATGCTCGCGGCCATCGCGATCGTCTTCATGCTGCTGGTGGGCACCTTCCGGTCGCTCGCCCAGCCGCTGATCCTGCTGGTGTCCATCCCGTTCGCGGCGACCGGTGCGCTGGGCCTGCTGCTCGTCACCGGCACCCCGATGGGGGTCCCGGCGATGATCGGCATGCTGATGCTGATCGGCATCGTGGTGACCAACGCGATCGTGCTGATCGACCTCGTCAACCAGTACCGCGCACGGGGCTACGGCATCGTCGAGGCGGTCCTGGAGGGCGGTCGCCACCGGCTGCGGCCCATCCTGATGACGGCCCTGGCGACGATCTTCGCGCTGCTGCCGATGGCGCTGGGCGTCACCGGCGAGGGCGGCTTCATCGCCCAGCCGCTGGCCGTGGTGGTGATCGGCGGTCTGATCACGTCGACGCTGCTCACCCTCCTGCTGGTGCCGACGCTCTACGCGATGCTGGAGCTCCGCAAGGAGCGGCGCGCGAAGAAGCGGGCGCTGAAGAAGGGCACGGCGGTCCCGGGGCAGGCCGCCCCGTCCTCGGACGAGACGGAACCGGCGCAGGTCTGACCGGCCCGTCCGCAGGCGTCCGGACGAGAGAAGGCCCACCCGGCATCGAGGTTCCGGGTGGGCCTTCGTCATGGGCGGCCGGGCGCGTGGCCCGGTCGTCGGCTACGGCAGCGCCAGCATGCGCTCCAGCGCCAGCTTGGCGAACGACTCGGTCTCCTTGTCCACCTCGATGCGGTTGACCAGGTTGCCCTCGGCGAGGGACTCCAGGGCCCACACCAGGTGGGGCAGGTCGATGCGGTTCATGGTGGAGCAGAAGCACACCGTGCGGTCCAGGAAGACCACTTCCTTGCCCTCGGGGGCGAACCGGTTCGCCAGCCGGCGTACGAGGTTCAGTTCGGTGCCGATGGCCCACTTGGAGCCGGCCGGGGCCGCCTCCAGCGTCTTGATGATGTACTCGGTCGACCCGACGTAGTCGGCCGCGGCCACGACCTCGTGCCGGCACTCGGGGTGGACCAGCACGTTGACGTCCGGGATGCGCTCGCGCACGTCGTTCACCGAGTCCAGGCTGAACCGGCCGTGCACCGAGCAGTGCCCGCGCCACAGGATCATCTTCGCGGCGCGCAGTTCACCGGCGGTCAGTCCGCCGTTCGGCTTGTGCGGGTTGTAGACGACGCAGTCCTCCAGGGACATGCCCATGTCCCGCACCGCCGTGTTGCGGCCGAGGTGCTGGTCGGGCAGGAACAGCACCTTCTCGCCCTGCTCGAAGGCCCAGTCGAGGGCGCGGCGGGCGTTGGAGGAGGTGCAGATCGTGCCGCCGTGCTTGCCCGTGAACGCCTTGATGTCGGCGGACGAGTTCATGTACGACACCGGCACGACCTGCTCGGCTATCCCGGCCTCGGTGAGCACGTCCCAGCACTCGGCGACCTGCTCGGCGGTGGCCATGTCGGCCATGGAGCAGCCGGCCGCCAGGTCCGGGAGGACCACCTTCTGGTCGTCGCCGGTCAGGATGTCCGCGGACTCGGCCATGAAGTGCACACCGCAGAACACGATGTACTCGGCCTGAGGGCGGGCGGCGGCGTCCCGGGCCAGCTTGAAGGAGTCGCCCGTGACGTCGGCGAACTGGATGACCTCGTCACGCTGGTAGTGGTGGCCGAGGACGAAGACCTTGTCGCCCAGCTTCTCCTTGGCCGCGCGGGCGCGTTCCACCAGGTCCGGGTCGGACGGGGAGGGCAGGTCGCCGGGACACTCCACACCGCGCTCGCTCTTGGGGTCGGCCTCACGGCCGAGGAGCAGCAGGGCGAGGGGCGTCGGCTGTACGTCGAGCTCCTGGGTCTGGGCGGTGGTCACGACACGCACCCTTTCTGTTCTGCGGCTCGCCGGGTCCGTCTGGACCGGATCCGGCGGGACATGCGGGACACCGTTTCGACTTTTCGTCGAATTGACGCTATCTATCATAACCGCTTCACGTCACTTTGACGACGGCCATAGCGTCCATGTGACGTGAATCCCGGCGGCCCCGTGAAGATTCCCGAACCGGGTGACAAGCGTCGTTCTCCCCACGCGGGGGCGTGTGCGAGCATGAAGACGGAGCGGGAAAACGAGCTCCCGGCCCGGAATGAATCCGCGGCCCCGCCGGTTGCAACCGTCGGCAAGCAGTCTCCGTACAACCCGGGAGAAGATGTAGATGTCCGTATCGGACGAGACCACCACCGTCACCGACGGCATCGTTCTGACCGACGCCGCCGCGGGCAAGGTCAAGGCCCTGCTCGACCAGGAAGGCCGTGACGACCTCGCGCTGCGCGTCGCCGTCCAGCCCGGCGGCTGCTCCGGCCTGCGGTACCAGCTCTTCTTCGACGAGCGTTCCCTCGACGGCGACGTGGTCAAGGACTTCGACGGCGTGAAGGTCGTCACCGACCGCATGAGCGCCCCGTACCTGGGCGGCGCCACCATCGACTTCGTCGACACCATCGAGAAGCAGGGCTTCACCATCGACAACCCGAACGCCACCGGCTCCTGCGCCTGCGGCGACTCCTTCAGCTGACCCGCCCGGAAGCCGGGCGGCCGGGCCGGGACCTCCCGGGACGGTGTACGACGAAGGCGGCGGCCCCCTCCACGGGGGGCCGCCGCCTTCGTCCGTTCCCGGCCGTCCGTCCCGGCGTCAGCCGGTCTCCTCGGGCGGCGCCGGAAGCCGCGCGCCGTCCTTCCGCAGCGGCACCGACTCGCCGTCCTCGTCCACGACCCGGCGGTCGCCGAGCGGCGCGTCGAGGCGCACCGTCTGCTGGTACTGCCGGGCGATCAGGATGCAGACCTTGCCCGGCCACGGCTTCTCGGTGACGGTGACCGTCACCTTGCCGCCGCTCTCCCGCGCCGTCGTCCGGTAGTCGGCGCACACGCCGCCGGTGAACGTCACGGTCAGCTCCTCGCCCTCCGCGGTGTAGCCCTCGACGTGGACGCTGCGCTCGGCGGGCGCCGACGTCGGCTCGTCACCCGGCCGCGACGGCGCGGGGCTGGCCTCACCGGAACGCGAGGCGGAGGTCAGGTACGCCGGGTCGACCGCCGGGTACGTCACCGTGGACGTCTCCCGCACGCCCGGCGTGCGCACCTCGAACAGCCAGGACGGCACCAGCGCCGGCCGGCCGTCCACGGAGTGCGGGGCCAGCCCGAACACCGCCTCGTCGACGGTCAGCGTCCGCCCGCCGCCGTCCTCGGGCGGCATCGCGGGCTCCTCGCAGGCCGGTTCCGGGGTCTCCCCGCCCTCCAGCGGCACGGGGGTGGCGCAGCCGCCGATGCCGCCGCGCCCGTCGGCACCCGGCGCGGTGTTCATCAACTTCAGCGCCTCCTCGGCGCCCACCACGGGGTAGGTGTCGGACTTCACCGGCTTCAGCAGCCGGCCCTGGGCACCGCCCACGGCACCGTCGGCGCCGACGGTGACCACGGTGTCCCAGCCGTGGGTCGGCAGCCCGCCGATCTCGGGGCTGGCGTTCACCGTGCGGTTGATGCCCACGGTCCGGCTCGCGTCCAGCTTCGCCTCGTCCTGGCCGAGGGCCTTCAGCAGCGGCGCGGCGGCCTTCTCCGCGGCCTCCTCGGACACCGGCGGCACGTTGACCGGCGGCACCGTGCAGGAGTCGCCCTTGCAGTTGTCGGTGCCCAGGGCGTTCCTGCTGTACGTCCAGGCGCCGGGCGCCTGCCGCTCCACCCGCAGCACGGGCCCGGAGCCGTCCTTGCCGCCGATCCGCCAGTTCCCGTCCTCCGGCACGGGCGTGCCCTCGACCCCGAGTGCCTTCGCCAGCGTGACGACCTGGTCCTGGGTGACCTGCCCGCGCGTGCGGTAGACCGGCGCCGAACCGGGACCCTCGGGGAGCGGGCCGTCGGCCCGGTAGGTGGCCCCGTAGGGGTTGGGCTCGCCCGGCGCGATACCGGGCACGCCGCCCTCGGCGTAGCCGTCCAGGGCGAGCGGCGGGGGAGTGGGGTCGCCGTTGGCACCCGGAGTCGTACCGGATCCGGAGCCGCCCGCGAGGCTGGTGGCGAGATACGCCCCGCCGCCCCCGACCAGCAGCACGGCGGCGGCCACGGAGGCGATCAGTACGGGCGTCCGCGACCGCGCCCCGGACCGGCTCCTCGCACGGTCGGAGCCGTCGGAGCCGTCGGAGTGATCGGGGTGACCGGGGTGGTGGGAGCCGTCGGGGGTGCCGGAGTCGTCGGCGCCGTCCTGCGCGGCGGAGGAGTCGTCGGCGGCCGGGGCCCCGGCGGGCCCGCCGGTACGGTCCTCGCCGACCTCGGCCGCGGCCGGCGCCTCACCAGCGGGTTCTCCGGCGGCCCCGTCCTCACGCGCGGGATCCTCGGCGGCCGGACCGTCGTCGTCCCGTGCCTCGCCCGCATCGTCCCGCGGGCCGGCCGAGCCGTCGGCCGTCCCGGAGCCCTCCCGGCCCGCGCGCTCGCCCTGCTCGTCCTGCCTGCCCTGCTCGTCCCGCTCCCGCTCCTCGCGCTCCCCGTGCTCCTGGTCCCGAGCGGCGGCCTTCTCCTCGTCGCCCGCCGGAGCGCCCCCGGTGTCGCGCGCGTGGCCGGCGGCCCGTGCCTCGGCCCCGGCGTCGTCGTTGTCGGGTCGCTCGGTGTTCACCGCATCGCTCCTTCGGCTGCACAGCTGTCCCGGAAGACCCTGCCCGGTCGTGTCCGGACTGCTTGAGGGTCGTATCCCGCATCCCCTTCACGGGGGACAGCGATGGGACGCAGCGGGGGAGCGCACGGTTCCCCCGGGACCCGCCCTGCGGGCCCCGGGGACGGTTCAGGCCGGGTACCGCCCCGGCCGGGACCCGCTCAGTCGCCGTACTCCGACATCGCGTCCAGCAGCCGGGCCGACGACGTCGGCACCGACACACCGTGGATCAGGGACGGGGACACCGGACGGGGAGCGCCCCGGTCCGGCACCGCCCAGTGCGGAGCCATCCGGGCGCAGTCGCCGCGCAGCGACGCCAGGTCGCCCTCGAAGTCGGCCTGCGCGGTCGTGCGGACCTTGAGGTTCGTCATGTTCGCACCGTAGGCACGCCGAAGGTCACGAAGAAAGATCTACTATCGGGTAGTTTTGGCTGCTTCTACGGGCGGTCCCCACCCGGTAGCGTGAAGTGTCAAACCCCCTCCCCCCAGGAGAATCCACGCCGTGCGCATCGCAGTCACCGGCTCCATCGCCACCGACCACCTCATGACCTTCCCCGGCCGCTTCGCCGACCAGCTCGTCGCGGACCAGCTGCACACGGTCTCGCTGTCCTTCCTGGTCGACAACCTCGACGTGCGCCGGGGCGGTGTGGGAGCGAACATCGCCTTCGGCATGGGCCAGCTCGGCACCGAACCGATCCTCGTCGGCGCGGCGGGCGCCGACTTCGACGAGTACCGGGCCTGGCTGGACCGGCACGGCGTCGACACCGAGTCCGTCCGGATCTCCGAGACCCTGCACACGGCCCGCTTCGTGTGCACCACGGACGCCGACCACAACCAGATCGGCTCCTTCTACACGGGCGCGATGAGCGAGGCCCGTCTCATCGAGCTGAAGACCGTCGCCGACCGGGTGGGCGGCCTCGACCTGGTCCTCATCGGCGCGGACGACCCCGAGGGCATGCTCCGCCACACCGAGGAGTGCCGGGCCCGTCAGATCCCGTTCGCCGCCGACTTCTCCCAGCAGATCGCCCGGATGAGCGGTGAGGAGATCCGGATACTGCTGGACGGGGCGACCTACCTCTTCTCCAACGAGTACGAGAAGGGGCTCATCGAGAGCAAGACCGGCTGGAGCGACGCCGAGATCCTCGACCGGGTCGGCCACCGCGTCACCACCCTCGGCGCGCGCGGCGTCCGCATCGAGCGGGCCGGCGAGGAGCCCGTGGAGGTCGGCTGCCCGGCCGAGGAGCGCAAGGCGGACCCGACCGGCGTCGGCGACGCCTTCCGCGCGGGCTTCCTGTCCGGCCTGGCCTGGGACGTCTCCTTGGAGCGCGCCGCCCAGGTCGGCTGCATGCTCGCCACCCTGGTCATCGAGACCGTCGGCACCCAGGAGTACCAGCTGCGCCGCGCCCACTTCATGGACCGCTTCGCGCAGGCCTACGGCGACGAGGCGGCGGCCGAGGTGAAGAAGCACCTGTCCTGACCCCCCCCCGCACCCCGCACTCCGCGCCGGGGCCGGACCACACGGTCCGGCCCCGGCGGCGTGCCTACACGAGGCGCCGGACCACGTGGGCCGAGCCGCGTTCCGCCGGTTCCTCGCCCACGTACTCCTGACCGCGCATCTCGCACCAGGCGGGGATGTCGAGCCGGGCCGCCTCGTCGTCGGAGAGCACCCGGACCGTGCCGCCGACCGGCACGTCGCCGATCACCTTGGCGAGTTCGATGACCGGGACCGGGCAGCGCCGCCCGAGGGCGTCCACCACCAGCGCGTCGTCCGCGCCGTCCGGCCGGACGGCCCCGGCAGGCGGGGCGCCCAGCTTCTCCCGCACCCCGGCCACCACCCCGGGCAGCACGGACAGGAATCGCTCGACGTCCTCCTCGGAGGTCCCCGGCGGCAGCGAGACCCGGACGTTGCCCTCGCTGAGCACGCCCATCGCCTTCAGGACGTGGCTCGGCGTCAGGGTGCTGCTCGTGCAGGACGAACCGGACGAGACGGAGAAACCCGCACGGTCCAGCTCGTGCAGCACCGTCTCCCCGTCGACATAGAGACACGAGAAGGTGACGATCCCGGGCAGCCGCCGCTCCGGATCGCCCACCACCTCCACGTCCGGCACCAGCCGCGGCACCGCCGTACGGATCCGGTCCGTCAGCTCCCGCAGCCGGGCGGCCTCCTGGGCCGCCTCCGCCTGCACCGCCCGCAGCGAGGCCGCCGCGGCCACGATCGCCGGGATGTTCTCGAAGCCGGCCGCCCGGCCCGACTCCCGCTCGTCCACCGGGCCCTGAGGGGCGAACCGCACCCCCTTGCGCACCACGAGCAGACCCACCCCGGGCGGTCCGCCCCATTTATGGGCGCTCGCCGCCAGCAGCGACCAGCCGTCCGGCACCGGATGCCGGCCCAGCGACTGCGCCGCGTCCACCATCAGGGGGACACCGGCCGCCCGGCAGTGCCCGGCCACCTCGGCGACGGGCTGCTCGGTCCCCACCTCGTGGTTGGCCGACTGCAGGCAGGCCAGCGCCGTGTCCGGACGCAGCGCGGCGGCGTAGGCGGAGTCGGCGACGGCGCCGGTGCGGTCCACCGCCACCTCGGTGACCTCGCCGCCGCCGGCCCGGTGCACGTCCGCCGCATGGAGCACCGAAGAGTGTTCGACCGCCGACACGATCAGGTGGCGTCCGGTGCGGCGCCGTCCGGCCAGCGCGCCCGCGACCCCGTCGTGCACCGCCCGGGTGCCCGACGAGGTGAACGTCAGTTCGTCCGGGCGGCAGCCGACGGCCTCCGCCGCCGCCTCGCGCGCGGCGTCCAGCAGCATCCGCGCGCGCCGGCCCTCCCGGTACAGCCGCGCGGGGTCGGCCCAGCCCTCGTCGAGGGAGGCCAACAGCGCCTGACGGGCCACGGGATGAAGGGGAGCGGCGGAAGCGGCGTCGAAGTAACCCACACGGCCACGGTAGAGCGTGTGCCGGTGTCCCGGCAGCGCGGGGAGCCGTAGGATCGGGCCGGCGGGGTCCCGCCCGGGACCGGTGAACCGGCCCTCGTGGGCGGCTCGTCCCACCCGTTCAGGGTGACCCCCGGCGCGTATGCCACCCTCCCCGCGACCCCCCGAAGGGCGTCGGCTAGGGTTTGGTCCGCATAAACATCCAAACCCCTGCCCGACGCAGGGCGGCGACCGACCAGCGAGAAGGCCAGGCCGCAGCCGTACAGCGCGGGCGAGACTCTCGGGAAGGCGCTACGTGAGTCCCAACGGCTCCGACCTCCCCCACCGCCTGAAGGGCGTGGGCGGTACCCCCAAGCCGCGGCGCCCGATGCGGCGGAAGCTGCTGCAGGCATCGACCGCGGGCCTGGTCCTGGCGACCGCCACCGGTTGCACCTGGGAGGACTTCCCCCGCCTTGGTATGCCCACCCCGACCACGGAAGAGGCTCCCCGGATCCTCTCCCTGTGGCAGGGCTCGTGGGCGGCCGCGCTCGCCGTGGGCGTTCTGGTGTGGGGTCTGATCCTGTGGAGTGCTTTCTTCCACAGGCGCAGCCGCACCAAGGTGGAGGTCCCTCCGCAGACCCGGTACAACATGCCCCTCGAGGCGTTGTACACGGTGGTCCCCCTCCTCATCGTCTCGGTGCTGTTCTACTTCACGGCCCGTGACGAATCCGAGCTGATGAAGCTCGAAAGCAAGCCCGACGTCACGGTCAACGTGGTCGGCTTCCAGTGGAGCTGGTGCTTCAACTACGTCGAGAACGTGGACGGTTCCACCGGCGACGCCAAGACCGCCAAGGAACTGGACCCGATTCCGGACCGGTACCGGGACGCCTTCCCGGCCGACGCCGGCGGTGTCCACGACTGCGGTACCCCCTCGACGAGGAACCCGCAGACCAACAACCCGGGCCCCACCATGTGGCTGCCCGAGGGCAAGCGGGTGCGCTTCATCCTGACGTCGCGGGACGTCATCCACTCCTTCTGGGTGGTGCCGTTCCTGATGAAGCAGGACGTCATCCCGGGCCACACCAACGCCTTCGAGGTGACCCCCAGCCGTGAGGGCACCTTCCTCGGCAAGTGCGCCGAGCTGTGCGGTGTGGACCACGCCCGGATGCTGTTCAACGTGAAGGTCGTCTCGCCCGAGCGCTACGAGCAGCACCTCAACGACCTCGTCAAGAAGGGGCAGACCGGTTATGTGCCCGCGGGCATCGAGCAGTCGGGTCCCGAGAAGAACCGGGAGGTGAGCGTCCTGTGAGCATCATCAACGAACCCCAGGGCGTCACGGCGGCCGAGGGCTCCTACGAGAGCGAGTTGCCGGTCCGCAGCAAGCGGCCGGGCAGCGTCGTGGTCAAGTGGCTGACGACCACCGACCACAAGACCATCGGCACGATGTACCTGACGACGTCGTTCATCTTCTTCGTCATCGGCGGCATCATGGCGCTGGTCATGCGCGCCGAACTGGCCCGCCCGGGCCTGCAGATCCTGTCGAACGAGCAGTTCAACCAGGCGTTCACCATGCATGGCACGCTCATGCTGCTGATGTTCGCCACCCCGCTGTTCGTCGGTTTCGCGAACTGGATCATGCCGCTGCAGATCGGGGCGCCCGACGTGGCGTTCCCGCGGCTGAACATGTTCGCCTACTGGCTCTACCTGTTCGGCTCGCTGATCGCGCTGGCCGGCTTCCTCACGCCGGACGGCGCGGCCAGCTTCGGCTGGACCGGTTACGCCCCGCTCTCGGACGCGATCCGCTCCCCGGGCCTCGGCTCCGACCTGTGGATCATGGGCCTGGCCTTCCAGGGCTTCGGCACCATCCTCGGCTCGGTCAACTTCATCACCACGATCATCTGCATGCGCGCACCGGGACTCACCATGTTCCGGCTGCCGATCTTCACCTGGAACGTGCTGCTGACCGGTGTCCTGGTCCTGCTCGCCTTCCCGGTGCTGGCGGCCGCGCTGCTCGCGCTGGAGGTGGACCGGAAGTTCGGGGCACACATCTTCGACCCGACCAACGGCGGGGCGCTGCTGTGGCAGCACCTGTTCTGGTTCTTCGGTCACCCCGAGGTCTACATCATCGCGCTGCCGTTCTTCGGCATCGTCAGTGAGATCGTCCCGGTCTTCTCCCGCAAGCCGATCTTCGGCTACATGGGCCTGGTCGGCGCCACGATCGCGATCGCCGGTCTGTCGGTGACGGTGTGGGCGCACCACATGTACGCCACGGGCGGTGTGCTGCTCCCGTTCTTCTCCTTCATGACCTTCCTCATCGCGGTCCCGACCGGTGTGAAGTTCTTCAACTGGGTCGGCACCATGTGGCGGGGCTCGCTGAGCTTCGAGACGCCGATGCTGTGGTCGGTGGGCTTCCTGGTCACCTTCCTCTTCGGTGGTCTGACCGGCGTCATCCTGGCGTCGCCGCCGCTGGACTTCCACGTGACGGACTCCTACTTCGTGGTGGCGCACTTCCACTACGTCGTCTTCGGCACCGTGGTGTTCGCGATGTTCGCGGGCTTCCACTTCTGGTGGCCCAAGTTCACCGGCAAGATGCTCGACGAGCGGCTCGGCAAGATCACGTTCTGGACGCTGTTCGTCGGCTTCCACGGCACGTTCCTCGTCCAGCACTGGCTGGGCGCCGAGGGCATGCCGCGCCGCTACTCGGACTACCTCGCCGCCGACGGCTTCACCGCCCTGAACACGGTCTCCACGATCGCCTCGTTCCTGCTGGGCATGTCGCTGCTGCCGTTCTTCTACAACGTCTGGAAGACGGCGAAGTACGGCAAGCCGGTCGGCGTCGACGACCCGTGGGGCTACGGCCGCTCCCTGGAGTGGGCCACCTCCTGCCCGCCGCCGCGGCACAACTTCCTCACGCTGCCGCGCATCCGCAGTGAATCCCCGGCCTTCGACCTGCACCACCCGGAGATCGCCGCCCTCGACGAGCTCGAGAACGTCGGTCAGGGAGAGAAGGCCCTCTCCGGCGGCAAGGAGGCCGGCAAGTGAAGATCCAGGGCAAGATGTTCATGTGGCTGAGCGTCTTCCTGCTCATCGTGGCGATCGTCTACGGTGTGTGGTCCAAGGAAGCGGTCGGCACCACAGCCCTCTTCCTGGCGTTCGGCCTGGCCGTGATGATCGGCTTCTACCTGGGCTTCACGGCCAAGCGGGTCGACGCCGGTCCGCAGGACAACAAGGAAGCGGACGTCGCGGACGACGCCGGCGAGGTCGGGTTCTTCAGCCCGCACAGCTGGCAGCCGCTGTTCCTGGCGCTCGGCGGTGCCTTCGGCTTCGCGGCGATCGCCGTGGGCTGGTGGCTGATGTACTTCTCCATCCCGCTCATCGTGGCCGGCATCTGGGGCTGGACCTTCGAGTACTACCGCGGTGAGAACCGCACCCAGTAGTCCCGTACCACGCGCGAGGCACTCAGGGGCCCGGACACTCCGTCAGGAGCGTCCGGGCCCCCTGCGTCTGCCGCAATACACGTCACTCGTTCGAGGCGCCCAGCGCGCCGTGGTTGACGCGGCTCCCTAGCGTGAGGTCATGAGACACGACCCGCGCATCCGCACCGTCGTCGGCTGCACGCTGCTGGTGATCGCCCTCGGTGCGGGCGTCACCGGCTGCTCCTCCGACGGCAACCCGCTGTCCGCCGAGCCCTACGACGCGGCGGACCAGATCTCCTTCAACGGCCCCAAGGGCGACAACCGGACGGCCGACCCCGACAAGCCGCTCGAGATCGTCGCCGAGGACTCCGGCGGCCGCATCACGGACGTCACCGCCGTCGACGCCGCGGGCCGCTACCTGGCCGGCGAACTCGCCGCCGACGGCAGCCGCTGGCACAGCACCTCGCCGCTCGCCGCCGACGCCGCCTACACGGTGCGGGTGAGCACGGAGGACGAGGACGGCGCCCCCGGCCGCAAGGTCCTCACCTTCACCACCGGCAAGCCCACCACGACCAAGCGCCTGGGCGTCACCTTCGGCCCGAAGGCCGGCACCTACGGCGTCGGCCAGCCCGTCACCGCCGAGCTCAACACGCCCGTGAAGGACCCCGCGCAGCGGGCCGTGGTGGAACGCGCCCTCAAGGTCGAGTCCACCCCCGCGGTGAGCGGCGCCTGGCACTGGGTGGACGACAAGAAGCTGCACTACCGCCCCCAGGACTACTGGCCCGCCAACGCCACCGTGCGGGTCCGCAGCAACCTGGAGGGCATCAAGGTCAACGACCGCCTGCGCGGCGGCAAGGCCGAGCCGCTGACGTTCAGCACCGGCGACCGGGTCATAGCCGTGACCGACGCGGCCTCCCACCGGCTGACGGTGTACAAGAACGGCGAAGAGGTCAAGTCGATCCCCGTCACCACCGGCAAGCCGGGCTTCGAGACCCGCAACGGCGTCAAGGTGGTGCTCGCCAAGGAACCCTACGTACGCATGCGCAGCAGCACCGTCGGCATCGCCGAGGGCTCCTCCGAGTCCTACGACCTCGACGTGCGCTTCGCCACCCGCGTCACCTGGAGCGGCGAGTACGTGCACGCCGCCCCCTGGTCCGTCGGCTCCCAGGGCTACGCCAACGTCAGCCACGGCTGCGTCGGGATGAGCACCGACAACGCCCAGTGGTTCTTCGACACCGTCCGGGAGGGCGACCTCGTCGAGGTCGTGAACTCCGACGGCGACACCATGGAGCCGTTCGGCAACGGCTTCGGCGACTGGAACCTCACCTGGGCCCAGTGGCGCGAGGGCAGCGCCCTGGTGACCGGCAACCCGCAGTCCGCGGGACCGCAGGAACAGGCCCGGCTGCGCCCCCAGTCGGTGTGAGGCCCCGGAGGCCCTTCAAGGGCCCCCGGACGCCCCTCAGGCGCTCTGCAGCCGCTTCTGCCGCAGCAGGGACGCCAGGGCCGAGGCGAACTCCACCGGCTCCACCGGGAGCGTCACAGCGGCCTCCGCACGGCTCCAGGTGGCCAGCCAGGCGTCCAGGGGCCGTCCGATGAGCAGCAGCACCGGCGGGCTGTTGAAGATCTCGTCCTTGATCTGCTTGGACAGCCCCATGCCGCCGATGGGCACCGCCTCGCCGTCCAGCACGCAGACGTCGATGCCGCCGTGCTCCAGCTCCTTGATCACGGCGGCCTGGGTCGCGCACTCCACGAACTCCACGACGGGCACGTCCGGGGCGGGCCGCCGGCCGGTGGCGAGCCGCACCTGCTCCCGCGTGTTGGCGTTGTCGCTGTAGACCAGCACCGTGGCGGTCGCCTGCATGGTTCCTCCACACTCCGAGAGAGGGCAGCCTCGTCGGGGACATCGGGTCCCGATGGCGCGGATGCTACCCCTTCGGGCCGCTCGTCAACACCGGTTCGGACAGGGCTTCGATGGGCCATCCGGGCAGTCCAGGAGGGGCGGACACTCCGAACGGCACCCCCCGGGGTGAGGGCGGGATAAGCGACCGACATAATGTCGGCGTGGCGACAGCAACGACAGTAGATACCGGGCACGCGCACCCGTCGGTCAACCGACCGAACCTCACCAGCGTCGGAACCATCATCTGGCTGAGTTCCGAGCTGATGTTCTTCGCGGCCCTCTTCGCGATGTACTTCACCCTGCGATCGGTGACCGGACCAGACTTCTGGACGGAGAAGGCCGACACGCTGAACTTCCCGTTCGCGGCGACGAACACCACGATCCTGGTGCTCTCCTCGCTCACCTGTCAGCTCGGCGTCTTCGCCGCCGAGCGCGGTGACGTGAAGAAGCTCCGGATGTGGTTCATCGTCACCTTCATCATGGGATCGGTCTTCATCGGCGGTCAGATCGTCGAGTACACCGAGCTGGTCAAGCACGAGGGCCTGTCCCTCAGCTCCGACCCGTACGGCTCGGTGTTCTACCTGACCACCGGCTTCCACGGCCTGCACGTGACGGGCGGACTCTTCGCCTTCCTGCTGGTCCTGGGCCGGACCTATGCCGCTCGGAGGTTCACCCACGATCAGGCCACAGCCGCCATCGTCGTGTCCTACTACTGGCACTTCGTCGATGTCGTCTGGATCGGTCTGTTCGCGACGATCTACATGATCAAGTAGCCGGGCTCATCACCGCGCGCGCTCCTGACGCGCACCAACCAGAAGCATCGACGCAGAAGATCCTGACACCGGGGTAATCCGTGAAAAAGCTCTCCGCACGACGACGCCACCCGTTGGCGGCGCTCGTGGTTCTCCTCCTCGCGCTGGCATGCACCGGGGGGCTGTACGCCGTGTTCGCGCCCGCGGACAAGGCGCAGGCCGAAGAAACCGCCCAGTCCCTCACCATCGAGGAGGGAAAGAAGCTCTACGCGGTCGGCTGCGCCAGCTGCCACGGCACCGGCGGTCAGGGGACCTCCGACGGGCCGAGCCTGGTGGGCGTGGGCGCCGCGGCCGTGGACTTCCAGGTGGCCACCGGCCGCATGCCGGCCGCCACCTCGCAGAGCGCTCAGGCGCCGCGCAAGCCGGCGGTGTACAGCCAGGCCGAGATCGACCAGCTGGCCGCCTACGTCGCCTCGCTGGGTGCCGGTCCCGCCGTCCCGACGGAGGAGGAGTACGGCCCCCAGGGCGCCGACATCGCCAAGGGCGGCGAACTGTTCCGCACCAACTGCGCGCAGTGCCACAACTTCACCGGTAAGGGTGGCGCCCTGACGCACGGCAAGTACGCTCCGGACCTCGAGGACGTCGACCCGAAGCACGTGTACCAGGCCATGCTCACCGGCCCGCAGAACATGCCGTCGTTCCCCGACAGCGTGCTGACGGTGCAGAACAAGAAGGACATCATCGCGTACCTCCAGGAGGTCAACAGCGACGACTCCGAGAGCCCGGGCGGCCTGGCGCTCGGCTCGCTGGGCCCGGTCGCCGAGGGCCTCTTCGGCTGGGTCTTCGGCCTCGGCGGACTGATCGCCGTCGCTGTGTGGGTCGCCGCTCGGACCGCAAAGGCCAAGAAGTCATGAGTAGCCAAGACATTCCCGAAGAGAACCTGCCCACCGCGCAGGACACCGCTCACGGCGCGGTCGGCGTCGCGGACCAGAAGGACCCGTTCGCCGACCCGGGGCTGCCGCCCCACGAGCACCGGATCCAGGACATCGACGAGCGGGCCGCCAAGCGGTCCGAGCGCACGGTGGCCCTGCTGTTCACGGTGTCGATGCTGGCGACCATCGGCTTCATCGCCGCGTTCGTGGCGATCCCGGTCGACAAGATCGTCTACGTCTGGATGCTGGGCCACATCAGCGCCCTGAACCTCGCGCTCGGTGTGACGCTCGGCATCGCGCTGTTCGCCATCGGCGCGGGCGCCGTCCACTGGGCCCGCACCCTGATGTCGGACGTGGAGCTCACCGACGAACGGCACCCGATCCAGGCCGCGCCGGACGTCAAGGCCAAGGTCATGGACGACTTCCGGCAGGGCGCCAAGGAGTCGGACCTCGGCCGTCGCAAGCTCATCCGCAACACCATGTTCGGCGCGCTGGCCCTCTTCCCGCTGTCCGGCGTCGTGCTGCTGCGCGACCTCGGCCCGCTGCCCGAGGACAAGCTGCGTCACACCGCCTGGTCGAAGGGCAAGCTGCTCATCAACCAGAACACCAACGAGCCGCTGCGCCCGTCCGACATCATCGTCGGCTCGCTCGTCTTCGCCCAGCCCGAGGGCCTGGACCCGCACGACCACGGGTTCCAGAACGAGATCGCCAAGGCCGCGCTGATGCTCGTCCGGATCCAGCCGGAGAACATCAAGGACAAGCGCGCTCTCGAGTGGTCGCACGAGGGGATCCTCGCGTACTCGAAGATCTGCACCCACGTCGGTTGCCCGATCTCGCTGTACGAGCAGCAGACGCACCACGCGCTGTGCCCCTGCCACCAGTCCACCTTCGATCTCTCCGACGGCGCCAAGGTGATCTTCGGTCCCGCCGGTCACGCGCTGCCGCAGCTGCGCATCGGCGTGAACGACGAGGGTTACCTCGAAGCGCACAGCGACTTCGACGAGCCCGTCGGCCCTTCATTCTGGGAGCGCGGATGAGCACCACGACGACCACCGACTCCCGCTCTCGCGGGAAGGCGCCGGCCGGCGAGCGCGTCGCCGACTGGGCCGACGGCCGGCTGGGGATCTACTCCCTGGCCAAGGCCAACATGCGGAAGATCTTCCCGGACCACTGGTCCTTCATGCTCGGTGAGATCTGCCTCTACAGCTTCATCATCATCATCCTCACGGGTGTGTACCTGACGCTGTTCTTCCACCCGTCGATGGCCGAGGTGGAGTACCACGGCAGCTACGTCCCGATGCAGGGCCAGCTGATGTCGCAGGCCTACGCCTCGACCCTCGACATCAGCTTCGACGTGCGCGGTGGCCTGCTCATCCGGCAGATCCACCACTGGGCCGCGGTCATCTTCCTGGCCGGCATGTTCGTGCACATGATGCGCGTCTTCTTCACGGGTGCGTTCCGCAAGCCGCGTGAGATCAACTGGCTGTTCGGCTTCCTGCTGTTCGTGCTGGGCATGTTCACCGGCTTCACCGGCTACTCGCTCCCGGACGACCTGCTGTCCGGTACGGGTGTCCGCTTCACGCAGGGCGCGATCCTGTCCGTGCCGATCGTCGGCACGTACATCTCGATGTTCCTGTTCGGCGGGGAGTTCCCGGGGACGGACTTCGTCGCCCGGTTCTACTCGATCCACATCCTGCTGCTGCCGGGCATCATGCTGGGTCTGGTGGTCGCCCACCTGATCCTGGTCTTCTACCACAAGCACACGCAGTTCGCGGGTCCCGGCCGGACCAACAAGAACGTCGTCGGCATGCCGCTGCTGCCGGTGTACATGGCCAAGGCCGGGGGCTTCTTCTTCCTGGTCTTCGGCTTCATCTCGCTGGTCGCCGGCCTGGTCACGATCAACCCGATCTGGAACCTGGGACCGTACCGGCCGGACCTCGTCTCGACGGGCGCCCAGCCGGACTGGTACATGGGCTTCGCCGAGGGTCTGGTCCGCGCCATGCCGGGCTGGGAGATCAACTTCTGGGGCCACACGCTGGTCCTGGGCGTGTTCATCCCGCTGCTGCTGTTCGGCCTGTTCCTGGCGGTCCTGGCGCTCTACCCGTTCATCGAGTCCTGGATCACCGGGGACAAGCGCGAGCACCACATCCTGGACCGCCCGCGCAACGCCCCGACCCGCACCGCCTTC
This sequence comes from Streptomyces sp. SID14436, assembly GCF_010548465.1. Taxonomy (GTDB): domain Bacteria; phylum Actinomycetota; class Actinomycetes; order Streptomycetales; family Streptomycetaceae; genus Streptomyces. The sequence continues at coordinate 8,604 of NZ_JAAGMD010000625.1, read as the reverse complement.
GGTGTCGCCTGGGTCACCGCCTACATGATCATGCTGGTGGGTGGCGGTAACGACATCATCGCCACGCACTTCCACCTGTCGATCAACGCGGTCACCTGGTTCGTGCGCATCGGGTTCTTCCTCGGCCCGGTCGTGGCGTTCATCGTCACCAAGCGGATCTGCCTCGGCCTCCAGCGCCGCGACAAGGACAAGGTGCTGCACGGCCGCGAGTCGGGCATCATCAAGCGCCTGCCGCACGGTGAGTTCATCGAGGTGCACGAGCCGCTCAGCCAGGAGCAGCTCTACACGCTCACCGCGCACGAGCAGTACAAGCCGGCGGAGATCGGCCCGACCGTCGACGAGAACGGCGTCGAGCGCAAGGTCAAGGCCACCGAGAAGCTGCGCGCCAAGCTCAGCAAGGCCTACTACGGCGAGGAGTCCCAGATTCCGAAGCCGACCGCCGACGAGTACAAGGAGATCACCAGCGGCCACGGCCACCACTGATCCCCGCTCCGGCTGACCGACAGTCGCCACACCACGGTCGAAGGCCCCCGTCCGGTACTCGGACGGGGGCCTTCGCCGTGCCCGACGCTGGATAGGGTGGGAGCGGACGTGCAGGACGACAACAGGAGCGGCTGATGAGCGCTGTGACCCCCGCTGGAGGCGACACCGCGGCGGGCCGCTCCTGGCCCGCCCTGCTGAACGGCCTGCTGGAGGGCCGTGACCTGTCGGCCGACGACACCGCCTGGGCGATGGACCTGATCATGCGCGGTGAGGCCACCGACGCGCAGATCGCCGGTTTCGCGGTGTCCCTGCGGGCCAAGGGCGAGACGGTCGAGGAGATCACCGGCTGCGTCCGGGCGCTCTACGACCACGCCAACGTGATCGACGTGCCCGGCGCCACGGTCGACATCGTCGGCACCGGCGGCGACGGCGCGAAGACGGTGAACATCTCCACCATGTCCTCGATCGTGGTGGCCGGCACCGGGGCGAAGGTCGTCAAGCACGGCAACCGGGCCGCCTCCTCCGCGTCCGGCGCCTCCGACGTGCTGGAGAAGCTGGGCGTCAACCTGGAGCTGACCCCGCGGCGGGTCGCCGAGGTCGCCGAGGAGGCCGGGATCACCTTCTGCTTCGCGGTGAAGTTCCACCCCGCGCTGCGCCACGTGGCGGCAGCCCGCGGCCAACTGGGCATCCGCACCGTGTTCAACTTCCTCGGCCCGCTGGCCAACCCGGCCCGGGTGAAGGCGCAGGCGGTCGGGGTCGCCGATGCGCGGATGGCGCCCATCATGGCCGGGGTGTTCGCCGGACGCGGCCACTCCTCGCTGGTGTTCCGCGGCGACGACGGCCTGGACGAGCTGACCACCACCGGCACCTCCCACGTCTGGGTGGTCCGGGGCGGCAAGGTCACCGAGGAGGTCTTCGACCCGCGCGACGTCGGCCTGGACCTCGTCGACGTGTCGGCGCTGCGCGGCGCCGACGCCTCCTACAACGCGGAGATCGCCCGCCGGCTGCTGGACGGCGAGCGCGGCCCGGTGCGGGACGCCGTCCTGCTGAACTCCGCGGCGGCCCTGGTGGCGCTGGAGCCCGCACCGGGCTCCCTCACGGAGCAGATCCGCGCCGGGATGGAGCAGGCGGCCGAGGCGATCGACTCGGGGGCCGCCCGGCGCGTGCTGGACCGCTGGGTGGCCGTCAGCAACGCCTGAGCGGACCGCCCCTGGGGTCCCGCGATCCGGACACGGGTTGCGGGACCCCGATTTCTTCCCGTACGTTCCTGTCCAGGTCATGAGTGACAGCCATCAGGCCCCGGCCGGCTGTCCGGCAACCCTCCGTCCGTGGCGGGGTGCCCCGGGTGAGGACCAGGCCGTGGACAGCAAGGTCCACGGCAAGCGCGGACCCCTCGCGAACCAGGGGTCCTGGTCGTCGAGGAGCCCGGCATGAGCAAGCGAATGAGCTAGGGCCACAGAGCCCCGCCTCCGCATCCCCTCTTTTCCCCTCACCACCGGGCTCGAGCCGTCGCCGCTCGCCCGGGGGATCCGCCTGCCGCGTACGGGAGTTCGCCATGTCCGTTGCCACCGCCGCCCCCGCCACGACCGTCACCGCCGACACCGCCGCCGACCCGGCCGGCTGTGCCCCGCTGCCCGTCCTCGGGCGGGACGTCACCGTTCCGCTCGTCACCGGCGGGGAGGTGACCTACGCGGCGCTCGACCAGGCCGCCAGCGCGCCCGCCCTCCAGCGGGTCTGGGACGACGTGGCCGCCTACGCGCCGTACTACGGCAGCGTCCACCGGGGCGCCGGGTACCTGTCCCAGCTCTCCACCGACCTGTTCGAGCGCGCCCGCCGGACCGTCGCCGCCTTCCTCGACTGCCGGACCGGCGACCAGGTGGTGTTCACCCGGTCCACCACCGACTCCCTCAATCTCCTCGCCTCCGCCCTGCCCGAGGACTGCCGCGTCTTCGTGTTCGAGACCGAGCACCACGCGGCCCTGCTGCCCTGGAGCCGCCGCGACGTGACCGTCCTCGACGCGCCGGACAGCCCGCGGCAGGCCGTCGAGACCCTGGAGCGCGCCCTCGCCGACCGCGACCCCCACGGGCCCGCCCTGGTCTGCGTCACCGGCGCCTCCAACGTGACCGGCGAGCTGTGGCCGGTGCGCGAACTGGCCGCCGCCGCCCACGCGCACGGCGCCCGGATCGTCCTGGACGCCGCCCAGCTGGCCCCGCACCACCCGGTGAGCGTGCGGGACCTGGACGTCGACTGGGTGGCCTTCTCCGGCCACAAGCTGTACGCCCCCTTCGGCTCCGGGGTGCTGGCCGGCCGGGCCGACTGGCTGCGCACGGCCGAGCCCTACCTCGCGGGCGGCGGCGCCAGCCGCAGGGTCGGCCGGCGCGCGGACGGGGGAGTGGACGTGGAGTGGCACACCGACGCCGCCCGCCACGAGGCGGGTTCACCGAACGTCATCGGCGTGCACGCCCTCGCCTCGGCGTGCCGGGCGCTCACCGAGGCCGGGTTCGACACCCTCGTCGCCCGCGAGCAGCGGCTGATCCGCCGGGTGCGCGAGGAGCTCGCGGACGTGCCCGAGGTGCGGTGGCTGTCCCTCTTCGGGGACGACGCCCCGCGCGTCGGCGTGCTCTCCTTCGTCGTCGAGGGCTGGAGCAGCTCCCACTTCGCCGCCGCGCTGTCCGCCGAGTACGGCATCGGCGTACGGGACGGCCTGTTCTGCGCCCACCCGCTGGTCCGGAAGCTGCTGGGCGGCGCGGCGGGGCACCGGGGCGAGTGCGGCGCCCCGGACGCGGCGGCCGGGGAGCGGGCCCTGAACGCGGTCCGGGTCAGCCTCGGGGCGGGCACCCCGGACGAGCACGTGGAGCGGTTCGTGCGCGCGGTGCGGGAACTCGTCCGGGACGGGGCCCGCTGGACCTACCGCACGGTGGACGGCCGCTGCGTGCCGGACACCTCCGCCGCCTGACCCGGCCGGCGGGACCGGACGGGGGCCGCCATCCCCCGGTCCCGCCCGGCGGGTGCGTCAGCTGTCCAGCCCGATGGCGAACGCGGCCTCCAGGTCGTGCTGGGAGTACGTGCGGAACGCGACGTGCGTGTCCGTGCCCTCGACGCCGGGAATCTTGCTGATCCGGCCGGGGATGACCTCGGCCAGGTCCTCGTGCTCCCGGACCCGGACCATCGCGATCAGGTCGTAGGTGCCGGTGACGGAGAAGACCTCGCTGACGCTGTCCAGCGCGGCGATCCGCTCCGCGATCTCGGGGATCCGGTCCACGCTGGTCTTGATGAGGACGATCGCGGTGATCACGGTTGGTTCTCTCCCTCGGGAGCCGGAGCAGGGGTGGCCCTCACTGTAGTCGTCCGCCCGGAGCAGACCCACGCGCAGGCGAGCCCCAGGCCGAAGCCCACCAGGTGCGCGAGGTAGGCGACCCCCGGCCCGTCGGACGCCCGCCCCGCCCCCAGCCACTGCAGCCCCGCCCAGAACGGCAGCACCACCCAGGCCGGGAAGCGGACCGGCAGGAAGAACAGGAACGGCAGGAGACTGGTCACCCGGGCGCGGGGGAACAGGAAGAGGAACGCCCCCAGGACGGCCGAGATCGCCCCCGACGCCCCCACCACCGACTGCGGGGAGCCCGTGTCGGCGAGGGCGTATCCGAGCAGGGCGAGGTACCCGCAGCAGACGTAGAACAGGGTGAAGCGGGCGCGGCCCATCCGTGCCTCGGTCATCGTGCCGAAGACGTGGAGGAACAGCATGTTCCCGAGCAGGTGCACCCAGCTGCCGTGCACGAACAGGGCCGTGGCCGGGGTGAGGGCCGCCCGGAGGGACCCGTCGAACAGGTCTGCGGGGATCACCCCCCAGTGCCGGAAGTACGCCCGCTGCACGGCGAGCAGCTCCTCCCCGGTCCCGTGGGCCGGGTTCAGCCCGGAGGCCGGGCCGAACAGGAAGACCAGGCAGCACACGGCGACGAGGGTGTGGGTCACCGGCGCCGACGGCAGCCGGACCGCCCGGACGAGTGAGGGTCTCCAGTTGCGGACCATGGTCACAGAGCATGACGCAACGGGACGCAACCACGCAGACCGCCTCGCCGCCGTGGACGGGCGGGCGGCGGGGACCCGCCAGGCCGTAGGGTTACGACCCTGACCCACCGGGGTGCCCGGCGCGCCCCGGAGACCGGAAAGGAAGGCGAACAGCCACGATGACGGTTCCCCTGCCGACCGCCGCCACCCGGTGGCGCTGCACCCTCTGCGGCAACCTCACGCGCTTCGACGTGACCCGCTCCTCGAAGGTCGTCGAGTACGTCCACCTGGACCTGGCCGGCGAGCCGAAGGTCGAGGAGCGCGAGGTGCTCAGTGAGACCATCGAATCGGTGCGGTGCCGCTGGTGCAACGCCGTGGACCAGGTGGAACTCGTGGACAGGCCGGGTGCCGGCTCCTGAGGGGGCAGGCTCCGCTGACGGTGACCCCGTACGCGGGGTGGCACACAGGCATTGGGGTGTGACGGATGGTGGAGACCACGGGCGGGGGGCCGCAGGACGGCGCCGCTGAGGTGCTCGACCGTCCGCTGCCCGACGGGGTGCGCCGCCGGGTCGTCCAGATCGTCTCGGACGGCTTCGGCGGGCTGACCGTCGGCGAGCTGCCGGCCCAGCTGAGACAGTACGCGCGCTTCGCGCCCAACCGCCGGATCAAGTTCGCCGGGAACGCGATGGCCTCCGCCCTGGAGACCGACCCGCTCTTCCGGCAGCGCATCGGGGAGAAGCTCCGCGAGGCCCAGCCGGAGCTGACCGGTGCCCTCGACTCCGGCTCGCCGCCCCCGGCCGCGGACCCCCTGGACGTGGCGGCCGCCGCCTACGTGCTGCGGCCGGCCGGCTGGGTGAAGCTGGTCGCCGCGGCCGGCGAGGAGGCCCAGCGCGCCGACGCCGAGCGCGCCGACGAGGAGAACCGGGCGGAGCTGGAGCGGCTGCGCGCCGAGCTCGCGCGCGCCCGCGAGCACACCCGCACCGAGACCGAGCGGCTGCGCTCCGAACTGGACGCGGCGCGCAAAGAGGCCGAGTCGCTGCACCGCAAACTGCGGTCCGCGCTCAGCGACGTCAAACGGGGTCAGGCGGCCCTGCGCAAAGTGCAGGCGGAGCTGGAGACGGTCCGTTCCGACAGCCACGCGCAGGTGTCGGCCGCGGAGAGCGAGACCCGGCGGATCAAAGCGCGCCTCGGCGAGACGGAGGCCGCCCTGGAGGCCGCCCGTCGCGCCGCCCGCGAGGGACGCAGCGTCGAGGACATGCGGGTCCGGCTGCTGCTGGACACCGTCCTGGAGGCCGCCCAGGGGCTCCGGCGCGAACTGGCCCTGCCCCCGGTGTCCGTGCGGCCCGCGGAGACCGTGGACGCCGTGGAGCCCGGCCGGATGACGCCCAAGGACATCGCCGCCCGCGCGCTGTCCGAGGACGACCCGGCGATCCTCGACCAGTTGCTGGCCCTCCCGCAGGCCCATCTCGTCGTCGACGGCTACAACGTCACCAAGACCGGCTATCCCCAGATGCCCCTGGAGAAGCAGCGGTTGCGGCTGCTGGGCCAGCTCGCCCAGGTGGCCGCGCAGACCGGCGCGGAGGTGACCTGCGTCTTCGACGGGGCCGAACTGGCCGCGCCGGTGCTGCTGGCGCCGCCGCGCGGGGTGCGGGTGCTGTTCTCCAAGCCGGGCGTCACCGCCGACGAGCTGATCCGCCAGCTGGTGCGCGCCGAGCCGCCCGGCAGGCCGGTCATCGTCGTCTCCACCGACCGCGAGGTCGCCGACGGGGTGGCCCGCGCGGGTGCCCGGCCGGTGGCCTCCGCGGTGCTCCTGAAGCGGTTCTCCAAGGCGTGAGGCCCGCCGGCCGTAAAGCGCCCCTACGCCCCATCAGAACCCTAAGCCCCAACCGCAACGTACCCGCCGATTGCCCGAATTGGCGGGGATCGTCACGCAACGTAGTGTCAGCTCCATATCACTGCACGTGAGTTCATGGCAAAGAAACGCGCTGTGACGGAGATTTCGGGTCCAGGGATTTGAACTGATCACAAGAGAATCACTAGGGTCGGGCCTCGAACCTCCGCTCGGGTGATCGTTCACATGGGGTGGCGACGGCGGAGGCCCCCGCCCACCGGCGTGTCGGTAGGCGGCTGGAGGAAGAAGGAGCTCGCCTCCGTGGCGTCCCACCGTCGTCCCAAGCAGCCGAACCGCGCACGTGTGACCGTGCTCACCACCGCTGCAGCAGCTGCCGTCGTCCTGAGCTCGCAGGGTGCCAACGCCGCGCCCACCGAGAAGCCGAGCAAGGACGAGGTGAAGGCCAAGGTCGACAAGCTCTACGAGCAGGCGGAGCAGGCCACCGAGAAGTACAACGGCGCCAAGGAGAAGCAGGAGAAGCTCCAGAAGGAGATCTCCACCATCCAGGACAACGTCGCCCGCGGCCAGCAGGAGCTCAACGAGCTGCGCGACGGCCTCGGTACGATGGCCAGCGCCCAGTACCGCAGCGGCGGCATCGACCCCTCGGTGCAGCTGTTCCTGTCCGCCGACCCGGACGACTACCTCGACAAGGCCTCCACCCTCGACCAGCTCAGCACCCAGCAGGTCGACGGGCTGAAGAAGATCCAGTCGAAGCAGCGCGAGCTCGCCCAGCAGCGTTCCGAGGCCACCGAGAAGCTCAAGGACCTCGCCTCCACCCGCTCCGAACTGGGCAAGAAGAAGAAGGAGGTCCAGGGCAAGCTGGCCTCCGCGCAGAAGCTGCTCAACAGCCTCACCGCCGAGCAGAAGGCCCAGCTCGCCGAGGAGGAGAACCGCGCCACCCGCGCCAGCGCGCGCGACGCCCTCTCCGCCAACGTTCCGGCCGGCTCCGGCCGCGCCGCCGCCGCCTTCGCCGCCGCGCAGAGCAAGCTGGGCACGCCCTACGTCTACGGCGCCACCGGCCCGTCCTCCTTCGACTGCTCGGGCCTGACCTCCTGGGCCTACGCCCAGGCCGGCGTCGGCATCCCGCGCACCTCCGAGGCGCAGACCGGGGCCGGCACCAGGATCTACTCGGTCGGCGACCTCAAGGTCGGCGACCTGGTCTTCTTCTTCAACGACCTGCACCACGTGGGCCTCTACGCGGGCAACGGCCAGATCATCCACGCCCCCCGCACCGGCACCGTCGTGCGCTACGAGTCGATGAACACCATCGGCGGCCCCTTCATGTTCGGCGTCCGCGTCTGACCCGGGAGACACCGCCGCGCCCCTGACGCCCGGCCGTCCGGCCCGCACACCGGGCCCCGGACGCCATGACCCGGCACCGGGACGGGGTGCCCCCGTTCGGGGGAATCCCGCCGTCGCCGTACGGCCCGCGCCCCGCCTGTGACCTGCGTCGGAGGCGGGGCGTCACCGTGCGTGCCCGCCGGGGTCGTTGGCCGCCCCACCACCGCGGGGTTACTGTCTGCCGCGTTTCCCGTCCGTCAGCGGAAGGAGAGCGGCTTCCCGTGGGGTCCCATCGCCGCCTTGCACCGTCCTCCGGCTCCGACCGGAGTACCACCGTCGCCGTCGGCCTGCTCTCGGCGGCCGCCGCCGTCCTGGGCGCCGTACCGGCCGCCGCAGCACCGCACGACGACGCCCGGACCGAGGTGGACCGCCTCTACGAGGAGGCCGAGCGGGCCACCGAGGCGTACAACGCGGCCGACGAACGCGCCGGCACCCTCCGCGCGCAGGTCCGCACCGCGCAGGACGACCTGGCCCGGCAGCAGGAGCGCGTCAACTCCATGCGCGACGCGCTCGGTTCACTGGCCGGCGCCCAGTACCGCTCCGGCGGCCTCGACCCCTCCCTGGAACTGCTGCTCTCCGCCGACCCGGACGACTACCTCGACAAGGCCTCCGTCCTCGACCGCGTCAGCACCCGCCAGGCCGGCCGGCTGCGCGAACTGCAGAAGGCCCTGCGCACCCTGGCGCAGGACCGCGCGGAGACGACCCGCAAGCTGGGCGAACTCGAACGCAGCCGCAAGGCCGTCGCCGGCCACAAGAAGACCGTCGAACGCAAACTCGCCGCGGCCCGGCGCCTGCTGAACTCCCTTCCGGACGACGCCCGCGCCGCCTACGACCGCGCCACCCGCTCCGGCCGCGCCGGCCTGCCCGGCCCCGGCGGGGAGGCC
>NZ_JAAGMD010000871.1 GCF_010548465.1 Streptomyces sp. SID14436 | reverse complement strand
TGGAGAAGCCGGACGCGAAGGCGACGGCCGTCACCGGCAGATCGGTGGTCTGGAGCAGGACCCGGGCGGTGTGGGCGCGCTGCGCGCGGGCGAGGGCGACGGGTCCGGCGCCGACCTCGGCGGTGAGCTGGCGCTGCACCTGCCGGGGGCTGTAGCCGAGCCGTGCGGCGAGCCCGGCGACGCCCTCGCGGTCGACGACACCGTCGGCGATCAGCCGCATGGCGCGGCCGACCACGTCGGCCCGCACGTTCCACTCGGCGGAGCCGGGCAC
>NZ_JAAGMD010000829.1 GCF_010548465.1 Streptomyces sp. SID14436 | reverse complement strand
GCCCACGTGGATCCGGACAACGACACCACGCACCCTCACGCACTCCGTGCGACAAGGAGACCTCGTGCCAACCACCCGGGTACGCCCCGTACGACGACGGACCAGAAGACTCCCCCTGCTGCTCGCGGCCGGCGCCCTGCTGGTCGGCGGCGCCACGTTGGACACGCCCGACGCGAGCGCCCAGTCGGCGGGCTGCAGGGCCACCGAGCTGTTCGTGTCCCCCGACGGGAACGA
>NZ_JAAGMD010000697.1 GCF_010548465.1 Streptomyces sp. SID14436 | reverse complement strand
CCACCGGCCGGACGAGCCGGACCACGACCCGGCGGGTGTGCACCGGGATGCCCCGCGGCCCGAGACCCCGCAGCAGCAGCGCCGCGGTGACGGTGATCCCGGCGGCGTTGGCGGCGGCGATCCCGGCCACCCCCCACGGGCCCACCGCCCAGGCACCGGCCCCGGCGGTGACCGCCAGCCCGACGGCCATCGCACCGAGCGGGTACCAGGTGGCCCGGCCCGCCGAGAAGTACGAGCGGATCAGCGCGCCGACCAGGGTCTGTGCGAGCAGCCCGAGCGCGTACACCCGCAGCACGCCCGCCGTGGCCGCGGTGTCGGTGGTGGTGAACGCCCCGCGCTGGAAGAGCAGTCCGACGATCTGCGGGGCGCACGCGACGACGGTGGCGGTCCCCAGCAGCACCACGGCCGCGGCCAGCGCCAGATCGCGCTCCACCCGCACCCGCGCCCGCTCCGTGTCCCCGTCGGCCAGCGCCCGGGCGACCACCGGGAAGGTGACCGTGACCAGCATGAGCGACCAGGTCATGGGGACCTGGGCCACCTTCTGGGCGTAGTTCAGGTGCGAGATCGCACCGGCGGGCAGCGACGAGCCGAGGAAGCGCTCCACCAGGACCTGGGACTGGCGGCACAGCGCGAACAGCAGGACCGCGAGCAGCAGCCCCAGCCCCATCGAGGGCCCGGCACCCCCCGCGACCGCCCCGGCGGCCCGCGTCACGCCCTTGCGCAATTGGCGTACCAGATCCGGCAGTTGCACCGCCACCATCAGGCAGCCGCCCACCGCCACCCCGACGGCCGCCGCCCGCACGCCCCACCGCTCGCCGAGGGCGAGCATCACCACGATGATGCCGGTGTTGTACGCCACGTAGACGGCCGCCGGAGCGAGGTAGCGGTGGTGCGCGCGCAGGGCCGCGCTGCAGTACCCGGCGAGACCGAAGCTCAGCACGCAGGTCGCGGTGAGCCGCGTGCAGTCCACGGCGAGGGCGGGGTCGGACAGACCGGGCGCGAGCACCGCCACGACCAGCGGGGCGGCGGCCACGAGCAGCGCGCCGACCGCGACGAAGGCCAGCGACAGGCGGGGCAGCGTCACGGCCACCAGCTCGCGTACCGGGTCCTCGCCGGAGTCCCCCCGGGCCCGGCGGGCGAGCGCCAGGCTGAACGCCGGGATCAGCGCGATGGCCAGCCCGTCCTCGATCAGCAGCGTCGCCCCGAACTCCGGGACGGTCCACGCCACCAGAAACGCGTCGGTCTCGCTCCCGGCCCCGAACAACCGCGCCAGCGCCTGGTCCCGCACCAGCCCCAGCAGCGCCCCGGCCACCGACAGCACACCCGTCACCAGCGCGGCCCGGCCGAGGAAACCCCGGGGCAGGCTCCCGCCGGACCGGCGGGCGGGCTGCGGGGGAGGGGTGGGTGGAGGGTTCTGCGCGGAGGCGGCGGCCGTGTGGGCGGCGGTGGCCGTCCTGGTCACGGTTTCTTGCGGGGGCGCGACCGGGCTCGGGGCGGGGGCGGCGACGGCGCCTGCGGTCACGGGTCCGCTGGGGGCGGCGAACTTGCTTGAGGTGGAGCTGGCGACCGCGCTCGCGGCCGTAACTCCTTCCGGGCCCGCGCCTGTTGGTGCGGCCGGGTCGGCGACCGTGCCCGCGGTCGCCAGTCTGTCCGGGGCTGCAGCCGTGCCCGCGGTCGCATCTCTGTCCGGGGCTGCACCCGGACCCGCGACCGCGGTGGTCGCAGGTCCGTCCGGGGCTGCCATCGTCCTTGCGGTGGGACTGGCGACCGCGCTCGCGGCCGTAACTCCCCGCGGGCCCGCGCCTGTTGGTGCGGCCGGGCCGGCGACCGTGCCCGCGGTCGCCAGTGAGACCGGGGCTGCAGCCGTGCCCGCGGTCGCCAGTGAGTCCGGGGCTGCAGCCGGACCCGCGACCGCGGTGGTCGCAGGTCCGTCCGGGGCCGCCATCGTCCTTGCGGTGGGACTGGTGACCGCGCCCGCAGCCGTAACTCCGCCCGGACCCGCGACCGTTGGTGCGATCGGGTCCGCGACCGTGCACGCGGTGGCAGCTCCGTCCGGGGCTGCCACCGTCCTTGCGGCGGGGCCCGCGACCACACCCGAGCCCGCACCCGCACCCGGGGCGCCCACGGCCGCTCCG
>NZ_JAAGMD010000649.1 GCF_010548465.1 Streptomyces sp. SID14436 | reverse complement strand
AGGTGCCCGAGAGGTGGAACGGGGAGGCGAGACCAGGGCGGGCGGACGCCGGGCCCGGCGAACCGCACACCGGCAGGGCGCCTCCAGGGCAGCGCCCCGCGCGGGCCGGAAGGGCGGCTGTGCACCAGAACGCGGAGCCGACGGGGCGGGGACCGTGCGGGGCCGTGGGCCGTGCGGGGCGGTGACCGTGCGCGGCCGGGGACCGTGCAGGGCATGGGACCGTGCGAAACGGCCGGTCGGGACGACGACCGCCGGGCTCCGGGAGCGCGCAGCCCGCTTCAGGCCGGTGCGAGTGCCGTAGGGGGGCGGACGGCCGGGGAGGCGAGGGCCTCGTCGTAGCGGTGCAGGAGGAGGCGGGCCAGGGCCGGGTGGGTG
>NZ_JAAGMD010000621.1 GCF_010548465.1 Streptomyces sp. SID14436 | reverse complement strand
GGCGTGCCGCGCTCCGGGACCGCCCGGGACGCGACGCGCCCGCGGGCCCGGGCGGCGGGCCCGGCTTCCGACTGTCGGTGCAGGGTGGCACGCTTGTCCCGTGACCGAGATTGACGCAAACATCGATGCTCTCGTCCCCGCGTGGCTCACCCTCCCCGACATCGCCGAAAAGCTCGGCGTCGAGGTGACGCGCGTCCGGCAGCTGGTCAAGGAGGGCCAGCTCATCGCCGTACGCCGTGGTGAGAACCGCGCGCTGCACGTCCCCGCCGCCTTCATCGACGGGGACAAGGTCGTCAAGGGCCTGGTGGGCACCCTGACGCTGCTGCGGGACGACGGTTTCACGGTCGAAGAGATGCTGGAGTGGCTCTTCACCCCCGACCCCAGCCTGCCGGGCACGCCCGCACAGGCGCTGAGTGAGAACCGCGGCACGGAGGTGAAGCGCCGCGCCCAGGCGCTCGCCGTCTGACCCGCCCGCACCCTCCGGCCGGACCGTCCCCGACGGACCCGGCGGGACAGGCCGTCCGGCGCCGCGCGACGGCGCGGCGCCGGACGCCGGGCC
>NZ_JAAGMD010000553.1 GCF_010548465.1 Streptomyces sp. SID14436 | reverse complement strand
TGCAGGCGCAGCAGCAGCCGCACCTGGTGCCAGGGGGCGTCCTGCGGGTGCGGGGCCGGGTCCGGGGAGAGCCCGTGGGTGAGCGCCGCCGCGTTGTACGGGCTGCCCGCGGTGACGAGCGGCAGCGCGGCCACCGCGTCGGTGAGCCGGTCGCGGGCGGCGTCCGCCGGCGGGCGCAGGTCGGCGTGGGCCGCTCCCGGGGCC
>NZ_JAAGMD010000526.1 GCF_010548465.1 Streptomyces sp. SID14436 | reverse complement strand
CGGACCGCCCCGCCGCCGGTCCCGGCCCCCCTCTCCCCCGCCGAGCAGGCCACGGCCTCGGCCGCCGCCGCCCGGCTGCTGGCGCCGCTGCTGCCGGAACCGCTGGACCACGTGCTGCTCCAGGCCGACCTGACGGCGGTCGCGCCGGGCCCGTTGCAGCGGCCGCTCGCCGACGTGCTCGACGTGCTGGCGGACGTGGAGTCCAAGGGCGGGGCGACCGTGTACCGGTTCACGCCGGGTTCCGTCCGGCGTGCCCTCGACGCCGGGCAGACCGCCGCCGACCTGCACGCCTTCCTCGCCGCGCACTCCCGCACCCCGGTGCCGCAGCCGCTGGCGTACCTGATCGACGACGTGGCCCGCCGGCACGGGCACCTGCGGGTGGGCGCCGCCTCGGCGTACGTGCGCTGCGACGACGACGCCGTGCTCAACGAGATCCTCGCCGACAAGCGGGCCGCCGGTCTGGGCCTGCGCCGCCTCGCGCCGACGGTGCTGGCCGCGCGGACCGACCCGGCGGGACTGCTGGAGGGGCTGCGGGCCATGGGGTTCGCCCCGGCCGCCGAGTCCGCCGAGGGTGATGTCCTGATCACCCGGGCGCACGCCCGCCGCACCCCGCCGCGCACGGCGCCCGAGCCGGTCCCGGACGGGCCGCCGGTGCCCGACGCGACCCTGCTCACGGCGGCGATCCGGGCCGTCCGGGCCGGTGACCTCGCCTCCACCGCCCCCCTGAAAGCCGCGAGGGACGGCGACGGGCCGGTGCAGGGCGGCGAGCTGCCGCGCACCACCGCCGCCGAGACGCTGGC
>NZ_JAAGMD010000499.1 GCF_010548465.1 Streptomyces sp. SID14436 | reverse complement strand
AGCTGGGCGGGGGCCTGCGGGTCGGCACCGCAGGCGGCCCACAGGGCGAATTCCTCCACCACCGTCCGGGCGTGCTCGGGGTGTCCGGCCAGGACGGCGGCCTCCACGTAGCAGGGCACGACGAGCATCCACACCGCGAAGTGGCCGCGGCGCGGCCCGGTACGCACCAGCGGGCCGAGCCGGTCCGCGGCCTCCCTCGGGCGGCCCGCGCCCAGGTCGGCGCG
>NZ_JAAGMD010000468.1 GCF_010548465.1 Streptomyces sp. SID14436 | reverse complement strand
CGGACAGGGCCCGGGTGAACCCCGCCCGCAGGTCGGTCCCCCCGCCCCCGGTCAGCGGGATGCCCCCGGCCCGGCACATCCGGTGCACCCGGTCCGCCGCCGCGTCGCAGGGCACCACGGAGACGAGGTCCCGACGGCCGCCCACGGCGCGGGAGATGGCGGCGACCTCCAGGAGCGCGCTGCCCAGTTCGGCGTCGGCGACCGAGCCGGACGTGTCGATGACCACCGCCACCCGGGGCGGGGTGCGCCGCAGGCTCGGCAGCACGGCGCCGGGGACGGCGGCCGAGCGCCGCGCGGGCCGACCGTAGCGGTAGTCGTCGCCCGCACCGGACCCGGTGACCGCGGCGCGCAGGGCCGCGCCGAGCAACTCCCGCCACGGCTGCGGCGGATGGAAGGCCTCCTCCGCCCACCGCCGCCAGCTCCGCGGCGCGCTGCCCGGCCGGGCCGTGATGCCCCGGGCCACCCGGAACCGGACGGCGTCGCGTTCCTGCTCGCTCAGGCCGTGCGCGCCGTCCGGCCCCAGGTCCCAGGCGCGCTCCAGACCGTCGGCCCCGCTGCCGCAGTCCAGCCAGACATGGTCCCGGGTGGCCGGGCCCAGCCGGAACTGCCGCAGGTAGTCCTCCATCAGCTCGCCGGGCGGCAGGCCCAGTCCGGCGGGCAGGACGGCGCCCTCGGGGCAGGGCAGCCCGTCGCCGAACGCGTCGTCGTTGATCTCGCAGTCGGCCGCGATGTTCATCCGCAGCCGCTCCCCGGGGCCGGTGAGGCCGCGTTCGCGGGCCACCCGGTCGCTGCGCCCGTGGTGGTCGCGCAGCAGGTGCGACACCTCGTGCACCCACACCGCCGCCAGTTCCTCCACGGGGGTGCGGTCCACGAACGCCGGGAAGGCGTAGCAGCGCCAGTGGCGGTCCACGGCCATCGTGGGGACCCGGCGGGAGGCGACGGGGTGCAGCGCGAACAGCGCCGTCGCGAGGTAGGGCCGGGCGCGGGCGGCCTGGAGCCGGGCGGCGAGGAGCTTGCCGAGGTCGAGGGGGCGG
>NZ_JAAGMD010000412.1 GCF_010548465.1 Streptomyces sp. SID14436 | reverse complement strand
GACGCCCGCCACACCGTCGACGCCCGCCTCACCCTCGGCCTCCGTCGCACCGTCGGCCTCCCCCGCGCCCGCGACGAGGCCCCCGGCGGCCACCGGACCGACCACCACCTGGTACACGTCCCCGACCGCCGTGGCCGCCGCGCGACGGATGGCCGCCGCGGGCGTCGTCGGGGACCCGGTCTGCACGATGGCGTCGGCGGGCCGGCCGGACCCCGCCCTGGTCCCCCGGGCCGGCCGCATCGGCATCGGCAGCCACGACGGCTACTGGTGCCTGATCGTGAAGCCGGGGTCCTGAGCGCACGGGACGCGGGCGCGACCGGACGGACGGTCAGGGCGCGCGGCAGGACGCCGGACCTGGCGACTCCCGCACCGCAGCGGCTTGTTGGCCGGCTGGTGGCGGCCGGGGCGCGGCGACCGGGCTCACCCTCGGTCGAGGGGTAGGCCGCTCCCCCGCCGGCGGAGGACGCCGTCGGACGTCCTACGGCTCCGGCGGCCGGGGCGCGGCACCGGGGCCG
>NZ_JAAGMD010000364.1 GCF_010548465.1 Streptomyces sp. SID14436 | reverse complement strand
CATGTCCCGGTCCGCGGCACCGCCCGGGTCGGGCTCCTGGGGACGGCCGGCGCCCGGACGCTCCGCGCCGGGACGGCCGGTGTCCGGGCGGGGCTGCGGGAGGACCGGCTGGAGGACGAGCATCCGCTCCACCAGGCGCAGGAACACCGCCACGTCCCGTATCAGGTCGTCGGCGTCCCGGCCGGTCGCCGCGCCCTGGATGCCGGCCTCGGCCCGGGCGCGGCGCCGGGCCCCGGACGCGAACAGCGCGCTCCACTCGGTCAGTTCGGGCGCGATCTCGGGGAGCACTTCCCAGGCGCTCCGTATCTTCGCGCGGGCCCGGGGCGAGGTCTCCGG
>NZ_JAAGMD010000313.1 GCF_010548465.1 Streptomyces sp. SID14436 | reverse complement strand
GGCGGCCGGGACGGCGGCGGGGGTGACGGTGGCGGGGGTCGGGCCGGGCCGGCCGGTGCCGGTGCTCATGGGCGGGGGGTTCCTGTCGTGCGGCGGGAGGGGGAGCGGGAGCCGGGGAACACCCAGGCCCGCAGGAGGAGGAAACGCAGCAGGGTCGCGGCGAGGCCGGCGAGGACCAGGGTCAGGAGTTCGGCGCCGGGGGCGGCGCCGGGCGCCGCGCGGTGCAGCAGGGCCAGCGAACCGCTGGTCAGGGCCAGCCCGACCAGGAAGGCGGCCAGGCTCTTCAGGTGGTGCCGCAGCACCCCGCCGCGCCCCCGTACGCCGAAGGTGAGCCGCCGGTTCGCGGCCGTGTTGGCGAGCGTGCCGGCCAGCAGGGCGAGCGCGTTGGCCGCCTGCGCCCCGGTCCAGGGGCGCAGCACCGTGTACAGCAGCAGGTGGAACAGCGTGCTGGCGGCGCCGACCGCGGCGAACCGCAGCAGCTGCGGGACCAGGCCGGGCGGCAGTCCGTCGGCGCGGCGCAGCGCGGTCACCGGCAGCCGCCCGCCGGCGAGGGCACGCGCCAGCCGGGCCATGCCGCGCAGGTCGGCCAGGGCGGTGGAGAGGATGTCGACCCGGCTGTCGGGGTCGTCCACCCAGTCCACCGGCACCTCGTGGATCCGCAGCCCGGCGCGCTCGGCGAGCACCAGCAGTTCGGTGTCGAAGAACCACTCACGGTCCTCGACCAGGGGCAGCAGATGTTCGGCGACGTCCCGCCGCACCGCCTTGAATCCGCACTGCGCGTCGGTGAAACCCACCGCGAGG
>NZ_JAAGMD010000284.1 GCF_010548465.1 Streptomyces sp. SID14436 | reverse complement strand
GGCCGGTGCGGCCGGCGTCTGCCGCGCCTCGCCCTCGGCGTATCGCTCGTGCTCGTTCATGGTCCCGCCCGTCGCCCTTCCCCGAGCGCTCGCCTCGTCCCCCGTCGCCGGCCTCGCACGGGCGGGGGCGTCCCCGTCCCGTCCGGCCGCAGGCGTGTCCCGCGCGGCACCCTCCGGCTGTCCGCCGCCCGGGGGGCCGGTGTCCGCGCGGTCGTCCTCCGGATGCGGCCGGGCCTGCTCGGGAATGCCGTCGATGCCGGCCGGTGTCCGCTCGGCGGGCAGCTCCCGTGTGCCGCGTTCTTCGTCCCGCACCGGCCCGTCCTCGTTCCTCACGCCGGCCCGGGTCCCGCGCCGCGCTGTTTGTAGAGGCTGATCGACACGGTCCTGTCCTCGTCGACGGCGGAGGAGACCTTGCCCGCCAGGGCGGACAGCACGGTCCAGGCGAAGGTGTCCCGCGAGGGGGCGTGGCCGTCCGTGGTCGGCGCCGAGACGGTGACCTCGAGCGAGTCGTCGACGAGCCGGAAGACGCAGCTCAGCACGGAGCCCTGCACGGCCTGCTGGAGCAGGATCGCGCAGGCCTCGTCGACCGCGATCCGAAGATCCTCGATCTCGTCGAGGGTGAAGTCCAAACGGGCCGCGAGGCCGGCCGTGGCCGTACGCAGCACCGACAGGTAGGCCCCCGCGGCCGGCAGCCGGACTTCCACGAAGTCCTGGGTCGCGGGCTCGCCTGCGATCTGGGACACCCTCACCTCCAAGGTGGTACAAGCGTTTCAGGGCCCCGAGGTCGCCCCCGGGTAACGCGCTACGTGGTTCAGCGGTGACGCTATCGCGCTCTCGTCGGTCCTGTCCCCGGGACCCCGACCCTTGCTGTCACTCATAGTAAAACTATGAATACGCTCCGTGGCTAGGGGTCTGCGGGCCCAAATGGGAAGAGCGCGCGCCGCATTGACGTACCCAGACGTCAGACGGTCGAACCGTCCGGCAGCGGGGACCGGCCGGTCATACGAGGACGTGATCGACGAAGCACCACCGCCAGTCCTCCCCCGGCTCGTAGGTGCGCATCACGGGATGACCCGTCTCCCGGTGGTGCCCGGTCGCGTGCCGGTTCGGCGAGGAGTCGCAGCAGCCGACGTGACCGCAGCTGAGACACAGGCGCAACTGGACCGGGTCCGTGCCGTCCCGCAGACACTCGGGACACGTCCGGCTGACCGGAGCCGGTTCCGGGTGCGGCAGCGCGGCGACGTGCGTGCACTGTTTCATGATGGCCAGATTACGACGGGCACGCGGAACACCGCGTGGGACACCGGGGGTGGCCCGACATGGACGTGATGCCGCTGCTGTTGCTGGTGGCCGGCAGTGCCGCGATCGCCTCGGCCGCCCGGCGCCTGCCCGTACCGGCGCCCCTGCTGCTGGTCGCGGCCGGGCTCGCGGCCGGCTTCGTGCCCGGCGTGCCCGAGTACACGCTCGACCCGCACATCGTGCTGCCGCTGATCCTGCCGCCGCTGCTGCACACGGCGGCCACCGACAGCTCCTACCTCGACCTGCGGGCCCAGCTGCGGCCCGTGGCGCTGCTGTCCGTCGGCTACGTGCTCTTCGCGACCTTCGTCGTCGGCTGGGCCCTGTACGAGCTGGTGCCCGGCCTGTCCCTGACCGCCGCGCTGGTCTTCGGCGCCGTGGTGGCCCCGCCGGACGCGGTCGCGGCCACCGCGGTGGCGCGCAGGGTCGGGCTGCCGTCCCGGGTGACCACCATCCTCCAGGGCGAGTCCCTGCTCAACGACGCCACCGCGATCACCGCGTTCCGGGTGGCCGTGGCGGCGGCGGTCGGCGAGAGCGCGACCTGGGCCGGGGGCGTCGGCGAGTTCCTCCTCGCGGCCCTCGGCGGTCTCACCGTCGGCCTGGTGCTGATGGTGCCCCTGCACTGGCTGCGGGTCCGGGTGAAGGAGGCGCTGCTGCAGAACACGCTCTCCCTGCTCATCCCGTTCTTCGCGTACGCCGTGGCCGAGCAGGTGCACGCCTCCGGGGTGATCGCCGTCGTGGTCGTCGCCCTCTTCCTGGGACACCGCGCGTGGGAGGTCGACTTCGCGACCCGGCTCCAGGAGGCCGCCGTCTGGAAGATGGTCGCGTTCGTCCTGGAGTCGGTGGTCTTCGCGCTCATCGGCCTGCAGCTGCCGGTGGTCCTCAAGGGCATCAACGCCTACCACGGCAGCGACGCCCTCTGGTACGCGCTGGCCGTGTTCGCGGTGGTCGTGGCGGCCCGGTTCGTGTGGGTCTACCCGGCGGTCTGCCTCCCTCCGCTGCTGTCGGCGCGGATCCGGGCACGCGAGGGGAACCCCGGCTGGCGGATGCCGTTCGTGATCGCCTGGGCCGGGATGCGCGGCGTCGTCTCCCTGGCCATCGCGTTCTCCATCCCGCACACCGCCGACGGCGGCGACTTCCCCCAGCGCGACCTGCTGCTCTTCCTGACCTTCACCACCGTCATCGGCACCCTGGTCGTCCAGGGCGTCAGCCTGCCCCTGCTCATCCGGCTGCTGCGGTTCCCCGGGCGGGACGGCCGGACGGAGACCCTGGCCGAGGCCAACGCGCAGGCCCAGGCCTCCCGGGCGGCCGAGCAGCGCCTCGACGAGCTCCTCGCGGACGACCGCAACACGCTGCCGGCCCCGCTCGCCGACCGGCTGCGCGCGGTGGTGGAACGCCGCCGGGACTCCGTCTGGGAGCGCCTGGGGCAGGCCAACCCGATCACCGGGGAATCCGTCGACGACACCTACCGGCGGCTGTCGCGCGAGATGATCAGCGCGGAGCGCGACGTGTTCGTCCGGCTCCGCGACGGGCGCTACATCGACGACGAGATGCTGCGCACGCTGCTGCGCCGCCTCGACCTGGAGGAGGCGGCCGCCTACCGGGAGGCGACGTAGCCGGAGCCGTCGTCGACGGGGCCGCGTGCCGGTCCGTGTCCTGCCCGCGGGAGGCCGCACGCGGGCGGACGCGCGTGGAGGCGGACGCGCGTGGAGCCGGTCGCGCGGGGAGGCGGACGTGCGGGGAAGCGGACGCGAGGGGAGGCGCCGCGTCAGGGGAAGGGGCGGCCGGTGATCACGGCGGCGACCGTGCTCCCGCGCGGGAAGGCGCCCTCCGCCGTCAGGGCGACGAGTCCGTGAAGCAACTTGGCGACATAGAGACGTTCCACGGGGAGGCCGTGGCGCTGTTCGAAATCCTGCGCGAACGTGTCGAGTTCGGGTGTGGTCCTGGCGTAGCCCCCGCAGTGGAAGCGCTCGTCGAGGCTCCAGTCGCCGCGCGGGCCGCCGAACGCCCCGGTCTGCAACGCCCGTATGTCCCCGCCCAGGAAGCCGCCCCGCAGGACCGGCACGCCCAGGGCACGCTCCCCGGGGCCCAGCCCGGCGGCCAGTCCGGCGAGCGTGCCGCCCGTGCCGCAGGCCACCGCGGCCACGTCGGCGTGGCCCGCGAGCTCCTCCCCGAGCGCCGCACAGCCGCGGAC
>NZ_JAAGMD010000254.1 GCF_010548465.1 Streptomyces sp. SID14436 | reverse complement strand
GGGCGGTCCGGGCCACCGGTCCGGGCCCTTCGGCCCCGTGCGCGTGGCGGCCGGGTGGCCCACTCTGGAAGAGGTGACACCGCCGCGCGCGTGGTGCGACCGCCTTCGGCCGACCGGCGCCGCGCGGTGTGCGGGACCGCGCGAGGAGGTGACGACCCATGGCGAGGAGGCGGGGTGAGTGCCCCCGCAGGGTGTGGTTCTGGCGCTGGAGGCGGAATCCGCTGCGGCGCCGCAGCGATGTGATCGAGGCATGGCTGCTGCTCACCACGCTGGTCCTGGGACTCGTCCTCGGCGGGTTCGGTGCCCTGGCCGCCGCCGGTGCGGTGGACGACTCGCTCGCCGAACGCCGGGCGTCGAGCCACGAGGTGCGGGCCGTGCTGACCGAGGACGCGGCCCGCGCCCTGCCCGCGCCCGCCCCGGAGAGCGGCGACACGCGGGTGTGGACGAAGGTGCGCTG
>NZ_JAAGMD010000184.1 GCF_010548465.1 Streptomyces sp. SID14436 | reverse complement strand
CTGGTGGTCGCCAACCTCGACCCGCACCACACCCAGGAGGCCACGGTCTCGCTGGACATGGCGCACCTCGGCCTCGGACCGCACGATCCGGTGCCGGTGCGCGACGAACTCACCGGTGAGACCTATCACTGGGGCAGTACCGCCAACTACGTGCGGCTGGAGCCGGGGCGGGCTCCCGCGCATGTCCTGCACGTCCAGCGACCGCCCGCCGCACCGCGAAACGGAGGGCCACGACCGTCATGACCCTGAACGAACCCGTGCCGGACACCTTCGAGGACAC
>NZ_JAAGMD010000159.1 GCF_010548465.1 Streptomyces sp. SID14436 | reverse complement strand
CGCGGCGGAGCGGGAACTCGCCGACCGGCGCACGCGTGAGCTGCTGGACGCGCCGGGCGAGCTGGCCCGGCTGCTGGCCTCGGCGGCGGCCGCCGGGGCGGCGCACGTGTATCTGCTGACGGAGGGACGGGCGTGAGCGAGGCGGAGGACCGGGAGCTGCGGGCCCTTCAGGCGGCCCTGGCGGCGGAGCACGCGGCGGTGTACGGCTATGGCGTCGTCG
>NZ_JAAGMD010000116.1 GCF_010548465.1 Streptomyces sp. SID14436 | reverse complement strand
CGAACCGGACCTGCGTGCGGCCTTCGCACACCGCGAGCACCGGCGGACGGTCTCCGGCCGGGGCGGCGGGGGCGCACGGGGGCACTGACCGCAACACCCGCGGCCGGTGCTTGCCTTCGCCGGCGGCCGGCCCAAGCATCCCTTCCGACGGGCGCGTCCGCCCCGCCCGTCACCCCGCCGTGCGCCGAAGGGACACCCGATGAGACATGCCGCCGTCCATGTGGCCGCCGGGTC
>NZ_JAAGMD010000071.1 GCF_010548465.1 Streptomyces sp. SID14436 | reverse complement strand
ACGGCCCCCCGCCCAGGACGCGCAGCGCCACCTCGTCGAGGCCCTTGCGTCCGTACCGGGCCAGCCACGCCCCGTCCACCGTCCGGGACAGCTCCACCCGGGCCGGGTGCGCGGGCAGGTCGGCGAGCGGGGCCAGGGCACCCACCCACACCTCGGCGGTCACCTCCCGGACCCAGCCCCGCCGCTCCAGCTCGGCGCCCAGCACCTCCTGGGTGCCCTCGGCACCGGTCGCGGTCTGCACGTACGCGGGCAGCCCGCGCTCCGCGTACCAGTCCCGTACGGCCGTCAGCGCCACGTCCAGCGGGCGGCCCGGATCACCGAGCGGCAGCACCGAGTTGGCGCGCCGGGTGAAGCCCGTGCGGCGCCCGGCCGGCC
>NZ_JAAGMD010000046.1 GCF_010548465.1 Streptomyces sp. SID14436 | reverse complement strand
TGGGCGGCGCACCGCACGACGCCGAGGCGGAGCCCGCGCACGACTCCCCCGGCAAGCGCCGCTCCAGCCGGGCTCCGGCCCCGACGATCTCCGGCGGGTCGACGCCGCCCCGGACGGGTCGGCCGGCGCGAACCGGGCGGTCTGCACCCAGCCCCGGGAGGGCGCCAGCGTTCTCCGGGGAGACCGATGCCCACACGCGGACGGGCCCCGCTCCACCCCGACGGTCGGCGGCACGCCACGGCGGGCCGTGGGCGGCACACCGCCCCA
>NZ_JAAGMD010000597.1 GCF_010548465.1 Streptomyces sp. SID14436 | reverse complement strand
CCGCCCAGGGTGAGCAGCGCGGCGCCGCCGGCCGTCGCCCGCACGGTCACGTCGGCGCCGAGCGCGGCGACGTCCCCGCGCCCGTCGTCCAGCGCGAACAGGAAGCGCCCCGACAGGGTCACCGCCGCCGTACTCGCGCACAGCGCCGCGTCCAGGGCCGTCAGCCACGGCCGGACGTCCCGCACGCCGTGCCCGTCCAGGCCGGACAGCGGGGACGCGACGACGTTCCGCACCCGTTCGTGCGCCGGTGACGGCAACAGCCCGGCAGGCTCCAGCAGTCCGGCGAGCTCCGCCCCGCACGCGGGGCGCAGGCCCCGCAGCTGGACGTTGCCCCGTGAGGTCAGATGCAGTTCGCCGTCGCCCAGCCGCCGGGCCGCGTCACCGAGCGACGTCGCCTGCCGCACGGTGAGCACACCGCCCGGGATCCGGACCCGGGCGAGCGCCCCGTCGTCCGCCGCGTGCAGTCTCAACGCACCCGGGCAGGCGTCGCCGCCGTCCCGGGAGACCGCTGTGGCCTGGGACGACGAGGGGTGGGGTGCCGTGGACATGGCGGCGAGCATACCCACCATCACACCGGGTGC
This sequence comes from Streptomyces sp. SID14436, assembly GCF_010548465.1. Taxonomy (GTDB): domain Bacteria; phylum Actinomycetota; class Actinomycetes; order Streptomycetales; family Streptomycetaceae; genus Streptomyces. The sequence continues at coordinate 42,210 of NZ_JAAGMD010000597.1, read as the reverse complement.
ACGCCCTGCCGCCCTTGCCGGGGGCCTACTATGCTCCTCGGCGGATCATCCGATCCGCCACCGCCACGACGGCGACAGGGGAGGAAGCCCGGTGCGAACCCGGCGCGGTCCCGCCACTGTGAATCCGGCCACTGAGGCCGGGTGAGCCAGGAACTCCCGCCGTCTACACCGCCCGGGGCGCGGACCCCGAGGAAGGCCAGACGACGCATGCCGTTCTCGTCCGGGGACCACCCCCAGCACGCCGGGCAGCCCCACGTCCTGCTGCTGTCGACCTCCGACACCGACCTGCTCAGTGCCCGCGCGGCCGACGGCCCCGTGCCCTACCGGTTCGCCAACCCCGCCCGGCTCCCGCTCGACGACCTGCCCGCCCTCCTCGACGGCGTCTCCCTCGTCGTCGTCCGCCTGCTCGGCGGCCTGCGCGCCTGGCAGGAGGGCCTGGACCTGCTGCTCGCCGACGGCCGCCCCGTCGTCGTCCTCACCGGCGAACAGGCCCCCGACGCCCAGCTGATGGCCGCCTCCACCGTCCCCGTCGGCATCGCCGCCGAGGCCCACGCCTACCTCGCCCACGGCGGCCCCGCCAACCTGGAACAGCTCGCCCGCTTCCTGTCCGACACGGTGCTGCTCACCGGCCACGGCTTCGACCCGCCCGCGCCCGCCCCCACCTGGGGCCCGCTGGACCGCGTGTCCCGCGGCGAGGGCCCGCTCGTCGCGGTGCTCTACTACCGCGCCCACCACATGAGCGGCAACACCGCCTTCGTCGACGCGCTGTGCTCGGCCATCGAGGACGCGGGCGGACGCGCCCTGCCGCTGTACGTGGCCTCGCTGCGCGCCCCCGAACCCGAGCTGATCGACGCGCTCGGGGCCGCGGACGCGATCGTCACCACCGTCCTCGCGGCCGGCGGCACGCGGCCCGCGGAAGCCTCCGCGGGCGGCGACGACGAGTCCTGGGACGCGGGCGCCCTCGCCGCCCTGGACGTGCCCATCCTCCAGGCGCTGTGCCTGACCGGCTCCCGCACCGTCTGGGAGGACAACGACGAGGGCGTCTCCCCGCTGGACGCGGCCAGCCAGATCGCCGTGCCCGAGTTCGACGGCCGCCTGATCACCGTGCCGTTCTCCTTCAAGGAGATCGACGCCGACGGCCTGCCCGCCTACGTCGCCGACCCCGAACGCGCCGCCCGCGTCGCCGGCATCGCCGTGCGCCACGCCCGCCTGCGGCACATCCCCGCCGCCCGCAAGCGCCTCGCCCTGGTGCTGTCCGCCTACCCGACCAAGCACTCCCGCATCGGCAACGCCGTCGGCCTGGACACCCCCGCCAGCGCGGTCGCCCTGCTGCGCCGACTGCGCGAGGAGGGCTACGACTTCGGCGACGGCGCCGACGTGCCCGGCCTGGCCTCCGGCGACGGCGACGAACTCATCCGCGCCCTCATCGAGGCCGGCGGCCACGACCAGGAATGGCTCACCGAGGACCAGCTCGCCCGCAACCCGGTGCGCATCCCGGCCGCCGACTACCGCCGCTGGTACGCCACCCTGCCCGAGGAACTGCGCACCGCCGTCGAACGGCACTGGGGCCCGCCGCCGGGCGAGATGTTCGTCGACCGCAGCCGTGACCCGGAGGGCGACATCGTCCTCGCCGCCCTGCGCTTCGGCAACCTGCTGATCCTCATCCAGCCCCCGCGCGGCTTCGGCGAGAACCCCATCGCGATCTACCACGACCCCGACCTGCCGCCCTCCCACCACTACCTGGCCGCCTACCGCTGGATCGCCGCCCCCGCCGACGACGGCGGCTTCGGCGCCGACGCGATGATCCACCTCGGCAAGCACGGCAACCTGGAGTGGCTGCCCGGCAAGAACGCCGGACTGTCCGCCGCCTGCGGCCCCGACGCCGCCCTCGGCGACCTCCCGCTGATCTACCCGTTCCTCGTCAACGACCCCGGCGAGGGCACCCAGGCCAAGCGCCGCGTCCACGCCACCCTCGTCGACCACCTCGTCCCGCCGATGGCCCGCGCCGACTCCTACGGCGACATCGCCCGGCTGGAACAACTCCTCGACGAACACGCCCAGATCGCGGCCATGGACCCGGCCAAGCTGCCCGCGATCCGCGCCCAGATCTGGACCCTCATCCAGGCCGCCCGCCTCGACCACGACCTCGGCCTCGACGACCGCCCCGACGACGACGGCTTCGACGACTTCCTGCTGCACGTCGACGGCTGGCTGTGCGAGGTCAAGGACGCCCAGATCCGCGACGGACTGCACGTCCTCGGCACCCCGCCGGACGGCGCCGACCGCGTCAACCTCGTGCTGGCCGTGCTGCGCGCCCGCCAGATCTGGGGCGGCACCACCGCCCTGCCCGGCCTGCGCGAAGCCCTCGGCCTCGACGAGTCCGCCGCCACCCGCACCACCGCCGACGCCGCCGAGGAGGAGGCCCGCGCCCTGGTCCAGGCGATGGAGGACGCCGGCTGGGACCCCGCGGCCGTCCCCGCCGACCGCGGTGAACAGGTCTCCGCGATCCTGGAGTTCGCCGCCCGCGAGGTCGTGCCCCGGCTGGCCGCCACCACCGCCGAACTCGCCCACGCCGTGCACGCCCTGAACGGCGGCTTCGTCCCGGCGGGCCCCTCCGGATCGCCGCTGCGCGGCCTGGTCAACGTGCTGCCGACCGGCCGCAACTTCTACTCCGTCGACCCCAAGGCCGTCCCCTCCCGGCTCGCCTGGGAGACCGGCCAGGCCCTCGCCGACAGCCTTCTTCAGCGCTACCGCGCCGACCACGGCGACTGGCCCACCTCCGTCGGCCTGTCCCTGTGGGGCACCAGCGCCATGCGCACCGCCGGCGACGACGTCGCCGAGGCCCTCGCCCTGCTCGGCGTCCGCCCCGTCTGGGACGAGGCGTCCCGCCGCGTCACCGGCCTCGAAGCCATTCCCCACGAGGAGCTGGGCCGGCCCCGCATCGACGTCACCCTGCGCATCTCCGGCTTCTTCCGCGACGCCTTCCCGCACACCGTCGGCCTCCTCGACGACGCGGTCCGCCTCGCGGCCGGACTGGACGAACCCGCCCACGTCAACCACGTCCGCGCGCACGTCCAGCAGGACCTGGCCGCACACGGCGACGAACGCCGCGCCACCACCCGCATTTTCGGCTCCCGCCCCGGCACCTACGGCGCCGGACTGCTCCAGCTCATCGACTCCCGCGACTGGCGCACCGACGCCGACCTCGCCGAGGTGTACACCGTGTGGGGCGGCTACGCCTACGGCCGCGAACTCGACGGCCGCCCCGCCCGGGACGAGATGGAGACCGCCTACCGGCGGATCGCCGTCGCCGCCAAGAACACCGACACCCGCGAACACGACATCGCCGACTCCGACGACTACTTCCAGTACCACGGCGGCATGGTCGCCACCGTCCGCGCCCTGCGCGGCACCGCCCCCGAGGCGTACATCGGCGACTCCACCCGCCCCGAGACGGTCCGCACCCGCACCCTCGTCGAGGAGACCTCCCGCGTCTTCCGCGCCCGGGTCGTCAACCCCAAGTGGATCGAGGCGATGCGCCGCCACGGCTACAAGGGCGCCTTCGAACTCGCCGCCACCGTCGACTACCTCTTCGGCTACGACGCCACCACCGGCGTCCTCGCCGACTGGATGTACGACAAGCTCACCGAGACCTACGTCCTGGACCCCGCCAACCGGGAGTTCCTCCAGCAGGCCAACCCGTGGGCCCTGCACGGCATCGCGGAACGGCTGCTGGAGGCCGAGTCGCGCGGCATGTGGGAGAAGCCGGATCCGGCGGTGCTCGATCAGCTGCGGCAGGTGTTCCTGGAGACGGAGGGCGAACTGGAGGGCGAGGACTGAACGCCCGCCGGTCCGCCCCCGGCCCGTCTCCCGCGGTCAGGCACGCTCCGGGGCGTTCGCCCCGGAGGGCGCCCGGCCCGGCAGGAACGTCACGTGCGGCGCCCCCGTCCCGGGATGGACACCGACGTCCGCCGCGACCCCGTACACCTCGGCCAGCAGCCCGGGGGTGAGCACCTCGGCGGGCGTCCCGGAGGCCACCACCTCGCCGTCGCACAGCACGTGCAGACGGTCGCAGTAGTACGCGGCCAGATTCAGGTCGTGCAGCGCGAGCAGCACCGTCGCGGGCAGCCGCCGCAGGGCACCCAGGATGTCCAACTGGTGCCGGATGTCCAGGTGGTTGGTCGGTTCGTCGAGGACCAGCAGCGCGGGCCGCTGGGCGAGGGCGCGGGCGATGAGCACCCGCTGGCGTTCGCCGCCGGACAGCCGGTCGAACGGCCGGTCCGCCAGGTGGCGGGCGCCGACCGCCGTCAGGGCGTCGCCGATCAGCGCCGCGTCCTCGGCGGTGTCGCCGTCGAGGAGCCGTTTGTGCGGGGTGCGGCCCATCGCGACGACTTCCCGGACCGCCAGGTCGAAGTCCGCGCCCGTGTCCTGCACCACCGCCGCGACCGTACGGGCCAGCCGCCGCACCGGCAGCGACCAGGCGTCGGCGCCGTCGACCCGCACCCGGCCGGAGTCCGGCCGCAGCACCCGGTAGACGGCGCGCAACAGGGTCGATTTTCCGCTGCCGTTGGGCCCGACCAGCCCGATGGTCTCGCCCGGGCGGGCGGTCAGGGACACGCCCCGCACCAGGCGCCGCGCGCCCGCGGACAGCGTGACGTCCTCCACGGAGAGTGCGGCGGCACCCGCGCCTTCGCCGCCCGGGGTGCCCGCGCCAGTGGCCGTCGGGTCCGTCATGCCGGTCCCCCCTCCGTGCCGCGCCGGGCGTCCCGGCGCATCAGCCACAGGAAGAACGGCCCGCCGCACAGCGCGGTGAGCACACCGACGGGGATCTCCATGGGTGCCGCGACGACACGGGCGCCGATGTCGGCCCAGATCAGGAACACCGCCCCGCCGAGCGCGGCCGTCGGCAGCACCCGGCGGTGGTCGGAGCCCACCAGCAGCCGCACCATGTGGGGCATCATCAGGCCGACGAAGCCGATCGGCCCGGCCGCCGCCACCAGCACCCCGGTGACCAGGGAGACCAGCACGAACAGGCGGGCCCGGAACCGCGCCACGTCCAGCCCCATCGTCGTCGCCGCCTCCTCACCGGCCAGCAGCAGGTTGAGGCTGCGGGCCTGCACCAGCAGGACCCCGACGCCCACGGCCAGGGCCAGCACGGGCAGCCACAGCGTGTCCCAGCCGACACCGCCGAGCCCGCCCAGGGTCCAGGCCAGCACCGCCCGGGCCTCGTTGCCCCGGTCGGTGGTCAGCAGCAGCAGGTTCAGCAGCGCGGTCAGCACCGCGGCGACCGCCACCCCGGACAGCACCAGCCGGGCCGAGGTGATCCGGCCGCCGGTACGGGCCGTGGCGTAGACGACGACCAGCGCCCCCATCGCCCCCGCGAACGCGGCGACCGACAACGACACCGCCCCGAACACGCTCACCCCGAACACGATCACCGCGACCGCCCCCAGCGACGCCCCGGAGGACACCCCCAGCAGGTAGGGCTCGGCGAGCGGGTTGCGCAGCAGGGCCTGCAGGGCGGCGCCGACGACGGCCAGCCCGGCACCGGTCACCGCGCCGAGCAGCACCCGGGGCGCCCGGACGTCCAGCACGATCGTCTCGCGCGCCCGCGACCATCCGGGCTCGGACCACTCCACGCCCCACGCGTGGGTGACGATGCCCCACACCTGCCCGGGCGGCACCCGCACCGACCCGATCGCCAGCCCCGCCGTGGCGGACGCCACGAGCAGGACGGCGAGGACCAGCAGGACCGCGGCCAGGCGCACGCGGCCCGGCGCGGCGCCCTTCCCGGACCCGACCGCGGTGCCGGCGCGGCTCACCGGAAACTCTCGGGGTGCAGCCCGCGCGCCAGGTCACCCACCGCGTGGGCCGACCGCACCCCGACCAGGGTGGCCGTCAACGGCAGCACGACGAACCGCTTGTTCCGGATCGCCGGCACGTCCTTCAGGGCGGGCTGCGCCAGCAGGAACCGCTTCTTCTCCTCGACGCTCCCGGCCCCGGCGTAGTCGTACACCGCGATCACCTCGGGGCGGCGCTCGACGACCTGCTCCCAGGACACGTCACCGAAGACGTCGTCGAGGTCGGCGAACACGTTCTCCCCGCCCGCCAGCCGGATCAGCTCCGTGCCCAGGCTCTTGCCGCCCGCGGTGAACGGCGCCTTGTCCCCGCTGTCGTAGACGAACACCGGCACCCGACGCTCGCCCTCGACGGCCTTCACCGCCTTCCCGACCCGGCCCCGCAGGTCGGCGACCAGCGCGTCGGCGCGCTCCGACACCCCGAAGATGCGGCCGACGGTACGGATCTCGTCGTAGGTGTCCCGCATCGTCACCCGCTTCTTCCCGCAGTACTCGCGGTTGAGGTGGGTGTCGACCCCCGCGTCGGCGAACGCCTTCCGGGAACGCCCCTGCTTCTCGTCGAAGGCGCTGCCGTACCCGCCGTAGACGAGGTCCGGCTCCACGTCGAGCACTTTCTCGAACGACGGTTCCCGCTTGGCCAGTTCGGGGACGGCCTCGTAGTCCGCTTTCAGCTCCGGCAACACCTCGGAGTCGGGGAAGGCGGTGCCGACCATGCGGTCCTTCAGCCCGAGCGCCAGCATCAGTTCCGCCGGGTGCTGGTGGATGGTGACGACCCGGGACGGGGGCCGCTCGTACGTCGTCCTCACACCGCAGTTGTCGACGGTGACGGGAAAGCCCTTCGGCGCCGGGACACTTGCCTTCGCCTCACCGGCGGCCCCGCCGCCGGACGCACCGCAGCCGGCGGTCAGCAGCACCGCCGACAGGGCGACGGCGACGGCCCGGAGACGGGGCGGGCGAAGCGACCGCGACGCCACGGGTGGACGGGGTGACCGGCGCGTGCGGGCAGGGGTGAACAAGGGGGACACGTGAGCCTCCTGGAGTCCGCGCTCCTCGGGACGGGCCCGCGACAGGCCAGTGTCCTGACTCCCGGATCGCTGTTCCCCCTCGCCTTCCCACGCGGCGCGCAGTGGCTTCGAACAGGGGTGCACTCCCCGGTCACAGTGGCGGGACCGTGCCGGATTCGCACCGGCTTCCTGTCTCCCGTCGCGGCGATGACCCGTCGATCCTACTGGCTCCCCGGAGGCTCCCGCTCCCGACGCCGGCGGGTGAACGGCCAGGAGGCGCGGGCCCCGCCCGCGCCGGCCCCGCGCCGGTGCCTCACGTGGCGTCGATCTGCTCCAGCAGCGTCCGGGCCTCGACGGTGCGGCGGTGGTCCGGGCCGAAGGAGGCCAGGCAGGCATCGTGCGCGGCGGCGGCCCGCTGACGGGCCTCGGCGGCGCGGCCCAGCCCCGACAGGGCGTTGGCGAAGGCCAGGTCGACGGCGCCGGTGTCCGGGAGCCGCTGGTGTCCGGGCAGGCCGCGGTGCAGCTTGTCCGCGGTCCGAGCCTCGGTGAGGGCGTCGTCGTGGCGGCCCTGGCCGTTGAGGCTGCGTGCCAGGCCGAGCCGCAGGACCAGGGCCTGCCGGTCACGTTCCGGATGGGCCGCCAGGGCCTCGCGGGCGACGGTCTCCGCCTCCTGGTGCCGCCCCTGCGCGTTGAGGGCGAAGGCCAGCCCGTTGCGCGCGGCCGCCATCAGGCGTGACGTCTCCGGGCCCGTCCTCCGGCCCGCGGCCTCGACGACCGCCGCGCACTCGGCCTCGCATTCGGCGTGCCGGCCGAGCGAGGTCATCTGCTGGGCGCGGTCCGAGCGCAGCTTCAGGGTCAGCCAGTGATCCGCTCCGAAGAACCGGCCGAACGCGGGCAGCGCTTCGTCGTAGGTGGCGAGCGCCTCGGCGTGCTTCCCCTGGGCGGCCGCCGCCAGGGCGGCGATGTTCAGCGCCACGGCCGCGTACTCGTCGTCGCGCTCCCGGGCCACGGCACGCGCCCCGGCCTCCGCCTCGGCGTAACGCCCGGCCTCGTACAGGGCCTTGGCCTCGCCCACGGGCGTACCCGCCATCGTCTCGGCGTCACTGCGGCGTCGTGCTCGGAACCATTTCATGACGGGCGAGCATAAACGCTGCGTGCGAGGGCCGTTCGGGCAGGCATGCCCCGGGCCTGGGCGGGCTTCGAGCGGTGCCGGGGGCACGGGGCATGGTCCGCCCCGTGCCCGATGCCTCACCGCGTGTTGGTCAAACCGCCCGTCACGGCGATGATCTCTCCCACCGTATAGCTCGAGTCGGCGTCCGAGGCGAGGTACACGTACGTGGGGGCGATCTCCTCGGGCTGGGCGACACGGCCCAGGGGGCCCTCGCTGCCGAGCTGCGCCAGGCCGTCCTGGGGCATGTGCTGGTCGGCGACGTTGAGCACCGTCCAGGTGGGGCCGGGGGCGACCACGTTGGCGCGGATGCCGTTTTTGGCCAGGTGCGGGGCGATCGACTTGGTGAAGTTGACCAGCGCCGCCTTGGCCGCGGCGTAGTCGATCATGGTGTTGCTGCCCTTGAGCGCCTCCTCCGACGCGGTCGCGATGACGGCGTCGCCCGCCTCGAGGTGCGGGCGGGCGGCCTGGACCAGGTGGAAGTAGGCGTACACGTTGACCTTGAACGAGCGGTCCCAGTCCTCGAAGTCGAGCTGCGAGAGGTCGGTCTGGCTGTTCAGGTGGGCCGTGTTGTTCACCAGGATGTTCAGGCCGCCCAGCTCGCGCACCGTCCGTTCGACGACGTCGCGGCAGTGGGACGCCTCGGCCAGATCGCCGGGCAGGAGCAGGCACCGCCGTCCTTCGGCCTCCACCGCGCGGCGGGTCTCCTCGGCGTCCTCCTGCTCGTCGGGCAGGTGGGCGATCGCGACGTCGGCGCCCTCGCGTGCGTACAGCACGGCCACGGCGCGGCCGATGCCCGAGTCCCCGCCGGTGATCAGCGCCACCTTGCCGCGCAGCTTGTCGGCCGCGCGGTAGCGTCCGGCCCGGTAGCGGGGCTTCAGCTGCATGTCCGACTCGCGCCCCGGGGGCTGCTGGCGCTGCTTGGGGTAGGGCGGCGTGGGCTCACCGGTCACCTGCGGACCGTCGGCCCGGGTGCGGGCGTCGTCCTGCTGCATGGGGAACCAACCTCCTGACGTTCTGCGGGGCCGGTGCCGGGTTCCCCGGGGCGCACGCTCGACACAGCGGGCGGTGCCCCCGGCCTCCGCCCGCCCGCCCGGCACGTCCTCCGCAGGCCCCGCGGTCCGGGGTGCCGCCGCCCCGGTCACGCCCCCGTGGGGCGGCCCGTGCTCTGGCGGACCACCAGGTGGGTGGCCAGCTCTATGCGCTGGGCGGCCTTGCCGGGGTCGCCCGGCTGGAGCAGCATGCGGGTGGCCTCCTCGGCCATGTGCTTCAGGGGCTGGTGGACGGTGGTCAGGGGCGGGCTGGACCACTGGGCCAGGGGGACGTCGTCGTAGCCGACCACGGACAGGTCCTCGGGGACGCGCAGGCCCTTGACGCGGGCGGCCTCCAGGACGCCGAGGGCCTGGAGGTCGCTGCCGGCGAAGACGGCCGTCGGCCGGTCGGGGCCCTCCAGCAGGGACATCGCGTGCTCGAAGCCGCCCTGCACGTGGAAGTCGCCGAAGCGGGTCAGGCGGGGGTCGGGTTCCAGGCCCGCCATGGCCATGGCCGAGCGGTAGCCGTCGAGGCGGGCGAGGGAGCAGAGCATGTCCTCGGGGCCGGTGACGATGGCGATGCGTTCGTGCCCCAGCTCGGTGAGGTGGCGGGTGGCGGCGAGCCCGCCGGCCCAGTTCGCGGAGCCGACCGAGGGCACGTCGGGGTCGGGGTCGCCCGCCGGGTCGATGACGACGAACGGGATGCCCGCGGCCCGGAGACGGCGTTTGACGTCCTCCGCCAGGAGTGAGAAGACCAGGACGACGCCCAGGGGTCTGCGGCGCAGCACGCCGTCGAGCCACTCCGGTGCCGGGGCGTGCCGGGTGCCGCTCTCGGTGAGCACCACCGTCGCCCCGTTCCGGCGGGCGACGCCCTCCACCCCTCTGATCAGCTCCATCGCCCAGATGCTCTCCAGCTCGTGGAAGACCAGCTCGACGAGCGGGGAGCGGGGCGCCGACGCGGCGCGCCGGCGGTAGCCGCGGTCCTGGAGCAGGCGCTCGACACGGTCCCGGGTGGTCGGGGACACGTCCGATCGGCCGTTGAGGACCTTCGAAACTGTCGGCATCGACACGCCGGCCTCTTTCGCGACCGCCGCCAGCGTCACTCTGCCGCTCACCTCGTCGTCTTCGTGCATGACCGCAATATAGGCCACGCGCGCTCGATAACGGTTTGGGTGAACGGGTGCATGACCGTTGACCGTTCACCGGGCCTGACCTACTGTCCCAGCGCATGGACTTTCGGCGAAGACGCCGAAACTTTCGAAAGGCGAACGATGAAGACACGCGCGCGCTTGCCCAGACTGGTCGCCTGCGGGGCGACGCTCGCCCTCGCGCTGGGGCTGACGGCCTGCGGTGGGGACAGCGGTGCCTCGGCGGACGGCGACAAGATCCATGTCCTGGTCTACGGGGACGCCACGAACAAGGTCGAGAAGCGGTTCGTGGACGAGTTCAACAAGACGTCCGACGTCAAGGTGGTCCTGGACACCATCCCCGGCGCGGACTACCAGAAGAAGCTGCAGACCATCCTCAGCACCCCGCAGGCCCCCGACGTCTTCTACAACTGGGGCGGCGGCAGCATCCGGCCGTTCGTGAAGGCGGACCTGCTGATGCCGCTGGACGACTTGATCAAGAAGAACCCGGACCTGGAGAACAAGTTCCTGCCGTCGGTCTTCCAGAACGCCGTCGTCGACGGCAAGGCGTACGGCATCCCGATGCGCGGCACCCAGCCGGTCCTGCTCTTCCACAACAAGGACGTGCTCAAGAAGGCGGGCGTCAAGCCGCCGAAGACCTGGGACGACCTGCTCGAAGCCGTCGAGAAGCTGAAGGCCGAGGGCGTCACGCCGATCGCGCTCGGCGCCGGCGACATCTGGACGACGCAGATGTGGTTCCAGTACCTCTTCGACCGCGTCGCCGGGCCCGAGCTGCTCCAGAAGGCCCTCGACGGCGACAAGAGCGCGTGGGAGAGCCCCGACGCGAAGAAGGCCCTGAGCATGATCACGGAGCTCGTCGACGCGGGCGCCTTCGGCAAGAACTACGACTCCGTCAAGTACACCAACGGCGGCTCGGTCCAGCTGCTGGCCTCGGGCAAGGCCGGCTTCGAGCTGATGGGCTCCTGGTACTACTCCCAGCAGCTCACCGACCACCCGGACTTCGCGGAGAAGGGCCTCGGCTACAGCACCTTCCCGTCCGTCGAGGGCGGCAAGGGTGACACGGCCAACATCGCCGGCAACACCAACAACTACTACTCGGTGATGAAGAAGACCAAGCACCCCGAGGCCGTCGCCGAGTTCCTCAAGCTCATGTACTCCGACGACTTCGTCAAGGCGCAGCTGGAGATCGGCAACCTGCCGACCACCACCAACACCGCCCAGTTCATCGACAAGTCGGAGCACGCCGAGTACGCGCGCTTCCAGTACGACCTGGTCAGTGACGCCCCGTCGTTCCAGCTCTCCTGGGACCAGGCGTACCCGCAGAAGGCCAGCTCGGACATGCACAAGGCCATCCAGCAGTTCTTCAACGGACAGCTCGACGCGGACGGCTTCATCAAGGCCATGCAGGCCCTCCCCACCGAGTGACGAACGGCTCATGACGACAAAGACGCTGAGCGTTCCGCCCGCCGCCGGGCCCCGCAAGGGGTCCCGGCGGCGGCCGGCCGCATCCTCCGCGGCACACGTGGGCCGCCCCGGCTTCGGCTGGGCGCTGCCTGCCGCCGTGTTCTTCGCCCTCTTCGCGATCACCCCCCTGGTCATGGTGGCGGTGCTGTCCTTCATGAGCTGGGACGGTCTCGGCTCGCCCGAGTTCGTCGGGCTGGACAACTGGTCGCGCCTGAAGGACGACCCGGTGATGTTCCAGAGCATCTGGCTGACCCTGCTCCTGACCGCGCTCGGTGTAGCCCTCCAGACGCCGCTGAGCATGGTGCTCGGTGTCTGGGCGGCGGGCCACCAGCGCAACCGCGCGGTGCTGTCGGTCATCTACTTCATCCCGCTGCTGCTGTCGGCCACGGCCGTCTCCGTGCTGTGGCGGGCGCTGCTCGACCCCAACTTCGGCATTCCGGCCGAGGCGGCCTGGCTTTTCGGCGACGGCAACCTGTTCGGTGAACAGGCAACCGCCATCGGGGTGCTGGCATTCGTCAGCACCTGGCAGTTCACGCCGTTCCACACGCTGATCTACCAGGGCGCCGCCCGGGCCGTCCCGCAGGTGCTCTACCAGGCGGCGGAGATCGACGGGGCGGGCCGCTACCGGCAGTTCTTCTCCATCACCCTGCCGCAGCTGCGCAACTCGATGATCACCTCGATGATCCTGATGATCGTCGGCGGTCTGACCACCTTCGAGACGGTGCTCATCCTGACCCAGGGCGGCCCCGGCACCGACACCACCATCAGCGCCTACTACATGTACGACAAGGCGTTCAAGGGCTTCGACTTCGGCGCGGGCTCCGCGATCGCCCTGGCCCTGGTCGTCGCGGCCACCGTCATCTCGCTGATCGTCGTCCGGGTCTCCGGCTACGACAAGATGCGCAGCACCATGGAGGGTGTGTCATGAGGCGCCGTCCGAACTACCTGGCCGGCGCCGGCTCGCTGATCTGGCTCTTCATCATCGGCCTCCCGCTGTACGTGCTGTTCGCGGCGACCGTGCGCACCCGACAGGACTACGCCGAGAACGGCCCGGTCTCGCTCCCGGACAGCTTCACCCTGGACAACTACACCGGGGCCTTCGACGCCGGGTTCGGCCAGTACTTCGTCAACACGCTGGTCGTCACCGGAGCGGTGATCGGCATCGTGCTGCTGCTGGTCCCGCCGCTCGCCTACGCGATCGTGCGCAGCCGGGGCCGGACCACGACGGCCGTCTTCCGGCTGTTCCTGCTCGGACTGGCCATCCCGGCCCAGGCCGTCATCGTGCCGATGTTCTACCTGATCAGCGAAGCCGGGCTGTACGACAACCTGCTCGGCGTCATCCTGCCCACGGCCGCGTTCTGCCTGCCCATGTCGGCGCTGATCCTCAGCGGCGCGATGCGCGACATCTCCCCGGAGCTGTACGAGGCGATGGCCATGGACGGCGCCTCCCCGCGGCGCATGTTCTTCCAGCTCGTGCTGCCGCTGTCCCGGGGCGGGCTGTCCACGATCGTGGTGTTCTCCGCCCTCCAGGCGTGGAACGGCTTCCTGTTCCCGCTCGTCCTGACCCAGTCCGACTCCAGCAAGGTGATCACCCTGGGTCTGTACAACTTCCAGACCGAGCACGGCATCGACATCCCCGGTCTGCTGGGAGCCGTCGTGATCTCCATGGTTCCCATCCTTCTCGTCTACCTGTTCGCCCGTCGCGCCCTGGTCCAGGGCCTGATGGGCGTCGGAGGAAAGTGACCGCCACCGTGGCCGTAGAGACCACCCCCGAAATCCCCCTCTGGAACGACCCCTCCCGGTCGGTCTCCGACCGGGTCGACGCGCTGATCGGCGCGATGACCCCGGAGGAGAAGATTGCCCAGCTGTACGGCGTGTGGGTCGGCGCGTCCGACCAGGGCGGCGAAGTGGCCCCGCACCAGCACGACATGGAGGAGGCCGTCGACCTCGACACCCTCCTGCCCGCCGGACTGGGCCAGCTGACCCGCCCGTTCGGCACGGTGCCCGTCGACCCGGCGCTCGGTGCGCTGTCCCTGCAGCGCACCCAGGCCCGCATCGCCTCGGCGAACCGTTTCGGCATCCCCGCCCTCGCCCACGAGGAGTGCCTCGCCGGATTCGCCGCCTGGGGCGCCACCGCCTACCCGGTGCCGCTGTCCTGGGGTGCCACCTTCGACCCAGGCGTGGTGCGCCGGATGGCCGCCACCATCGGCCGCGACATGCGGTCCGTCGGCGTCCACCAGGGCCTCGCGCCCGTCCTCGACGTGGTGCGCGACGCCCGCTGGGGCCGCGTGGAGGAGACCATCGGCGAGGACCCGTACCTCGTCGGCACCATCGGCACCGCCTACGTGCAAGGCCTGGAGTCCGCCGGCATCGTCGCCACCCTCAAGCACTTCGTCGGCTACTCCGCCTCCCGCGCCGGCCGCAACCTCGCCCCCGCCCCCATGGGCGCGCGGGAACGCGCCGACATCCTGCTGCCGCCGTTCGAGATGGCGGTCCGCGAGGGCGGCGCCCGCTCCGTCATGCACGCCTACAACGACATCGACGGCGTGCCCGTCGCCGCCGACGAGACCCTGCTGACCGGGCTGCTCCGGGACACCTGGGACTTCGACGGCACCGTCGTCGCCGACTACTTCGGCATCGCCTTCCTCAAGACCCTGCACGGCGTCGCCGCCGACTGGGCCGACGCCGCCCGCGCCGCGCTCACGGCGGGCGTCGACGTGGAGCTGCCCACCGTCAAGACCTTCGGCGCGCCGCTCGCCGAGGCGGTCGCCGACGGCCGCGTCCCGGAGGCCCTCGTCGACCGCGCCCTGCGCCGCGTCCTGACGCAGAAGGCGGAACTCGGCCTGCTCGACCCCGACTGGAGCCCCGTGCCGGCGGCCCTCGACGGCACCGACGCCGACGACCCGGACGCCCTGCGCGGCAAGGTCGACCTGGACCGCCCCGAGAACCGCGAACTGGCCCGCGAGCTGGCCGAGAAGGCCGTCGTCCTGCTCACCAACGACGGCACCCTGCCGCTCGCCCGGCCCCGCCGCATCGCCCTGATCGGCCCGAGCGCCGCCGAGCCGACCGCCGTACTGGGCTGCTACTCCTTCCCCCTGCACGTGGGCGTGCAGCACCCGGACGTGCCCGTCGGCATCGACCTGCCGACCCTGGCCGACACCCTCGCCGACGAGTTCCCCGCAGCCGACTTCACGGTCGCCCGCGGCACCGGCGTCGACGACGGGGACCTCACCGGCATCGACGCCGCGGTGGAGGCGGCCCGCGACGCCGACGTCGTCATCGCCGTCCTCGGCGACCGGGCCGGCCTGTTCGGCCGCGGGACCAGCGGGGAGGGCTGCGACGCCGAATCCCTCGCCCTGCCCGGGGCGCAGCAGCAGCTGCTCGACGCGCTCCTCGACTCCGGCCGCCCGGTGGTCACCGTCCTGCTCGCCGGACGTCCCTACGCGCTGGGCCGCGCCGCCACCGAGTCGGCGGCGGTCGTGCAGTCCTTCTTCCCCGGCGTCGAGGGCACCCACGCCATCGCCGGGGTGCTCGCCGGCCGGGTCGAGCCCTCCGGCCGGCTCCCGGTCAGCGTGCCGCGCGGCACCGGCGCCCAGCCGTCCACCTACCTCGGGGCGCGGCTCGCCCAGGCCAGCGACGTCTCCAACATCGACCCGACCCCGGCCTTCGGCTTCGGGCATGGCCTGACGTACACGTCCTTCGACTGGACCGACCTCACGGTGGACACCTCACAGGCGCCCACGGACGGCGAGGTCACCCTCGGCCTGACCGTCCGCAACACCGGCGGGCGTCCCGGCACCGAGGTCGTCCAGCTCTACCTGCACGACCCGGTCGCCTCCGTCGTCCAGCCGGTGCAGCGCCTGGTCGGCTACACCCGGGTCGCGCTGGAACCGGGGCAGTCCCGCCGCGTACACGTCACGGTGCCGGCCGACGTGGCCTCCTTCACCGGACGCGACGGCCGCCGGATCGTCGAACCGGGCGTCCTGCACCTGCGCCTGGCCGCGTCGAGCACCGACGCCCGCCTGACGGCGACGGTCACCCTGACCGGCCCGGAGCGCGAGGTGGACCACACCCGCCGGTTCCACGCGGAGTTCACCCTGGAGGGGTGACCCGTCCCCGCCCATGTCCCGGCCGGCCCGGACCGCACCCGTGCGGTCCGGGCCGGCCATGCGTCGGCACGGGGCCTGCCTCAGCGGAACGCGGCGGCGTTCTCGGCCCCCACTGCCCGAAAGCTCTGATGGGGGAGCCGTTGACCAACCGGACCGCTTGTGCACCTCGAGCAGTGCGTCGTGACGTCCCCACCGGGCCGATCTCCTCGACGGACACCTCGGGCCCCAGGGCCGTCCCGATGGCTCGAGCCTGCTGACGGGGTGTACGCGTTCCGGTCGGTCAGCGCGCGCGTACGTCCGCCCGCGGTGATGCGGCTCGGTCAGCGCCGCGTGGGCCGCCGCCGCGATGTCGGCGGGGTGGACGGTGGGAAGTTCGATGTCGGCATGAGGCACTCGGACCGACCGAGTGCTCCCGGACCGACTCCGCCCGCCACAGGGCGTTCGACGCGAGCTGCGTCGGACACAGGACCGTCCAGCCCGTCCCGTTGTCCCGCAACAGCCGCTCGGCGCACAGGTTGTCAGCGGCGGCGGGGGCAGGTGCGGACGGGTGCGCACGGTGATGGCTGACACGAGCACCACATGCTCCGCATCCGCCCACTGCCCGTTGTGGCACCCACTTCGGAAAATCCGTCGAGCTACGCGGGGCCGCCGCCTACCCTGACCGCATGGGCCACGCGAAGAGTTCGTACGTCTGCCTGCCGTGCCGGGCTTCGTACAAGCAGCCGTACGACAGAGAACGGCCGCACCGGATCTGCCCTCGTTGCGCGGAGCCGCTGATCCACGTGGGATCGGCCTTCGCGGCGCCGCCGCGTCGGGACACCGCCGCCTGGCGCACGCTGTCCGTTCTCCTCCACGCCGGCATCCGCTTTCACAAGAGCTGTTGCGGTGGGCCCGGATACCGTCCGCGTACCTTGACGGAGGTCCGCGAGCGCATGGCGTACGCCCGCCGCACGGGCGAGCCCTTCGCCCGGTCCCTGATTCGCCCGGAAGTGTCTTGAGGGACACGGCACTTCATCACCGCTGAGGCCGCTGACGAGGCGGCCGGGATGCCCCAGCTCGGACCGTCTCCTGGCCGCCCGCCGATGTTGGCACGTTACGACCTCGACTCCGCCGAGTACCGGGGCTTCGAGGAACTGCTGCTCGATCGTGAACCAGCCAAGCGCGCAGGGCTGTCGGACGTTCATCAGTCTCCCCGCAGCTGCGGCTGCGAGTCGTACCCGCCGGGCGGCAAGACGGTGTGGGCGGAGTGCGCCCGGCGGGCACCGCTCAGGACGAGCCCCGGCTCTCCCAGCGGTCCCGGAACCACGTCAGCGTCTCGGTGAGCAGTTCCCGGTTGCGCTCCTTCTCCAGCAGGGACAGCCGGATGTTGGGGCGCAGCTCCAGCTTGCCCTCCGGGATGTCGACACCGTCCAGGGCGTTGAGGCGGGTCAGGAGTTCGGCGCGCAGCGCGCGGTCGGTGAACGGCTCCCGTGCGGCCATGTACTGGAACACCACCTCCGCCGTGCCCCCGCGCCCGGCGCCCGGGCAGAGCGTCATCGGCCAGATGCCGCGACCGGGTCCACCGACCTCACCGAGCATGAGGTACGCACTCGTGGTGACGTGTCCCGCGCCGTGGCCGATCCAGCCGCCCAGTGCCTCCCAGTGGGCGAGGAGGGCGCGGACCGCTTCGACCGTCTCGGGGGAGTCGTCCGCGGCGAGCTGGCGGAAGAAGCGTTCGGCGCGGGTCTCCTCGCCCGGTGCTTCCGCGGTTCCGGCCTGAGCGGTGTCCTCTCCGTCCGCCCGGTCGTCGTCCGTGCCGGCGAGCAGCGCGGCGAGGTCGTCGGCGGTGAGCCGCTGGGCCGGGTCGGCGGCCCCGGCGGCCGTGAAGCGGACGCCGTCGGCGGCCAGCCGGGCGCGGATGTCGTCGCTTCCCGCCTCCTGAGGGGTCGCCCACCGGAAGCCGTCGGAGACCTTGCCCTCGGAAGTCAGGACACGGTACGCGTTCGTCACTCCGGGGGTGTTGGCCAGGTGGTTGCCGACGGCCTGGGCGCCGGAGCCGAGGAACGCGGCGAGGTCGCCGTAGGAGGTCCACGTGCCGTGGGGGAGTGCGGCGAGAACCTGGTGGGCGAGCTGCCAGTCGCGGCTGCGCTCCGCCCGGCCGACTCCGCGCAGCGGGGCCGGCCACAACGCGATGGCACGGTCGGCGAGTTCGTCGGCACGGGCCAGGATCTCGCGCACGCCCCAGCGCTCGGTGGCGGCGATGCGGCGGTTCATCTCCAGGTGACTGCTGTGCAGCAGATCTTGCTTGCGCTCGAAGGGGTGGTTGGACAACTCCGAGTTGACCGCAGTGAGTGTCAGGTTGCCGAGGGTGTGCTGGAACCGGGCGTGCAGTTCCTCCGCGGTCTCGCCCTCGTCGGCCTCCTCGCCCAGAACACGCAGCCACTCGTCGCCGGGCGACTGCGGCATGACGTGCTCCACGGTGAACTGTGCGGCGGCGAAGTCGACCGGTTCCGGGTGCTCGTAGCTCTCCTCCAGCCGTTGCAGCACCAGTTTGCGCTGCTGCCACCTGCCGTACTGGTAGAACGGTGCTGTCCGGATCTTCTCGCGCAGTTCGGCGTCATCGGGCCAGAAGCGGTTCTCGGAGGAGAGGAGCCTGTGCAGGCCCTCGGTGACGGGCACGTCGAGCGGAAGCTGACCCGGCACGGCCTGGAAGATGCGGTTGAGGTTGTTGGTCGGCACCCGGCAGATCATCCGGCGGACGAGGAAGCTCTCGATGTACGCGAGGGCACGGGCGGTCTCGGAGGCATCGAGTTCCCCACGTTCACGCCGGTCGAACAGCAGCATCAGGGCCGGGTAGGTGACGGCCGCGTGCCACCCGTCCAGGCGGCGCAGGGCGGCTCGGATCGCGGGATCGGCCTCTTCCTCGGGGTGCAGCAGCCGACGGAAGTGGGCACTGCGGCGGTGCAGTTCCCTGATGTACGCCTCGATCTCCGCCTCGCCGGTCCCGGACTTCTCGAAGCGCTTCTGCTGGGCGGTGTACAGATCCTGGCGGCGGACCCGGTCGTCTCCGTCCAGCACGAGTTGCAGCCACATGAGCTGCTCCAGCTCGTCGTTGCTGAGACTGTTCTGCAGGGGCAGCCAATAGGTCTCGTAGACGTGCTCGCCGCGCGTTGGCAGCCGCATGAAAAGGTAGTTGCGCAGCAGGTCGGCCTGGCTCAGCTTCAGGCCGGTGTTGTTGAGCGACTCGAAGATGCGATGCACGTTGTCGCCGCGTTCGGCGGTCACCGCCACCAGCGTGAGTCGCGAGGTGATCGCTTGCTCGATGCGGAACACGTCCTGCGGGGCAGCAGGGTCGTCCGCCTCGACGAGCTTCCTGCGGAAGAAGGCGTAGGCGGTGGCGACACCGCTGCCGGCGGCCTGCTCGCTGAGGGGGCCGCGGATGTGTGCGGCGAACTGCGGCCGGTCAGCCTGCGTCGGCAGCAGGCGGAGGTGGTCGTGGCCGCTGTTCCATTTGTTGATCAGGTACTGCTCGTCGATGCGCTGGGCCTGGTCTGGCGCGGTGTCCGCGACGTGATCGCGGATGGCGGCCAGGGCCAGAGACAACGTGGTCAGTCGCTGCTGACCGTCGACGACGAGCCAGCGGGGGAACGTAGCGTCGTTCTGCGGTGATGGCGCGAGCACGACCGAACCGAGGAAGTGCGTGCTCGCCTTCTCCTCCTGCGACTCGAGCAGGCCTGCCTGTTCCAGGATGTCGCTCCACAGCTGCTTGAGGTGCTTCTCGGTCCAGGAGTACGTCCGTTGGTAGAGCGGTACCTGGAACTGCTGAGCCCTGCCTTGCACGAGATCGGCGAACAATGTTTCCTTGGCCTGCATATGGCCCCCTTGATCCTCGGTCGTCCGCCGCCGATTACACCAGGTCCGACCGGGCTCTCGTACTGGAAAGCCCCATGAGGTGCGGAACCGTCGGAGAACTGGTCACACCGTGAACCGAGTCACCACGGGATAGCTCGTCCTCCAACGGCCCGAGGACGACGACGTCCCCGGGCCGACGGTCTCCTGTCGCGCGGTCAGTCGCGGCGCACGACGAACTGCGAGCCCGGTTCGACGCAGACGTCGCCCTCCGCCGAGCCGGTGATGGTGACGTCCGTCAGGGTGGCGCTGCCCCGGGCTCCGCTCATCGCGAGGACTCCGCAGCCGTTGACCGACCCGTCGATGCGGACGTTGTCCACCGTCACGTCCGGCAGTGCGCCGCCGCCCGTCTT
Source organism: Streptomyces sp. SID14436 (assembly GCF_010548465.1). Taxonomy (GTDB): domain Bacteria; phylum Actinomycetota; class Actinomycetes; order Streptomycetales; family Streptomycetaceae; genus Streptomyces. The sequence continues at coordinate 22,187 of NZ_JAAGMD010000597.1, read as the reverse complement.
GAACTGGATGCCGTCGTAGGTGGAGTCATGGATGTCGGTGTCCCGGATGGTGACGCCCGGGATGTCCGGACCCTGGGCGAACAGGGTGATGGCGCCGAACTCCTGGGCCTCGTTCCAGAACGCCCCGCCGGTGCGGTGCAGGGCGTTGCCGGCGATGAGGGTCCGTCCCGAGAAGGGCAGCGGATCGTGGTCGGTGGCGAGCATGATGCCCGGGTAGTTCATCGTGTCGGACACGACGTTGTTCTCGATGGTGTTGCCGTGGCCGCCGTACACGGCGATGCCGTTGGCCCGCCAGGGCAACTGGACGGTGTTGTTGCGGAAGTGGTTGTCGTGGCCGACGTCCACGGCGGGGTCCTTGACGTACTTGCTGGCCCACACGGCCAGGGAGTCGTCACCGGTGTTGCGGAAGGACGAGTCGAAGACGGTCGAGTTGCGGGTGCCGTTGGCGAAGTTGATGCCGTCGGCGTACGTGTTGCGGATCCGCATGCCGGTGAACTCCAGCCCGTCGCCCGGCCCCCACAGCTCGGGGATGTTCGAGTGGTCCCGGCCTACCCAGACGCCGACGTTGGCGTGCTCGATCCACACGTTGCTGATCCGGGTGTTCCGGCCGAACCGGCCGTTGAGGCCGACGCCCCCTTCCGCGTTGCCGTCCCCGCCCCGGATCGTGCCGGAGCCGAAGACGGCCAGGTCGGAGATCCTCGTGTTGTCGTCGATGTCGAAGCCGAAGTTCCCCTCGTGCGGGTGGTTGATGCCGCCGGCCTCGTGGGGCGGGGTGAGGGTGTACAGCTGGGAGTGCCACATGCCCGCGCCGCGGATGGTGACGTCCCGGACGCACACCGGCTTGTCCGACCCCTCCCGTTCCACCACGGCGTCCCAGCCGATCTGGGCGGTGTCGGGGGCGATCCGGTCGAACGACCGGAGGGTGGCGCGCACCCGGACGCGGGAACCGACCGGGACCGGGGCGGGGAAACGGACCCGGAGGAAAGACCCGCAAGAACTGAGTCGTAGGAGATCTCCAGCGCGTGCTACTGTGACGCGTTTGCGTGGTCGTCGCGGTGGGACGATACCGCCCGTACGCATCCGCCGGTGCGGGGGCCGTGTCGTCCGCCGGGCCTTCCTCGGTACGCCCCCTGCGGAAGGCCCCCTTCATGAAGCACCCCGACGACTCCGGCACCTTCGCCGCCCTGGGACTGCCCGGCGCGGTACTGCGCACCCTGGACGAGCAGGGCGTGCGCGCACCCTTCCCGATCCAGGCCGCCACGCTGCCCGACGCCCTGCGAGGACGCGACGTCCTGGGCCGCGGGCGCACCGGCTCCGGCAAGACGCTCGCCTTCGGCCTCCCCCTGCTGACCCGCACGGCCGGGCGGCGCGCCGAACCGAAGCAGCCGCTCGCCCTGATCCTGGTGCCCACCCGGGAGCTGGCCCAGCAGGTCACCCAGGCGCTTCAGCCGTACGCCGAGGCACTGCGGCTGCGCATGGCCACGGTCGTCGGCGGCATGTCCATCGGCCGGCAGATCACCGCGCTCCGGCAGGGAGCCGAGGTCGTCGTCGCCACCCCCGGACGCCTGCACGACCTGGTCGAGCGGAACGCCTGCCGGCTGGGGCGGGTGCGGATCACCGTGCTGGACGAGGCCGACCAGATGTGCGACCTGGGCTTCCTGCCCCAGGCCGTCGACGCGCTCGACCGGGTCCACCCCGACGGCCAGCGGATGCTGTTCTCGGCCACCCTGGACGGCGACGTCGACCAGTTGGTCCGGCGCCACCTCCGCGATCCCGTCGTCCACTCGGTCGACCCCGCGGAGGGCACCGTCACGACGATGCGGCACCACCTCCTCGTCGTCCACGGCCCCGACCGCTACGCCGTCTGCACGGAGATCGCCGCCCGTGACGGCCGCGTCCTGCTGTTCCTCGACACCAAGCACGCCGTCGACCAGCTCACCCGCCACCTGCGCGCCTCCGGGGTGCCCGCCGGGGCCCTGCACAGCGGCAAGTCCCAGCCCCAACGCACCCGCACCCTCGCGCAGTTCAAGGACGGCCACCTCACCGCCCTGGTGGCGACGAACGTCGCCGCCCGCGGACTGCACATCGACGACCTCGACCTCGTCGTCAACGTCGACCCGCCCACCGACCCCAAGGACTACGTGCACCGCGCGGGCCGCACCGCCCGCGCCGGCGAGTCCGGCACCGTCGTCACGCTGGTGCCGGCGGGCGGACGCCGTGAAGCGGCCCGCGTCATCGCCGAGGCCGGCATCGAGGCGGGCGTCACCAAGGTGCGCTCCGGCGAGGCGGAACTGAGCCGCATCACCGGCGCCAGGACCCCCTCCGGGTCCCCGCTCGACGGCGGGCCCGCCGCCCCCCGGCCCAAGAACACCAACCGTCCCTTCCGTGGGCTCGGCACCAGCAAGGACACCTCGCGCGGCGGCGGCAGGCCGTCCCGCAAGGCGGGCGAGGCCCGCAAGCTGGCCGAGGCCCGGAAGGCGGCCCACGTGCGGCGCAACGGCTGAAGGGCCTGCCCCGCGAACACCGGCACGGCAGGCTGTGCCGGCACCACCCCCGAACCCAGGAGGCACCATGACCACAGAGCCCGTCCCCACCGAAGGTTCGGAGCCGGCCGCCCCCGGGACGCCCCCGCTGGAGCCGGACGGCGATGGCACCTACGACCTCAAGCGCAAGTTCCGTGAGGCCCTGGAGCGCAAGCGCGGCACGCAGGCGAAGACGGCCGAGTCGGGCGCCGGCCCGAACGCCTCGAAGGTCCGTGGGGCGCACGGACCGGCCGCGAACCAGCGGTCGTTCCGGCGCAAGAGCGGCGGCTGAGCCGACCGGCCACGGAGGCCCGGGTGCGTACCCGGGCCTCCCCGCGGGTCAGCTCCGGTCCCGCTCCAGCCCTGCCACGAACCCGGCCCAGGCGCTCCGCGCGAACGCGAGGCACGGACCCCGGCGCTCCTTGGAGTCCCGTACGTGTATGAGGGCGGGGTCGGCGGCGACCTCGACGCACGCCCCGCCCTCGCCGCTGCTGTAGCTGCTCTTGAACCAGTCCAGCCGTGCCGGCCGTTCAGTGTTCATCGGTCTCCCAGCATCGTCTCGATCAGGGCCAGCGACTCCTCCGGGGTGAGTGCCTGCGCCCTGATGCTGCCGTAGCGTGCGGCAAGGGTACGTACCTCGTCCGGGTCTGTAATCAGACGGCTGACGTGCTGTACTTCGAGGTAGGCCACCTGCGGTCTGCCTTTCGGCGTGAGCAGGATGAAGGGCCCGCCCAGGCTGGGATGCTCCTTGCGGTCCGTCGGCAGTACCTGGAGTTCCACACTGCGCAGCCCGCCGAACTTCAGCAGCGCTTCGAGCTGTTGCCGATGAACGTCCCATCCGCCGAGCGGACGGCGCAGCACGGACTCCTCGATGGTGAAGGTCGTGAAGGGCGGGGGCCAGCGGGTGAAGACCTGTTGACGGTCCAGCCGCGCGGCCACCCGCTGTTCCACGGTTGCCTCGTCCAGCAGGGGCCGGCGGGTGCCGAACACCACCTGTGCGTGCGCCTCGGTCTGGAGGAGGCCGGGAACGGCGAGTGAGCTGTAGTCGTGCAGCTCGACCGCCTCCGCCTCCAACCGCGCATAGTCCCGGAACCACTCCGGATGCCGCACCCGGCGACGGGACTTCGCCCGTTCCACGTCCTCCGCGGCCGACGCGAGCAGGCCGCCGCAGTCGAGCAACCGGTCGACGGCGAGGAGCAGTTCGGGCTGGGGCGTACGCCGTGCGCGCTCGACCGAGGAGATCGTCTCCTCGCCGTAGCCGACCCGGTCGCCCAGCTCCCGCTGGCTCAGCCCGGCCCGCTCCCGGGCGACCCTGATCTGCCGCCCCAGTGCCCGGAACAGGTCCGTGACCTCGTCCGTACCGTCCGCCTCACCGCCCGGGGAAACGCCCGTACCCGGCTGCACCGTCATGCCGCACCACCACCCACCCTGATCGCTCCGTGTACCGGGGACGAACCGGCGAGGATCCCGCCGGGGCACGGCCGGACACCCGTACGGCACACCGTCCGCACCGGGACAGTCACCCTGCGTACGGCCCCGAGGGCTCCCCACGGTAGGGCGACTCGGTCACCCTCGGTGAGGTGAAACAGGAAATCGTCACCGCACCTGATGAACCGACGGTGGGCGCCGCCCACTTCCGCACCGTGTTCGCCGCCACGGCGCGCGGCGCGCACACCGCGCGCCACGCCGCCGAGCGGTGGCTGACGGACCGGCGGGGCGGGCCGGAGGCCGACGACGACGAGAGCACGGCCACGGCCCGCCTCCTCGTCGCCGAACTGACGGCGAACGCCGCCCTGCACGGCCGGGTGAGGGGCCGCCACGCACGCCTGGCCCTGACCCTGACGGCCACCACCCTGCGCATCGAGGTCACCGACGCGCGGGGCGAACGCCGGCCCGTGCCCGTGTCGGCCGCGGGTGCCGACGGGGAGTCGGGGCGCGGCCTGCTCCTGGTCGCCGCCCTCGCGGACGCGTGGGGCTGCGAGCCCTGCCCGCCGGGCGGCAAGACGGTGTGGGCCGAATGCGCCCGGCGTGAGGGCTGACCGGCGTCAGTCGTCGTACGACAGGCCGTGTCCGGAGCGGAAGAGGATCCGGTCCGGATCGTCGGCCCGGGGGACGGGCACGGGCAGCCGGCCGCGCGGGTCGACACGGCCGGCGATCACCCGGGCGGCGGCGCGCAGTTCGACCTCGGTCCAGCAGTAGGAGGCCAGGGAGGCGGGGACGTCGCCGAGGTGGGCGATGTCGTAGGGGTTGCGCACCGCGAGGTGGACGACGGGCACGCCCGTCGCGAGCAGCCGGGTCACCAGGGTGCGCTGGGTGCTGGGCGCGCCGACGTTGTCGGTGGTGACGATCACCGCGTCCCGGCCCCGCGCGGCGGACACCGCCTCGTCGATCTTCGCCGCGTCGGGGGTGCGGCCGGTGGCGAGGTGGGTGGTGCTGTAGCCCAGTTCGTCGAACGCCCTGGCCAGTTCCGGCACGGTGGTGCGGGTGCCGTCGGTCGGGAAGGCCGGGCTGGCGCCGACCACGAGCAGCTTGCGGTGCCGGCGCCGCAGCGGCAGCGTCCTGCCCCGGTTGACCAGCAGGGTGGTGGTGCGCTCGGCGATCCGGGCGGCGGCGAGGCGGTGCGCGCGGGCGCCGACCACCCGGTCGACCTCTCTGCGCGACACGTAGGGGCTGCCGCTGAGCAGACCGGCCTTGTCCTTCACCCGCAGGATGCGCAGCACGGACTCGTTCAGCCGGTCCTCGGCGATCTCCCCGCTGCGGACGGCGGCCAGGACGCCGTGGTAGGCGACGTCGATGTCCGGCGGGAACAGCAGCTGGTCGGCGCCGGCCTTGAGGGCGAGGACGGGCACGCGGTCGTCGCCGTACTTGGTGCGCACCCCCTGCATGTTGAGGGCGTCGGTGACGATCACGCCGTCGAAGCCGAGTTCGCCGCGCAGCACGCCCTGAAGGATCGTGGGGGACAGGGTGGCCGGGTCGTTGCTGGGGTCGAGCGCGGGCACCTGGAGGTGCGCGGTCATGATCGAGTCGACGCCGGCGGCGATGGCGGCCCGGAAGGGCGGGGCGTCGATGCGTTCCCACTCCTCTCGGGTGTGGGTGATGACGGGCAGCTCGGTGTGGCTGTCCTGCCCGGTGTCGCCGTGGCCGGGGAAGTGCTTGGCGCAGGCCACGACTCCGGCCTGCTGGTAGCCCGTCACCTGGGCGGCCACCATGCGGCCGACCTCGCGCGGATCGGCACCGAAGGAACGGATGTTGATGATGGGGTTGGCCGGGTTGACGTTGACGTCGGCGACCGGGGCGAAGTTCTGGTGGATGCCCAGGGCGGCGAGTTCGGTGCCGGAGATGCGCCCGGCGGTGCGCGCGTCGGACAGCGAACGGCCCGCGCCGAGCGCCATCGCCCCCGGCAGCTGGGTGGCGCCGTCGCCGACCCGGACGTTGGCCCCGTGCTCCTGGTCGATGGAGATCAGCGACGGGACGGGGGTGGGCAGGGCGAGGGAGGCCCGCTGGATACCGTTCGTCAGGTCCGCGATCTGCCGGGGGTCGTGGATGTTGTTCGTCCAGCCCTGGAAGTAGATGACACCGCCGAGGTGGTACTTGGCGATGAGTTCGGCCACGGTGCGGACACCGAGTTCGCTGAGGTTGCGCTCCTGGTCGAACTGGCTGGGGGAGGTCGCCGACGAGCCGTAGAAGTACGGCACGAACAGCTGGCCGACCTTCGCCTCGGTGCTCATCCCGGAGAGGATCTTCTTCAGGCGCCGGTCGCGCCGGTGGGCGGCCGCGGGGGTGGCCGTCGCGCCCACGACACCCGTGGCGCTCGCGGCGACCACGGCCGCGGAGGCGATCACTGTTCGTCTGGACGGGCTTCGGTCCTGCATGCGGGCATGCTCCTTCCAGCCTTGCTGGTCAGGGGAGTTGCGGGAATCACCAGGGGAGCCGAACAGCGCGCAACGTAGCCCGCGGATCCTGGCCGGGGCAAGAGGTCTAGACATAATAGGTCTAGACAAAGCGAGGCTGCTGCCGCCTCGCGCGTTGCGCGCCGCACCTCTGGCCGGATAACGCCTCGGCGATCACCGGCCCCCTCGGCCAGACTGGTTGCCTCACGCCACATGCGCACCGCCCCGCGGTGCACCGTGCCCGGGAGGCCCTGATGCTGTCGGACCCCACTCCGGACGAGGACGGCGCAGCGGTCCGGCCCGGAGAGCGACGGCCTCCCGGCGGCCGCGCCGGGCTGCGCGGCGACCTGCGGTCCGCCCTCCCCGACGCCACCGCGGCGGTGGTGGTCACGGCGCTCGTCTTCGCGCTCCTGTACGCGCGCATGGAATCGGGCGCCTCGGACACCGTCGCCGTCATGCCGTTCATGGACGATCCCCGCACCTACTGGATGTACCTGCTCAGCCAGGCGTTCGGCTGGTCGGCGCTGCTGTGGGCCTGGGGCACGGTCATGCTCGGTCTCCTGCTGTCGGGCCCCCGGCCGGTCCGCCTGCCCGTCTCCCGGCCGGTCCTGGAGCGCTGGCACCGCACCACCAGCCTGTCGACGACGGCGCTGATGCTGGCCCACGCCCTGATGTTCGCGGCGGAACTCGTCCGCTACGAGTCCGAGGTGGGGTGGGCGAAGCGCCTGTGGGTGGCCTTCGCGGACACCTTCGTGCCCGGCTGGTACGACTCCGGCACCGGCCGGATCGCCATCCCGATCGGACAGGCCGCCCTCTACCTCGCGATTCCGCTGGGCCTGCTGTTCTACGTCCGCCACCGCATCGGAGCCAACACCTGGCGCCGGCTGCACCGCTTCGTCATCGCCGTCTACGTGCTGAGCGTCTGGCACACCCTGCTGTACGGGACCAACGTCTGGTTCGGAGCATGGCCGCGCACGCTGCTGTGGCTGCTGCAACTGCCGATCGCCGTCCTGCTGTTGCTGCGCCTGCTGAGACCGGCCCGGCGGGCCGAGCGGCTCGGCTCCCCGGGCGGAGGCGGGCGCGGGGGCCGGCCGGGCTGGTGGCTCCGGGCGGCAGGACGGGTCGCCGTCGCAGCCGTCGTCCTGGGGCTGCTGGCCGTCGTGGTGTCCGGCCGTGACGGCGGACGGGACCGGCCGACGCATCCGCCCGCCACGGCCCCGCACGAGCAGGCGACCGAATGACCGCCCCGGGGGCCCGCGACGCGCAGGACCCGGGATGGGATGATGCAGGAACCGTCGCAGGAGTGCAGAGGGAGGACCGAGCCGTGCAGGACGCCCGCGCCCCGGCCGCGTCCGTCACCGCCGCCCTGCACGACGTGGCCGGTCTCGGCGGGTTCTTCGATCTGCGGGCCGGCGGCCCGGACGACGGCTGGCACCCGGTCGCCCGCTCCTACGCGACGGGTTTCACCGACCTCGCCGCGGCGGTCGCCCGCCTCCACCGCACCACCGAGCCGCGCGTCGATGTCTCCATCGCCCAGCTCGGTCACGCCGCCCGCCTCTGGTCACCCGTCCTGGCCTGCGCCGTCCTGCACGGCATCGTCCTCGACCTGGAGGGACTCCAGCGGGCCGACGACGGCCCCGCCCTGCGGCTGCCACGGCCAGCCGGCCGGTACGCCGACCGGCTCGACGCCGGCCCCGCGCGCGCCCTGTACGAGCAGGTGACCGGCCACTTGTCGGCCCTGGCCGACGGACTGCGCGTCAAGGTCGCCCCACGCCTGCTGGACGGCAACTCGGCGTCCGCGCTGGCCGGAGCGGCCCACGCCCTGCTCGCCCTGCGGCCCGCCGTACGCGGACCGCTCACCGCTCTCACGACCGAACTGCTGGGCACCGGACGCCTGGCGGGCACCGGCGTCCTCACCGGCCCCGACCTGGCGTTCCGCCGCGTGAGCTGCTGCCTCTACTACCGCGCGCCGAACGGCTCGAAGTGCGGTGACTGCGGGCTGGCCGACCGCCCGCCCCGGCGGGCCGCGCGCCGCGATACGTCCGTACGCTGAGCGGCCGGCCGACGGCCGCCGCGCCGCACGGCGCTGCTCACGTGCCGCAGTCCCGCCCGGTCACTCGGCAGCGGGCGGTGTGGCCGGGGCGGCCGGGGGGGCCGCAGGGCCCGGCGGCCCGGCGGAGGGCGCGCCGCCCGTGAAGGCGTCCAGGATGCGTTCGGCGGCCAGGGTCGCCGTCAACCCGCCGTCCCGCACCTGCTGTTCGAGCCCGGGGGCGAGGGAGCGCACCGCCGGGTCGGCGTGCAGCCGGTCCAGGAGTTCGTCCCGGACCATCGCCCACAGCCAGTCGACCTGCTGGGTCCGCCGCTTGGCGGCGAGCCGGCCCGTGGAGTCCAGCAACGCCCGGTGCTGCTCCAGCCGTTCCCAGACCGCGTCGAGCCCGGTCGACTCGCGCGCGCTGCAACTGAGCACGGGAGGCGTCCAGAAGGCGTCCTTGCCGTGCATCAGCCGCAGCGCCCCGGCCAGTTCACGCGCCGCCGCGCGGGCGTCCCGCTCGTGCGGGCCGTCGGCCTTGTTGACCGCGATGACGTCGGCCAGCTCCAGCACGCCCTTCTTGATGCCCTGCAACTGGTCGCCGGTGCGGGCCAGGGTGAGCAGCAGGAAGGAGTCCACCATGTCGGCGACCGCCGTCTCGGACTGGCCGACCCCGACCGTCTCCACCAGCACGACGTCGTAACCGGCCGCCTCCATCACCACGATCGACTCGCGGGTCGCCTTCGCGACGCCGCCGAGCGTACCGGCCGTGGGGGAGGGGCGGACGAACGCCGCCGGGTCGACGGCCAGACGCTCCATCCGGGTCTTGTCGCCCAGGATCGAACCGCCGGTGCGGGTCGACGACGGGTCGACGGCCAGGACCGCCACCCGGTGGCCGAGCCCCGTCAGCATCGTGCCGAAGGCGTCGGTGAACGTCGACTTGCCCACGCCCGGCACCCCGCTGATGCCGATCCGCCGCGCCCGCCCGCTGTGCGGCAGCAGCTCCGTCAGCAGCCGCTGGGCGAGCGCACGGTGCCGGGGCCGGGTGGACTCGACGAGGGTGATCGCCCGGGCGACGACCGCCCGCCTGCCGTCGAGGACACCCTTGACGTACGCGTCCAGATCGAGGGCCATCACGTCACCGGCTCACAGCTCGTCGTGCCCGAGGGCACCCGCCAGCCGCTCCACCAGGTCACGGGCCGCGTCCGGGATGACCGTGCCGGGCGGGAACACGGCCGCCGCGCCCATCTCCAGCAGGACGGGCACGTCCTGCGGCGGGATCACCCCGCCGACGACGACCATGATGTCCTCCCGTCCCTCCTCGGCGAGCGCCTCGCGCAGCGCAGGGACGAGGGTGAGGTGCCCCGCGGCCAGCGACGACACGCCCACGATGTGCACGTCCGCCTCCACGGCCTGCCGGGCGACCTCGCCCGGCGTCTGGAACAGCGGGCCGACGTCCACGTCGAAACCGAGGTCGGCGAAGGCCGTCGCGATCACCTTCTGGCCCCGGTCGTGACCGTCCTGGCCCATCTTGGCGACCAGGATGCGCGGCCGCCGCCCCTCGGCGTCGGCGAAGGCGTCCACCACCGTCCGGGTGCGTTCCACGGCCGGTGACTCCCCCGTCTCGTTGCGGTACACACCGGAGATCGTACGGATCTGCCCGGCGTGCCGCCCGTACACCTTCTCCAGGGCGTCGCTGATCTCACCGACCGTCGCCTTCGCCCGGGCCGCCCGCACCGCCAGCTCCAGCAGGTTGCCCTCCCCGCCGGCCGCCCGGGTCAGGGCGTCCAGCGCGTCGCGGCAGGCGGTCTCGTCCCGTTCCTCGCGCAGCCGCCGCAGCTTGGCGATCTGCTGGGCGCGCACCGAGGAGTTGTCGACCTTGAGCACGTCGATCTGCTCGTCCGTCTCCACCCGGTACTTGTTCACCCCGATCACCGGCTGCCGCCCCGAGTCGATCCGGGCCTGGGTGCGGGCGGCGGCCTCCTCCACCCGCAGCTTGGGGATGCCCGCGTCGATGGCCTGCGCCATGCCGCCGGCCTGCTCCACCTCCTCGATGTGCCGCCAGGCGCGGCGCGCGAGGTCGTACGTCAGCCGCTCCACGTAGGCACTGCCGCCCCAGGGGTCGATCACCCGGGTCGTCCCGGACTCCTGCTGGAGCAGCAGTTGCGTGTTGCGGGCGATGCGGGCGGAGAAGTCGGTGGGCAGGGCGAGCGCCTCGTCGAGGGCGTTGGTGTGCAGCGACTGGGTGTGGCCCTGAGTGGCGGCCATCGCCTCCACGCAGGTGCGGGTGACGTTGTTGAACACGTCCTGCGCGGTCAGCGACCAGCCGGAGGTCTGCGAATGGGTGCGCAGCGACAGCGACTTGGCGTTCTGCGGGTCGAACTGCCGCACCAGCTTGGCCCACAGCAGGCGGGCCGCCCGCAGCTTGGCGATCTCCATGAAGAAGTTCATGCCGATCGCCCAGAAGAACGACAGCCGCGGCGCGAACGCGTCCACGTCCAGGCCGGCCTCCCGCCCCGCCCGGATGTACTCCACCCCGTCGGCGAGCGTGTACGCCAGCTCCAGATCGGCCGTCGCACCCGCCTCCTGGATGTGGTAGCCGGAGATGGAGATGGAGTTGTAGCGCGGCATCCGCTGCGAGGTGTACGCGAAGATGTCGGAGATGATCCGCATCGACGGCTTCGGCGGATAGATGTACGTGTTGCGGACCATGAACTCCTTGAGGATGTCGTTCTGGATGGTCCCGGCCAGCTTCTCGGGCGGTACGCCCTGCTCCTCCGCCGCCACGATGTACAGCGCCAGCACCGGCAGCACCGCGCCGTTCATCGTCATCGACACCGTCATGCGGTCCAGCGGGATGCCGTCGAACAGCTGGCGCATGTCGTAGATCGAGTCGATCGCCACGCCCGCCATGCCGACGTCACCGGTCACCCGCGGGTGGTCGCTGTCGTAGCCCCGGTGCGTGGGCAGGTCGAAGGCGACCGACAGCCCCTTCTGCCCCGCGGCCAGATTGCGGCGGTAGAAGGCGTTGGACTCCTCGGCCGTGGAGAAGCCCGCGTACTGGCGGATCGTCCACGGCTGGTTCACGTACATCGTCGGGTACGGGCCCCGCAGATACGGGGCGACGCCGGGGAAGGTGTCCAGGAAGTCCAGGCCCTCCAGGTCCTGCCCGGTGTACAGGGGCTTGACGTCGATCCCCTCCGGCGTCTCCCAGAGCAGGTCGTCGCCGTCGGCGGCCTTCTTCACCGCCGCGCGCCACTCGTCGGGGCCGGCGCCGGAGGACGGCGACCCCAGCCCGATCGTGGAGAAGTCGGGGATGGACATCAGGACACTCCCATGCGGTCGAGGGCTGCGGAGAGCACGGCGACGGCGTCACAGCCGGCGAAGACGTAGCTGTCGACGCCCGGATACGCTCCCGGACGGCCCGCGAGGAACACGTGCTCGGCGCCCGCCTCACGCAGCGCGGCGGCCGCGGTCGCGGCCTGCTCCTCGTACAGCGCGTCGCTGGAGCACAGGCACACCTCCCGCGCCCCGCTGTCCGCGAAGCCGCCCTCGGTGACGGGCTCGATGCCGCCGGCCTGGAAGAGGTTGGCGGCGAAGGTGAGCCGGGCGGTGTGCGCGGCGGCCGGGCCCAGGGCGGTCAGATGGATGCGCGGCCGGGCGCCGGTGGCGGCCAGGTGGGCGTCGGAGCGGGCCCGCAGCGCCTCGAACGCCTCGTCCCGCCGCACCCGCGGCAGGCCCCCGCCCGGCGGTTCGGGCACGGACGCGCGGACCACCGGCTTCTCGGCCAGGTGCGGGAACTCGCTGACCCCGGTGACCGGTTCCCGCCGCTTCGCCAGCTTCGCGCTGCGCACCGCCCAGGTCCCGGCGAGCCGTTCGCCGACCGTCCCGGAGCGCAGGGCGGCGGCCTGACCGCCCGCCTTCTCGATGTCCTGGAAGAACTCCCAGGCGGCGTGGGCGAGTTCATCGGTGAGCCGTTCCACGTACCAGGAGCCGCCGGCCGGGTCGATCACCTTCGACAGGTGCGCCTCCTCGATGAGGATCGTGGAGGTGTTGCGGGCGATCCGGCGGGCGAACGCGTCCGGCAGACCCAGCGCGTGGTCGAAGGGCAGCACGGTCACGGAGTCGGCACCCCCCACTCCGGCGGCCAGGGTGGCGACGGTGGTGCGCAGCATGTTCACCCACGGGTCGCGGCGCGTCATCATCACCGGTGAGGTCACCGCGTGCTGGAGCTGCCCGCCCGCCCGCGGCTCCCCGCAGACCTCGGCCACCCGCGCCCACAGCCGGCGTGCGGCACGCAGCTTGGCGACGGTCAGGAACTGGTCGGCGGTGGCGGCGTACCGGAACTCCAGCTGCGCCAGCGCCTGCGCCGTGCTCAGCCCGGCCGCGGTGAGGTCGCGCACATAGGCCACCCCCGTCGCCAGCGAGCAGCCCAGTTCCTGCGCCGCGGACCCGCCGGCCTCGTGGTAGGGCAGCGCGTCCACGGTCAGCACGCGCAGACCCGGGTGCCGTTCGGCGCACCGCAGGGCCGTTTCCGTCACGGGCGCGGTGTCGAAGGCGCTGCCGGTGCGGGCCTCGTGGCCCAGGGGATCGGCCCCCAGGTTGCCGCGCACGGCGTCCGCGGCGACGCCCCGTTCCTCGTGCAGCGCCAGCAGTTCCCGCGCGGCCGGCTCGAACGCGGAGCCCGCCTCCAGCACGACGGGGGCCAGGTCGAGGAGGACACCGTCGAGGGCGTGACCGAGCGCGCCGAGCGGGAGGCCGGAGGGCTCGCCGACGGCCAGCCACAGGGAGGTGACCCCGTTCTCCAGGTCGGCGAGCACCGACGCCGGATCGGCCACCGTGTGGCGCTGCCGTACGTCCCAGCCGCCGACCCGGCTCCCCTCGGCCCGCCCGCCCCGCACGAAGGGCGGGAAGCCGGGCAGCCCCGGGTCGGGGGCGGCATCGCGCCGGGTGTAGAGGGGACGCACCCGCAGGCCGTCCTCCAGCAGCGTGGACAGGGCGTCCTCCGCCTCGTCGTCCGGCGTTTCCCGGCCCGACCTGCGCAGCACACCGGCCACCAGGTGCTGCCACTGCTCGTGGGTCGCGTCGGGGAACTCGGCGGCCAGGCCGAGGCCGTCGTCAGGCAGGAGCGTCATGCTCGGATGTTAGGGCAGGCCGACAGGCGAGCAGCAGAGGGAACGTTGTGACCTTGTTCTCCCCGCGAGTGTGACGCGAACCGCTCCGGCGATCACCGGCCGCCCATGGCCTCACCTGCGCCTCACCGGCGTGCCGACAGGAGTGTCGGCGACATCCGTTGAGATGCCGCCGATCATGTCGTCACGTGCGAGTCAAGAGCTGTGTCTGCCCGGCGTCACGCCCTCCTCACCCCGTCACCCGGGGTCCGCCGTGTTCCTTGCCCTGCGCGATCTGCGCTCCGGCCCTCCGGCCCCAGGCTCTTCTCCGGCCCCGCGGCCCTCCGCCATCGGGGTTCTCCGGTCCCGCGGCCCCCGGCCGCACGGCCCCGCCCCCACAGCCGGGGGCCGGTGGTGTGGCGGGTCCGGCCCACCCGCCGGACCCGCCACACCGGCTCCCCCTGGCTGCCGGCCCGCTGCCGGCCCCGTCGTACCGTCAGCGCCGCAGCGTCAGCAGGCCCGGACGGTAGGGCAGCAGGCCGTAGTCGCCGCCGGAGGCGGGGCTGCGGCCCTGGTACAGCAGCTGCAGCCGGCAGGGATCGACGGTCATGGTCTGATCGGGGCTGGTGCGGAGCAGCTCGCCGTGGCTGATGTCGTTGGTCCAGGTGGCGCCGCTGTTGGCCTTGCCGGCGAAGGGATTGCTCTCGGTCGCGGCCTGGGGCGTCCAGGAGCCGTTCAGACTCGTGGCCGTGAACGAGCGGAAGTAGCGGCCCTGCGAGCCGATCGCCTCGACGATCATGAGGTAGCGGTTCTGGCCCTCCAGCTTGTAGACCTGCGGGGCTTCGAACAGGTTGTTCGTCGTGTCGCTCATGACCACGGTCGAGGTCGAGCCGAAGCTGCCGGGGAAGTTCCCGATCGGCATGCTCGCCCGGTAGATGCGGCCGTTGTCGCCGGCGAAGAACAGGTACATGTTCGTGCCGTCACCGATGAGGGCCTGGTCGATGGGTCCCGTTCCGGAGTCGGGGATGCTCCCGGAGAAGAGCGTCTGCTCCGACGACCAGCCGTTGGGGTCGGTGGGGTTGTTCGACGTCCGGTAGGAGAAGGCGGTGCGGCCCCACTGGTAGGCGAGCACCCAGATGTCCTTCGGCGCGAAGTAGAACAACGAGGGCGCCACGGTCGACGCCGACATCGCGTTCTGGCCGGCCGAGGCCATCTCCGGCCAGTCGGTGAACAGGTCGAAGTTCATCGACCCCCACCGCGTCCCGGTGTCGTGCGTGGTCGCGTAGACGAGCTGCCGGCCGTTGTAGGGGGCGACGGTGAAGTCCTTGAGCGAGACCCAGCCCTGCCGGGGCTGCGCCAGCGCGCCCGTCGACGTCCAGCTGTAGCTCGACGGCAGCTCGCACGTGCCGGGTGTGCCGGGATCGCCGGCGCCGACCTCGACGAGCCGCCACTGCTGGTTGGTCCCGCCCCAGTCGTCGTACTGGACGATGTTCGCGTTGTCGGCGGTGGACCCGCCCTGCACTTCGAGGGCCTTGCCGCTGTGGCGCGAGATGAGCCGGACGTGGCCGTCCGCGCTGTCGGCCAGCCGCCATTGCTGGTTGGCGGCGTTCAGGTCGGACCACTGGACGATCGAACCGCCGTTGGCGGTGGACCAGTTGTGGACGTCCAGCACCTTGCCCGAGTGGCGGGACCTGAGGCGGTAGTAGCCGTCACCGGAATCGACGAACTGCCACTGCTGCTGGGCCTGGTCGTTCCGTGTCCACTGGGTGATGCGGGCGCCGTCGCCGGTCGCCCGGTTGTACACGTCGAGCGCCTTGCCGCTGTTGCGGTTGACCAGCACGTAGCTGGCGCTCGTGTCGACGGTCGCCGCCTCGGCGGGCTGGGCGCCGAGGAACGTGGCCAGCAGGAGCAGTGGGGCGAGGACACCGAGTAAGCGTCTCGGACGGACCGGGGACAGGGGGCGTGACCACATCGAGGGGCCTCCTAGGGGGCGGGGTGGGGGGACGCGGGCGAACCGCGGAGCGGCAGCCGCTCCGGGGCGGGGCGGATGTCGAATGTTTCGAAAGTGATCCCGGTTGTGTGACGCCACAAGCTAGGAAGCCGACGCTCCTCGGTCAAGGTCTGCGGCCGACCTGACCGCAAACAGTCCCTCCCACCCGGCGGAACGGTCCGCGGAGTTGACCGGGAACCGGCAGGTGGTGAGCTGTGTGGCACGCGGCTCCCGTGAGCGCGACTTCATGACCGGCTGTTCGAAAGTTTCGGGCCAGAGTCGGAAATTGATGAGGCCGAGGGGTTGACGAGGCACTGTCAATCACTCAATGATCCTGTCTGGTACACCGACCGTGTACCGAAATCTCGAACGGGCCTGCCGTGAGCGGGCCCCTGCGCAGCCCGAGCCGCACCACAGCCGTGCAACAGCCCGCACGGCCGCAGGACCGCCGCCGCCCGGCGCACCTCGGCGGCCGACCGGGCCCGTCCGTGCCGGTCGACTTCTTCCCCCCGGGTCCCATGACCGCGACGTCCGGTGATCCCGTCATCCCCTACCCCTGGAGGCACAGCCATGGGCTCCTCTGCCCTTGCCAGACCCCCTGTACGGCAGAAATTCCGCGCTGCGATGCTGGCGCTGGTCGCCGGCTCCGTCGGTCTGGTCGGCGCGCTCGTCGCGCCGCCCTCCGCCCAGGCCGCCGAGAGCACCCTCGGTGCCGCCGCGGCCCAGAGCGGCCGCTACTTCGGCGTCGCCATCGCCGCGAACAGGCTGAACGACTCGACGTACGCCTCGATCGCCTCCCGTGAGTTCAACTCGGTGACGGCCGAGAACGAGATGAAGATCGACGCCACCCAGCCGCAGCGGGGCCAGTTCGACTTCTCCGCCGGCGACCGCGTCTACAACTGGGCGGTGCAGAACGGCAAGGAGGTGCGCGGCCACACGCTGGCCTGGCACTCCCAGCAGCCCGGCTGGATGCAGAGCCTCAACGGCAGCGCGCTGCGCCAGGCGATGATCGACCACATCAACGGCGTGATGAACCACTACAAGGGCAAGATCACGCAGTGGGACGTGGTGAACGAGGCGTTCGCCGACGGCAGTTCGGGCGCCCGGCGCGACTCCAACCTGGAGCGCAGCGGCAGCGACTGGATCGAGGTCGCCTTCCGCACCGCGCGGGCCGCCGACCCGTCCGCCAAGCTCTGCTACAACGACTACAACGTCGAGGACTGGACCTGGGCCAAGACCCAGGCGATGTACCGCATGGTGCGGGACTTCAAGCAGCGCGGCGTGCCGATCGACTGCGTCGGCTTCCAGTCGCACTTCAACAGCGGCAGCCCCTACAACAGCAACTTCCGCACCACGCTGAGTGAGTTCGCCGCCCTCGGAGTCGACGTGGCCGTCACCGAGCTCGACATCCAGGGCGCCTCGCCGACCACCTACGCCGCCGTGGTCAACGACTGCCTGGCCGTCTCCCGCTGCCTCGGCGTCACCGTCTGGGGCGTCCGCGACAGCGACTCCTGGCGTTCGGAGCACACTCCGCTGCTGTTCAACAACGACGGCAGCAAGAAGCAGGCGTACAGCGCCGTGCTGAACGCCCTCAACGGGGGCGCCGGCGGCAACCCGGACCCGGACCCGGAGCCCGGTGACGGCACCGCCATCAAGGGCGTCGCCTCGGGCCGCTGCCTGGACGTGCCCAACGCCAGCACGGCCGACGGCACCCAGGTCCAGCTCTACGACTGCAACAACCGCACCAACCAGCAGTGGACGCTGACCGGCTCCGGTGAGCTCAGGGTCTACGGCGACAAGTGCCTGGACGCCGCCGGCACCGGCAACGGCGCCAAGGTCCAGATCTACAGCTGCTGGGGCGGCGACAACCAGAAGTGGCGTCTGAACTCCGACGGTTCCATCGTCGGCGTCCAGTCCGGCAAGTGCCTGGACGCCGTGGGCGCCGGCACCGCCAACGGCACCCAGATCCAGATCTACTCCTGCTCCAACGGCAACAACCAGCGCTGGACCCGCGCCTGACACGTCCCGCGCGAGGACAGCACCGCTGAGCGTGAGGGCCGCCGCCGTCCGGGCGGCGGCCCTCACCGGCCGTCCGTCGTGCCGCAGCGGGCGCTGCGGGCCGTCCGTCGTGCCGCAGCGGGCGCTGCCCGGCACCCCGAAGGGAACACGTCCCGTGCACCTCTACGACAACCCGGTGATCAGCGGGTTCCACCCCGATCCGAGCGTGTGCCGGGTCGGCGACGACTACTACCTGGTGTGCTCCAGCTTCGAGTACGTCCCCGGACTGCCGCTGTTCCACAGCAAGGACCTGGTGCACTGGGAGCAGATCGGCAACGTGCTGGACCGCCCCGCACAACTGCCCCTGCCCCTCCCCGGCGCCAAGGCGTCCGGCGGGCTCTACGCCCCCACGATCCGTCACCACGACGGCCGTTACTGGGTCATCAACACCAACATCGACGGCGGCGGCACCTTCGTCGTCACGGCCGAGCGGCCCGAGGGGCCGTGGAGCGACCCGGTGTGGATCGGCCTGCCCGGCATCGACCCCGACCTCGCGTGGGAGGAGGACGGCACCTGCTGGTGCGCCTTCTCCGGCCCCGCCGGGGGCATCAACATGGCCAGGATCGACCCCGTCCGGGGAGAGGTGCTGGAGGGGCCCTTCGCCACCTGGTCCGGAACCGGCCTGAAGTTCCCCGAGGCACCGCACCTGTACCGCATCGGCGACTGGTGGTACCTGCTCATCGCGGAGGGCGGCACGGAACGCGGCCACAGCGTGTCCGTGGCCCGCAGCCGCTCGCCGCGCGGCCCCTGGGAGGGCGCACCCGGCAACCCCCTGCTGACCCACAGCGGCAGCCCCCGCCCCGTCCAGAACACCGGCCACGCCGACCTGGTGCAGGCCCCCGACGGCAGCTGGTGGATGGTGCTGCTCGGTGTCCGCCCCCGCGGCTTCACCCCCGACGTGCACGTGCTCGGCCGCGAGACGTTCCTGACCCCCGTGGAGTGGGACGAGGACGGCTGGCCCGTCGTCGCTCCCGTCCCCGAACGGCACCCGGCGCCGGGCGGTGCCTGGCATCCCGTTCCCGCCCCGCCCGCCCGCGACGACTTCGACGAGCCGGCTCTCGCCCCGCACTGGATCTCGCCGTTCGCCCGCCCCGAGGGCTCCTGGTCCCTCACCGAGCGCCCCGGCCGTCTCACCCTCCACGCGACCGGCCCCACCCTGGACAGCCCCGGCCACACCTTCGTCGGCCGCCGCCAGCAGCACCACGACTGCCGCGTCACCGCCCTGCTCGACCCGGGCACCGGCCGCGGCGGCCTCTGCGTACGCCTGGACGAGGCCCACCACTACGAGATCGAGGCCGGGGACGGCGAGGTCCGCGTCGTCGCCCGCATCGGGCCGCTGCGCAGCACCGTCGCCCGGCAGCCCGCCCCGGCGGGCCCCCTGCACCTCACCGTCACGGTCCGGACGACCGGCCTCGTCCCCGCGTCACCCGGACTCACCGACGGCGGGACCACGGGCCCCGACACCATCGCCTTCCACCTCGGCGGACCCGGCACCCCGGACGGCCCGCCGCTCGCCGAACTGGACGGACGCTACCTGTCCACCGAGGTCGCCGCCGGCTTCACCGGCCGGGTCATCGGCATGTACGCCACCGAGGGCACGGTCGCCTTCGACTGGTTCGAGTACGTCCCGGTGCCGACCGGATGACGCGCGCGTGCCCGGCGGGCGGACGCGGGCGGGCTCCGCCTCCCCAGGGGCCCGTCCGCGGCCGGTCCGGCCCCGCCCCAAGGCGCCTCTTGGGCCCCCGGGGGCCCTTCCACGCCTTGGGATAATCTGTCCCCATGCCCCCCCGACCAGCCGGATCGCGCCCCACACTGTCCTTGGTGGCCCAGACCGCCGGTACGAGCGTGCCCACCGTGTCCAAGGTGCTGCGAGGCGGAACCGACGTCTCGGCGGAGACACGCGCGAGGGTCATGGAAGCCGTGCGGGCCGTCGGCTACACCCGCCGGGGCGGGGCCAAGAGCGAGAGCGGGCGGGACGAGACCGCCCTGTCCCACGTACTCGACCTCGTCGTCACCCACTTCGAGGGATCCTGGGCGAACCTGCTGATCGCCGGCGTCGGCCGGGAAGCGGCCGCAGCCGGCCTCGACGTCGTACTGACGCTCGCCGAACCGGACGGCGACTGGGTGTCGCGGGTCCTGCGCCGACGCACCCTCGGCGTGATCGGGACGCTCGTCGATCCCGCCTCGCACCAGTTCGGCACCCTCTTCGCCGCCGGTGTCCCCGTGGTGCTGATCGACCCCATGAGCGCACCCCCGTCCGGGGTGTCGAGCATCGGCGTGGCGAACTGGGAAGGCGGCAGGATGGCCGCCGAGCACCTGCTGTCCCTCGGCCACGAGCGCCTGGGCGTGGTCGCCGGCCACGCCCGCCACCTCTTCAGCCGCGCCCGTGTCGACGGTTTCCGCGCCGCGGCCGACACGGCGGCGGCCGGCCCGGCCTCGGTGTCGGTGGCCCACGGCGGCTGGAACCGGGCCAAGGCGGCCACCGCCGCCCACACCCTGCTCGACGGCGACCCCGGCATCACCGGGCTCTTCGCCTGCGCGGACTCCATGGCACTCGGCATCTACGACGCCCTGGCCGCCCGCGGCCTGCGGATCCCCGAGGACATCAGTGTCGTCGGCTTCGACGACCTGCCCGAGGCGCAGTACATCACCCCCGGCCTGACGACCGTCCGCCAGCCCAGCACCGAACTGGGCGCCGCCGCGGTCAAGCTCCTGATCGAGCAGACCCGCGGCGAGGACGGCGGCGCCCGGTCACCCGCCCGCATGGAACTGGCCACCGAGCTGGTCGTCCGGTCCTCCACCGCACCCGCCCGGGCCACCACGGCACCACGCCGGTGACCCGCCGGGCGCGGCCCGGCCGCTCTCACCCCGGTGCCGTCGCCGCGACCTGGAGGACGAGACGGCTCGGCCGGGCGGCGCCGTGACGGATCGTGTACTCCGCCGCCGCGGGCCGCGCGGCCGTGCCGTCCGCATCGAAGGCGTTGCGCCCGGCCTCCCAGCGGGGTGACGAACTCGGGGCGATGTCCACGCGCACCCGGTGGCCCGGCAGGAACGTGTGCGCCGTCGACCACAGGTCCACGACCACCTCCAGCTCCTGACCCGGCACGACCGGCAGCCGCTCGCCCAGGCCCGTCACCGGGTCGACGGACAGGGCCGACGCCCGCTGCACACCGTCGGCGACGACCCGGCTGCTGCCGTCCGGGTGCTCGTCGCACAGCCGCACCACCACGTCCGCGTCCGTCCCCGTGGTCACGAGGTGGACCACGGCACGCACCGCGCCCAGCACCGTGAGGCCCTCCGTCAGCGGCCCGGTGCGCCACGCCACCACGTCGGGACGCGCCTGAACCTCCGTCTGGTCGGCGGGCCCCGCCGTGAACGGCGCGAACAGCAGCACCGCACCGCCGCGCGTCGGCACCGGGTCCGACGGGTCGCTGATCAGCCGCCGTTCACCGCTGCCGGCCGGCTCGGCGGCCAGCTCGCCCCCCGGGTTCAGGTACAGGGCGAGCGTCCGCGTGCCGGGCGGCGGGAACTCGTCCAGCGTCACCCACCGGCCGGAGCCCATCACGAACACGCGCACCGGCGGCCCCGTCGGCGCGCCCGAGCGCAGGACGGAGTCGAACCACCGCAGATGCCGTGCGGTGAGGTCGCTGCCGTCGCCGAGGTCGTCGGCGGACGCGCCGGGACCGAAGTCGGCGCCGGCGGCCCGGCCCGACAGGTCGTCGTGCGTCCAGGGGCCGACCAGCAGGCGGGGCACCGGCCCGCCGGTGTCCTTCGCGCGGCGCAGCAGCCGCCGGTACATCTCCAGGGTCGGCCCGAGGAACACGTCGAACCACCCGCCGGTCAGCAGGACGGGGACACCGACCGCGTCGATCCGGTCGACGATCTTGCCCTCGCGGTGCCGGACCGACCCGAGCGGCTCCCGAAGCCGGTCCAGGCCCCACCGGACGATCGCCTCGGCGTCCCACCCGGGGTGCGGGGCCCCGGCCCGGAACGCGTCACCGGAGGCGATGGCCCGCTCGGTGGCCTCCCACCGCCGCTGCTCGGCCTCCCGTTCGCGGGCGGAACCGATGCGCGAGATCAGGTCCGGGGCGATCGCCCCGTGCGTCCACGTCAGGGTGCTCCCGATCTCCGGCACCCCGCCGCGGAACCGGAAACCGTCGAGCGCTGACAACGCCGGCGTCATCGCCGGAGCGATCGCCCGCAGCGCCGGGGCACCTCCCAACAGGGCGGCGAACTGGGTGTCCGAGGCGTAGGACGCACCCCACATGCCGACGCTGCCGGTGCACTCGGGACGCGCCGCGAGCCAGGCCACGGCGTCGGCGCCGTCGGCCACCTCCTGCGCACCGGGCTCGAAGACGCCCTCGGAGCCGAAGCGGCCCCGCACGTCCTGGAGCGCGACGAGGTAGCCGGCGGCGACGAGACGGCCGACGTCCAGCAGCCCGTCGTACTCCTCACGGGTCACGTCGTAGGGATGGCGGGTCAGCAGGGCCGGCCACGGCCCGGTCCCGTGCGGCAGCAGCAGCACGGTCCGCAGCCGGGTCCCGTCGCGCAGGACGCAGTCCGCCTCGCGGCGCCCGGCGACCGGGC
>NZ_JAAGMD010000870.1 GCF_010548465.1 Streptomyces sp. SID14436 | reverse complement strand
CGGCCGACAGTCCGCCCGGCGCCCCGACCGACGGCACGACCGCCACGCCCGGTCGCCGCCACCGGCAGCCATCCGCCCCGCCCCCGCGCACAAGGCCCCCCGCCGACGGTATGCGCCTGCTAAATGGGGTATGTGCCACTTATCTGACGAAGTCGGGTGAGATTGGACGCGATTGCCGGGAAGTGAGCCGTGTGATCGACATCGAGGGCGACTGTGCCGCGTGGACCTTCCCCGCCGAGCCGGGCGCCGTCCGTGGCGCCCGCGCCGCCGTCCGGACCCAACTCCACGGCTGGGGCCTCGACGGCGTCGGCGATCTCACCGCGCTGCTGGTCAGCGAACTCGTGACCAACGCCCTGCGCCACGCCACCGGCCCCATCGGGGTCCGCCTGGTGCGCCCGCGCGGACTGACCGGTGTGCTGCTGGTGGAGGTGTCCGACACCCTCCCCGACCTCCCGCACGAGTGCGTCCCCCGCCCCGAGGACGAGCACGGACGAGGCCTTCAGCTCGTCGCCTCCACCTCCCGCCGCTGGGGCACCCGGCCCGGCGGCGACGACGTCGGCAAGACCGTCTGGTTCGAACTCGCGGTGCCGCGCTGACCGCCCCGTGACGCCGTGTCGCACGGCGGCGCGAAGGAGCGCGAAAGAGGGTACGCGGGGGGTGCGGCGGCTCGCTCGGAGGGTGTACGCGCCCCCTTCTGCTGTCGAACGGCCGGTTCGTGTCCGCGACCGGTGCCGGAGAGGGGGGTTCGACGACGTGTCCGCTGGTTAGAAGACTGGGAGTGTTCTCATGGCCCGGACCGAAAAGCAGTGGGACCGAGCTGTGATCGTGAACACCGTGTTGTGCGGCGCCGTAGTGCTGGATACTGCGGGCAGCCGCCCCCGGTGACCGGTGCCGGACGCGGTGAGCTGGAGGGGACGGTTCGCGTGAGCGAGATACCAGCGAAGGCCACGGGGTCCGAGGACCCGTCGGGCGGCGCGATGACGGAGGCCGCGGACGGCCTCTCCTCAGGCGATGCCCCGTCCGCCGACACGATGTGGCAGAGCAGCCCGCCCGGCTCCATGTACGACTACATCAAGGTCGCCTCGTTCTCCATCGGCCCCGACGGCCTCGTCGATCAGTGGAGCCTGCGCGCCGAGCAACTCCTGGGCGTCCCGGCCGAACAGGCCGTGGGCATGGACCCGATCGCCGCGTTCGTCGACCCGGCCCGGCGCGAGCAGGGCCAGCGCAAGATGGCGGAGATCCTCGACGGCCGCGAGTGGACCGGGGTCGTCCCCGTCCGGCTGCCGCACACGGCGGAGGACGGCGCCCGCGAGGGCGAGCACGGCCGGGAGGGCCTCGCCGAGGTCTACGTCATGCCGACCCGCACCGAGGACGGCGAGAAGGCCGCCGTCTGCATCGTGGTCGACGTCCGCACCCTGCGCAGCATCGAGACCGACCTGGCCGCCTCGCAGGCCATATTCGGCCAATCTCCGTTCGGCTTCGTGCTGATCGACCCCGACCTGCGGGTGCGCCGCGCCAACCAGCGGTTCGCCTCCCTCTTCGGCGGCACCCCCGACGACCACCGCGGCAAGGGCGTCCACGACTACCTGCCGCGCGGTGAGGCGGAGCGCGTCGAGGCGACCCTGCGCCGGGTGCTCCAGACCGGCGAGTCCATCACCGACATGCACGTGACCGGCTACCTCCCCGGCGCCGAGGACCGCCGGCACTGGTCCGTCAACCTCTACCGCGTGCACAGCGGCAGCGGACGCCCCATCGGCATCGCCTGGCTCGGCATCGACATCACCGCCCGCCGCGCCGCCGCCCGCGAGGCCGCCGCCGCACGGCGCAATCTCGCCATGCTGAACGAGGCCGGTGCCCGGATCGGGAACTCCCTGGACCTGGAGACCACCGCGCGCGAACTCCTCGACGTCGTCGTCCCCGGCTTCTGCGACCTGGCGACCGTCGACCTCTACCAGGGGCTGCTGTCCGGCGACGAGACCCCGCAGGGCCTGGCCGACGGCAGCGCCGAGGTGCGCCGGGTGGCGTTCGCCAGCGCCGTCTCCGAGGCCCCCCTCGGCACCATCGGCGAGACGGTGAAGCTGGGCGCCGTCCACCACTACCCCTTCAACTCGCCCTGCGCGGACGCCCTGCGCACCGCCCGCCCCCAGTCGGTGCCCGGCGAGGAGGGCGGCCTCGTGCAGTCCACCCTCGCCGTGCCGATGGTCGCCCAGGACACGGTCGTGGGGCTGGCCCGGTTCGCCCGCACCAAGGGCAGCGAGCCGTTCGGCGACCGCGACCGCGACCTCGCCGTGGAACTCGCCGCCCGCGCCGCCGTCTGCATCGACAACGCCCGCCTGTACCGCCGCGAGCACGAACGCGCGCTGATACTCCAGCGCTCCCTGCTCCCGCCCGGCGACCCGGAGGCCTCCGGCCTCGACATCGCCTGCCGGTACCTGCCCGGCAACGCGGCCACCGGCCGGCCCAGCGAGGTCGGCGGCGACTGGTTCGACGTCATCGAACTTCCCGGGCACCGCACCGCCCTGGTCGTCGGCGACGTCATGGGCCGCGGCCTGCGCGCGGCCGTCGCCATGGGCGAACTGCGCACCGCCGTCCGCACCCTCGCCCAGCTCGACCTGGAACCGGCCGAGGTGCTCGCGCAGTTGGACGAGATCGCCCGGGGCCTCGGCGCCCCCGGCGGCATCCACCAGGCCACCCGGGCGGCCCGCCGCCCCCGGGAGGCCGACCTCTCCGAGGTGTACCTGGCGACCTGCGTCTACGCCGTCTACGACTCCGTCACCAGACGCTGCACCTTCGCCAACGCCGGCCACCTGCCGCCCGTCTTGGTCGAACCGGGCGAACCCGCGCTGATGCTGGACGTGCCGCCCGGCATGCCCCTCGGCGTGGGCGGCGAGCCGTTCGAGGAGGTCGAGGTCGAACTGCCCGAAGGCGCCCTGCTCGCGCTCTACACGGATGGACTGGTCGAAAGCCGCGATCACCCCCTCGACGAGGGCCTCCAGGCCTTCGTCGGCGCCCTCACCGACCCGGCACAGCCGTCGCCCGGCCACCCCTCCGCGACGCCGGCGACGTCCGCGGGCGGCACCCGTCCGAATCTCGAGGACGTCTGCGACCACGTGCTCAACACCCTCGACACCCACCACGGCGAGGACGACATCGCCCTGCTGATGGCCCGCGTCCAGGGGCTGCCCGCCGGGTCCGTCGGCGACTGGACCCTGCCGCGCGAGCCCCGCAGCGTCGGCCGGGCCCGCGAGCACGCCCGCGCCAAGCTGCTCGGCTGGGACCTCGAACCCCTCGTCGACACCACGGAGCTCCTGGTCAGTGAACTGGTCACCAACGCGCTGCGGTACGGCGAGGGAGAGATCCGGCTCCGCCTGCTCCTCGACCGGACCCTGGTCTGCGAGGTCTGGGACTCCGGCCTGGTCCAGCCCCGTCGCCGCCGCGCCCGGGACACCGACGAGGGCGGCCGGGGCCTGCAGCTCGTCGGCCTGCTCAGCGCCGCCTGGGGCTCCCGCCGGACGCCCCGCGGCAAGACCGTCTGGTTCGAACTGCCGCTCCCCGGCGGCGACACCACCCTCACCGACCCGGCGGAGGCCCTGCTGAGCCTGTTCTGAGCCGCCGCCAAGAGCCGCCGCCAAGAGCCGCCGCCAAGAGCCACCGCCCCGGCCGCCCGCAACCGGGGCGCCCCCGGTGATCGTCCTCCCCGGAACACATCAGCCACGCGGGCCCGCCGGCCCGCCGGGGAGGGGATCCGGGCATGGAACCGACCGACCACCCGCTGGAGGCCGGACCGGACACCGGGAGCCGGCCGGACCGGCCCGAGCCCGGTCCGGCCGGGACGGGCACCACCCCCGGCCCTGACGGACCGGAGCCGGACGGGGTGCGCGACGAGCCCGCCGTCCGCCGCAGACCCTGGGTGCGCCGGGCCCGGCGCACCGCCCTCGTCGTGGTGCTCGCGCTGCTGCTGCCCGTGCTCGCCGTCCAGACCGCCCTGTGGATCAACTACACGGGCGACCCCGCCGACGGGACCCGCAGCCGCGGCCGCGACGCCCTCTGGCTCGGCCACGCCTGGGTCGACGGGCGGAAGAAGGACGCCGACGTCACCGCCCTCGCCCGCCGCCTGGAGGGCACCGGGATCCGCGACCTGTACGTGCACTCCGGCCCGCTGGAGCACGACGGCACTCTGCCGAAGTCGGCCTACCCGCGCGCCCGTTGGTTCATCGATGCCGTCCACCGCGAGATGCCGGACGTCCGGGTGCAGGCCTTCCTCGGGGACGTCCTCGCCAACGGGGGACCCGACGGGCTGCACCTGGACCGCGCCGCCACCCGCGCCGAGGTCGTCCGCAGCGCCGGTCAGGTCCTGGACGCGGGCTACGAGGGCGTCCACCTCGACCTGGAGCCCCTGCACTCCGACGACCGTGACTACCTCACCCTCCTGGACGACCTGCGCGACGTCACCCGCGCCCACGGGGCCACGCTGTCCGTGGCCGCCCACCAGATCGACCCGCTCCCCGCCCTGCACACCGTCGCCGGTGTCTTCGCCGACCACCCCAAGTGGTGGTCACAGACGTTCTTCGGCCAGGTCGCCCGGCGCGTCGACCAGATCGCCGTGATGTCGTACGACACGGCGCAGCCGCTGCAGAGCAGCTACGGCGGCTACGTGGCCCTGCAGACCTCCCTCGCCCTGGAGGTCACCCCGCCGACCACCCATCTGCTGATGGGTCTGCCCTTCTACCACGAGAGCAACTTCAGCCACTGGGGTCATGCGGAGACCGTCGCCGCCGCCGTGCGCGGCGCCCGCCTCGGCCTCTCCCGGACGGACCCCCGCCGCGACCGCTTCGGTCTCGCCCCGTACATCGACTTCGCGGCGACGGAGAAGAACTGGGAGGAGTACCGGGAGGGCTGGCTCACGTCCTGACGGCCCGGCTACCGCCGCCGGATCTTCGAGCCCAGCCACACCAGCGGGTCGTACTTGCGGTCGGCCGCCCGCTCCTTCATCGGGATCAGCGCGTTGTCGGTGATCCGGATGCCCTCGGGACAGACCTCCGTGCAGCACTTGGTGATGTTGCAGTAGCCGAGGCCGTGTTCGTCCTGGGCCGTGCGCTTGCGGTCCAGGCCGGACTCCTCGGCCTCGTCCAGCGGATGCATGTCCAGCTCGGCGACCCGCATCAGGAACCGCGGCCCGGCGAACGCCTGTTTGTTCTCCTCGTGGTCGCGGACCACGTGGCAGACGTCCTGGCACAGGAAGCACTCGATGCACTTGCGGAACTCCTGCGACCGGTCCACGTCCTCCTGCATCATCCGGTACTCGCCCGGCCCGAGACCGTCCGGCGGCACGAACGCGGGAACCTGCCGGGCCTTGGTGTAGTTGAAGCCGACGTCCGTCACCAGGTCCCGGATCACCGGGAACGCCCGCAGCGGCGTCACGGTGATGGTCTCCTCGCGGCTGAACACCGACATGCGGGTCATGCACAGCAGCCGGGGTCGGCCGTTGATCTCCGCAGAGCACGAACCGCACTTGCCGGCTTTGCAGTTCCAGCGCACGGCGAGATCGGGGGCCTGGGTGGCCTGGAGGCGGTGGATGATGTCGAGGACGACCTCCCCGTCGTTCACCTCGACCGCGAAGTCCTCCAGGCCGCCGCCGTCCACGTCCCCGCGCCACACCTTGAAGCGGGCCTCGTAGCTGCTCACTCGTACAGCTCCTCTTCGGCGAGGTACTTGACCAGCTCCTCCTTCTCGAAGAGGGCGAGCAGGTCCGGGCGGATGGGTTCGGTGGTCTCACGCGACAGGGTGATCTGGCCGCGCACGGGGTCGGTCGCGGCGAGACCCCCCGTGGGGTCGGTCAGCCGGCACAGCAGGTTGACGTTGCGCCAGGCGCGGTCCATCCCGGCGTGGTCCTCGCGGGTGTGGCCGCCGCGCGACTCGGTGCGCTCCAGCGCGGCCCGCGCCACGCACTCGCTGACCAGCAGCATGTTCCTGAGGTCCAGCGCGAGGTGCCAGCCCGGGTTGAACTGCCGGTGCCCCTCGACCCCGGCCCGGCGGGCGCGCACCCGCAGCTGCGCCAGCTTCTCCAGGGCCTGGCGCATCTCGTGGTCCCGGCGGATGATGCCGACCAGGTCGTTCATGGTCTGCTGGAGTTCCTGGTGCAGGGTGTAGGGGTTCTCCGGCGGGCCGTCGCCGGGTTCCTCGCTCTCGGCGGAGAACGGCCGCAGCGCCTCCGCGGCGGCCGTGGCGATCTGCGGGTCGTCCACCCGCGGCCGGCGCCCGCCGCCCTCCCCGGCCGCGTACGCGGCGGCGTGCAGGCCCGCCCGGCGGCCGAAGACCAGCAGGTCGGACAGCGAGTTCCCGCCCAGCCGGTTGGAGCCGTGCATGCCGCCGGCCACCTCACCGGCCGCGAACAGTCCCGGCACCCCGCGCGCCGCCGCCGTGTCGGAGTCGACGGCGATGCCGCCCATCACGTAGTGGCAGGTAGGGCCGACCTCCATCGGCTCCGCCGTGATGTCGACGTCCGCCAGCTCCTTGAACTGGTGGTACATCGACGGCAGCCGCCGCTTGATCACCTCGGCCGGCATCCGGGTGGACACGTCCAGGAACACCCCGCCGTGGGGGGAGCCCCGGCCGGCCTTGACCTCCGCGTTGATGGCGCGGGCCACCTCGTCGCGGGGGAGCAGCTCCGGCGGGCGCCGGTTGTGGTCCGGGTCCTCGTACCAGCGGTCGCCCTCCTCCTCGGACTCCGCGTACTTGTCCTTGAAGACGTCCGGCACGTAGTCGAACATGAACCGCTTGCCCTCGGAGTTGCGCAGCACCCCGCCGTCGCCGCGCACCGACTCGGTGACGAGGATGCCCTTCACCGACGGCGGCCAGACCATGCCGGTGGGGTGGAACTGCACGAACTCCATGTTCAGCAGGGGCGCCCCGGCCAGCAGGGCCAGGGCGTGCCCGTCGCCGGTGTACTCCCAGGAGTTCGACGTGACCTTGAACGACTTGCCGATGCCGCCGGTGGCGATCACCACCGCGGGGGCCTGCAGCACGAAGAAGCGGCCGGTCTCCCGCTCGTAGGCGAACACCCCCGAGACGTGGTCGTCCTCCTTGAGCACCCGGGTGACGGTGCACTCCTGGAAGACCTTCAGCCGGGACTCGTAGTCCCCGGTCTCCCGGAAGTCCTCCTGCTGGAGGGCCACGATCTTCTGCTGGAGGGTGCGGATCAGCTCCAGGCCGGTGCGGTCGCCGACGTGTGCGAGACGCGGGTACTCGTGGCCGCCGAAGTTGCGCTGCGAGATCCGCCCGTCCCCGGTCCGGTCGAACAGCGCGCCCCACGTCTCCAGCTCCCACACCCGCTGCGGTGCCTCCTGGGCGTGCAGCTCGGCCATCCGCCACTGGTTGAGGAACTTCCCGCCGCGCATCGTGTCGCGGAAGTGCACCTGCCAGGTGTCGCCGGAGTTGACGTTGCCCATGGCCGCGGCGATGCCGCCCTCGGCCATCACGGTGTGCGCCTTGCCGAACAGCGACTTGCAGATCACGGCCGTACGGGCGCCCCGCTCGCGCGCCTCGATGGCGGCGCGCAGGCCGGCGCCGCCCGCCCCGACCACGACGACGTCCCACTCCTGCCGGTCGACCACGGTCATTCCTCAACGCCCCAGTCATCGAAAGCCATCAGAAACACGGACACCGTCAGAAGAAGCGCGGATCGTCGAAGACGCCGGTGGCGACGAGGTACACGTAGAGGTCGGCGAGCGCCACGCTCAGCAGGGAGGCCCAGGCCAGCTGCATGTGGCGGGCGTTCAGGCGCCCCACCCACTGCCACATCCGGTAGCGCACCGGATGCCTGGAGAAGTGCTTCAGCTTCCCGCCGACGATGTGCCGGCAGGAGTGGCAGGAGATCGTGTACAGCCAGATCAGCACGATGTTGGCCAGGAAGACGAGCGTGCCGAGCCCCATGTGGCCCCACGCGTAGTTCTCGTCCCGGAAGGCCAGCACGGTGTCGTAGGTCAGGACGAGCGCGACCAGCAGGGCCGCGTAGAAGAAGTACCGGTGGACGTTCTGCAGGATCAGCGGGAAGCGGGTCTCACCGGTGTACGTCCGGTGCGGTTCGGCCACCGCGCAGGCCGGCGGGGACGCCCAGAACCCCCGGTAGTAGGCCTTGCGGTAGTAGTAGCAGGTCAGGCGGAAGCCCAGCGGGAAGATCAGGATGATGATCGCAGGGGAGATGCCCCACCAGCTGCCGAACAGCTCCCAGTTCGGTCCGGCCCGCATCGGCACGCAGTTCTCCGCCAGGCACGGCGAGTAGAACGGCGAGACGTACGGCGCCGCGTAGTAGTCGGTGTTCGCGAAGGCCCGCCAGGTCGAATAGACGACGAACGCCAGCAGACCGGCCGCGGTGGCGGCCGGGGCCAGCCACCAGCGGTCGGTCCGCAGGTGCGGGGCCGCGATCGCGGCGCGCGTACCCGTTCGTACGCCGCCGCGGCGGGGATGGGGTTCGGTGGCGGGAGGTTCCGTACCAGTGGCCACGTGTCCGCTCCGGTAGGGGTCGACGAGTCGCGGCGGTCGGGGGACAGGACTGCGGTGGTCGGGTCGGGGACGGGGGCCGGCGGGCCGCGGGGCCCGCCGGTGCCCGGGTCAGGGGGCGCGCCGGTCGCGGGCGCCGAGTCCCTCGTCGTCGGTGTCGATCCACAGCGAGGGGTCGTACGGCGTGTCGGAGATGGTCACGAGGTCGGGCCGCGGCGGCGCGCCGGGCGGACCGGCCGCCGTCTCCCGCAGCAGCGCCACGCTCTCGCGCAGGTGATCGGTGTCGGTGCGGACGCGGCGCATCTCCAGGCCACCGCTGCCCAACTGCTTCTCCAGGCGCCCCACCGACCTCATCAGGTCGTCGAGGCAGCGCTGGACGGACGTCAGCTCGTCGTGCACGGACATGACTTGCCCTCACTTCCGCGGGTCCTTCAGGCCCAAGGCGGCAACGTTCATGCGCCTGAGAGTGTCGCGCGTCACACCTTGTGCTGTGAAGGGATGTGCATCGATTGGCCGAGGCGCACGGGCGCACCGGCCGGTGCGTTGCGCCGCACGGGTGGGCTTACCAGCCGTGGTCGCCGTGTCGCCCTCGGTTGCCGAACCCTTTCCTCTTCAGTGGCCGCATACATCAGATGAGCACCAAATACCGCCAAAAGTGATCGTAACGCCCGCGGCCTTCCGGAGGTACCCAGAGATGTCCCACGACGGAGTCCGCCCGCGCGCGGTCCTGCGCTCGATCACCTTCCTCACCGCGGGCGCGCTCGCGGTGACCGCCCTGGCCGGATGCAGCTCCGAGGACCCCTCGGGCAAGCCGCTCGCCGGCGCGGACGTGGCCCCCGCGGAACGCTCGAGGATCGCCGACGGCGGCACCCTGCGCTGGGCCGTGGACACCGTCCCGGACACCCTGAACACCTTCCAGTCCGACGCCGACGCCACCACCGTCCGGGTCGCCCAGGCCGTCCTGCCGTCGATGTTCCGCATGGACGCGAGCGGACGGCCGGAACGCAACCCCGACTACCTGGAGTCCGCCAAGGTCGTCGAGACCGAGCCCAAGCAGGTCGTGCTCTACAAGCTCAACCAGCAGGCCGTGTGGAGCGACGGCCGCGAGATCGGCGCCGCCGACTTCGCCGCCCAGTGGCGCGCCCTGTCCGGCAAGGACACCGCCTACTGGACCGCCCGCAACGCCGGCTACGACCGCATCGAGAAGATCGAGCGCGGCAAGGGGAACCTCGAGGTCAAGGTCACCTTCAGCCGCGCCTACGCGGACTGGCGGTCGCTGTTCACGCCGCTGTACCCCAAGGAGGTCATGGGCTCGCCCGACTCCTTCAACGACAGCGCCCGCAAGAAGCTGAAGGTCACCGCCGGCCCCTTCCAGGTCAAGAAGGTCGACGGCAAGAAGGACGAGGTCACCCTGACCCGCAACGCGCGGTGGTGGGGTGACCCGGCCCGGCTCGAGAAGATCGTGCTGCGCGCGGTGCCCCGCGACGAACGGGTCTCCGCGCTCGCCTCCGGGGACATCGACCTGGCGGAGATCGACGCCTCCGCCGCCCGCCGCATCACCGTCGGCGCCACGGCGCGGGACGGGGCCACCCCCCTGATGGGCCCCGGCAGCAGCGCCTCCTCCTCCGCCGAGGCACTGCACTCCTGGGCCGTCGCCAACGGCTCGGACGAGAAGGCCGCCGAGGAGGAGACCACCGCCCGCGAGAAGGCGGCGGTCCGGGCGCGGGAGCAGAAGGCCCTCGGCGCCTTCGAGGTCCGCAAGTCCCTGGAGCCCGCCTACACCCAGCTCGCCCTCAACGGCGCCGAGGGCCCCCTCGCCGACGAGCGGGTCCGCCGGGCCGTGGCCCGTGCCCTGGACCGCAGGGCCCTGGCCGAGGCGGTCCTCAAGCCGCTCGGCCTGCCCGCCGAACCCGTCGGCAGTCACCTCGCCCTGGCCGGCCAGGCCGCCTACGCCGACAACAGCGGCGCCCTCGGCGACCAGGACGCCAAGGAGGCGCGGGCGCTCCTCGCGGA
Organism: Streptomyces sp. SID14436; assembly: GCF_010548465.1. Lineage (GTDB taxonomy): Bacteria > Actinomycetota > Actinomycetes > Streptomycetales > Streptomycetaceae > Streptomyces. The sequence goes on along the minus strand of NZ_JAAGMD010000870.1, from coordinate 24,709 downwards.
CGCCGGGTGGGTGCCGGGCGGCCCGGTGGAGAAGAAGAAGGGGGACAAGGAGAAGGCGGCCGGCTCCGAGGGGAAGAAGGCCGAGGGCTCCGGCGAGGACACCGAGGACGACGACGGCACCTACATCGTCGGCGAGGACGAGAAGAAGGACGAGAAGAAGGATAAGAAGGAGGACGGCAAGAAGGAGGACGGCGAGGAGAAGGACCAGAAGAAGGACGGGGAGAAGAAGGACGGCGGGGACGACGGCAAGGCGCCCGGCAGGACGAGCGCGGGGGACCGCGACGACCACCTGGCCCAGGACGGCCCCCAGCACCAGCAGGTGAAGCAGGGCACCGCCCCCGGCGCGTACGCCCCCAAGGGCACGGCCGCCCCGGCCGGGGCGGAGACCGCCCCCCTCGCCAAGAACGGCAAGGCGCTCACCCTGCGCTTCGTGCTCCCCTCCGGGCCCGGCTCCGACGTCCTGCGCACCGTGGCGGACCGGATCACCAAGATGCTCTCCCGGGTCGGCATCCGCACGGACGTCACCAAGGTCGAGGACGACAGCTTCTTCAAGGACCACATCGCGTCCGGCCAGTACGACCTCGCCCTGTACTCCTGGCCCGCGACCGCCTACCCCGCCACCGACGCCCGCCCCGTCTACGCCAAGCCCGTCCCGGCCGCCGACGGCTCGCTGAACGTGGAGCAGAACTACACCCGGGTCGGCACCGACCAGGTCGACCAGCTCTTCGACCAGGCCATCACCACGCTCGACGACGGCGAGCGCAGCGCCCTGATCCGCAAGGCCGACTCCCGCATCTGGGCGGCGGCCGGGTCCATCCCCCTCTACCAGCGCCCCCAGCTCACGGCCGCCCGCAAGAACCTGGTCAACGCGGGCTCCTTCGGCTTCCGCTCCCCGGTGTACGAGGACATGGGCTTCCTCAAGAAGGGCGCCAAGGGTCCGGCGGGGGAGCGGGCGACGGCCGGCGCGAAGTGATCCCGGGGCCGCACGGCGGGGGCCGGTCCGGCCCTCCCGGCGGCCCCTCGCGAAACTGTGCGGCAGGTCACGCCGGGCGGTGACGGAAGGGCCTCGGCGACGGCCCCGCCGGCCGCCCCGACCGGCTTCCGGGGCCGGTGGAGTGCGGCGTTTCCGCCCGCGGGCGGTGGTGGAGGGGAGCCCGGCGAGGCGCTGATCAGGGGGTGCGGAGGGCCCGGGCGGGCCGTTGCGCGCGGGCGGCAGGATGCGAGGCCCGTAACATGGGGAGAGGCCGTGGCGTGTTCAGCCCGGCAGGGTCCGCGCACCACAGCCGTCTGCGCAGGGCCATTCCTCACCATTCCGGGAGTACGCCAACCCATGGCTTTGTCCATCCAGCGTCACGACATCCGCAACGTCGCCATCGTCGCCCACGTCGACCACGGCAAGACCACCATCGTCGACGGCATGCTCAAGCAGGCCGGTGCCTTCGCCGCCCACCAGCTCGACCAGGTCGACGAGCGCATGATGGACTCCGGCGACCTGGAACGTGAGAAGGGCATCACGATCCTCGCCAAGAACACGGCGGTGAAGTACCACCCCAAGGACGGCGGGGACCCGATCACGATCAACATCATCGACACCCCCGGCCACGCCGACTTCGGTGGCGAGGTCGAGCGTGCCCTGTCGATGGTCGACGGTGTCGTGCTGCTCGTCGACTCCTCCGAGGGGCCGCTGCCGCAGACCCGCTTCGTGCTCCGCAAGGCGCTCCAGGCCCGGCTGCCGATCATCCTGTGCATCAACAAGACGGACCGCCCGGACAGCAGGATCGACGAGGTCGTCAACGAGGCCTACGACCTCTTCCTGGACCTGGACGCCGACGAGGAGCAGATCGAGTTCCCGATCGTCTACGCCTGCGGCCGCGACGGCATCGCCTCGCTGACCAAGCCGCAGGACGGCACGGTCCCCTCGGACTCCGACTCCCTGGAGCCGTTCTTCTCCACGATCCTGCAGCACATCCCCGCGCCCACCTACGAGGAGGGCGCCCCGCTCCAGGCGCACGTCACCAACCTCGACGCGGACAACTTCCTCGGCCGCATCGCCCTGCTGCGCGTGCACCAGGGCGAGCTGAAGAAGGGCCAGACGGTCGCCTGGATGAAGCGCGACGGCTCCGTGCAGAGCGTGCGGATCTCCGAGCTGATGATGACCGAGGCGCTCACCCGCAAGCCCGCCGAGAAGGCCGGCCCCGGTGACATCTGCGCGGTGGCCGGCATCCCGGACATCATGATCGGCGAGACGCTGGCCGACCCGGAGAACCCGGTTCCGCTGCCGCTGATCACGGTGGACGAGCCCGCGATCTCGATGACCATCGGCACCAACACGTCCCCGCTGGTGGGACGCGGCGGCAGCGGCAAGGGCGCCGACAACAAGGCGGCCGTGAAGGACCGCAAGGTCACCGCGCGTCAGGTCAAGGACCGGCTGGACCGCGAGCTGATCGGCAACGTGTCGCTGCGCGTCCTGGACACCGACCGGCCCGACGCCTGGGAGGTGCAGGGCCGCGGCGAGCTGGCGCTGGCCATCCTGGTCGAGCAGATGCGCCGCGAGGGCTACGAGCTGACCGTCGGCAAGCCGCAGGTCGTCACCAAGGAGATCGACGGCGCGGTGCACGAGCCGGTCGAGCGCATGACGATCGACGTGCCCGAGGAGCACATGGGCGCGGTCACCCAGGTGATGGGCGTGCGCAAGGGCCGCATGGACAACATGTCGAACCACGGCTCCGGCTGGGTGCGCATGGAGTTCGTGGTGCCCTCCCGCGGCCTGATCGGCTTCCGTACGGAGTTCCTCACGCAGACCCGCGGCACCGGCATCGCCCACTCCATCCACGAGGGCCACGAGCCCTGGTTCGGCACGCTCCAGACCCGCAACAACGGCTCCCTGGTCGCCGACCGCGCCGGTGCGGTCACCGCGTTCGCGATGACCAACCTCCAGGAGCGCGGCGTGCTCTTCGTGGAGCCCGGCACCGAGGTGTACGAGGGCATGATCGTCGGTGAGAACTCCCGCTCCGACGACATGGACGTCAACATCACCAAGGAGAAGAAGCTCACCAACATGCGCTCCTCCACGGCCGATGTGACCGAGTCCATCGTGCCGCCGCGCAAGCTCTCGCTGGAGCAGTCCCTGGAGTTCTGCCGCGACGACGAGTGCGTCGAGGTGACGCCGGAGTCCATCCGGATCCGCAAGGTGAACCTGGACGCCCGCGAGCGCGCCCGCGCCGCGAGCCGCGCCAAGCACGGCTGATCCGTCCGTCCGGGGGCCCTCCGGGCCCTGTGGCCGCCCTTCGGGGCGGCCAGGACGGCGTGCGGCCTGAGGCCGGACCGGCGTGCGGCCCGAGGCCGGCGTCACAGGCCCCGCGCCGGCCGAAGTCGCGTCCCACGAGCCCCCGGTGTGACGTGGGCCTCAGTGGGTGCGGCCGGTCTCCGTCCCGTGGGTGCCGGATGTCCGACGGGCGGATGAACGGCGCCCGCACAGGGGGTAGGGGGAAAACCCTCGATTCGCCCTGCGAACCCGTTCCGAGCGGCGCTTTCGCACTACCCTGCTGCCGGACGGCGCGCGTGGCCGTCCGTATGTCCGTCGATCCGTGCCCCCACGGTCAACGGCCGTACGGGGCAAGCGCGCTGAGTGCACGGCAGCCCTCACGGGCACCCTGCGCCGCGGTCAGGTTACGCGCAATCGATTTTTCTCTCCCGGGCGTCCGCATAGCGGACGCCCGCTTCCGATAGATGTGTAACAAGTCCGTTTCGCAGGGATCTTTCACCAAACCCTTTGTCCGGATTTTGGAAGATGTAGGACCGAGCTGTGATCGAACCGAGACCTCGTGGGTGTGGTTCGGCCCAGGCGCATGGCAGATAGTTAGGCGCGTAGAGCTCGGAATAACGGGTCACGCGCTGACGGCGCCGACTCACGAGCACGGGGGCACCTGACAATCTCCGGCACCGGCGACGGGCGGTGGACGGTGACATGTCGTGTGCTCCCCTTTGCGGTGAACCAATGGACTCATGAGGAGGAACCCATGCGCGGTGCCAAGAGCGCCAAGTGGGTCGCGATAGCCGCGGTTGTGGCGCTGGGCGCGACCGCCTGTGGTGGGGGAAGCGGTGACAGCGGCAACGACAACAGCAACGCCGCGGTCGACCCGAAGGGGATTTTCTCGGTTGACGTCGGGGAGCCGCAGAACCCGCTCCAGCCGGCGAACGCCAAGGAGTCGAACGGCTCCAAGGTCATCAAGGCCGTGTTCTCGCAGCTTGTCGACTTCGACGACAAGGGCAAGATCATCTACGAGAACGCCGAGTCCATCAAGACCGAGGACAACAAGGTCTGGACGGTCACCCTCAAGGACGGCTGGAAGTTCCACAACGGCGAGGCCGTGACGGCGAAGTCCTACGTGGACGCCTGGAACTGGGCCGCCAACATCAAGAACAACCAGACGAACAGCTACTGGTTCGCGGACATCAAGGGCTTCGAGGACGTCCACCCGGAGAAGGGTGACCCGAAGGCCGACGCCATGTCCGGTCTGAAGGTCGTCGACGACAAGACCTTCACCATCGAGCTGTCCTCGCCGATCCCGTACTTCGAGTACAAGCTCGGCTACGACGTCTGGTCCCCGCTCCCCTCCGGCTTCTTCAAGGACCCGGCTGCCTTCGGCGAGAAGCCGGTCGGCAACGGCCCCTACGAGTTCGTCAAGTGGGAGCACAAGAAGCAGATCGAGCTCAAGACGTACGCCGACTACAAGGGCGCGGACAAGCCCAAGAACGGCGGTGTGATCCTCAAGAACTACACCACCGTCGAGGCCGGCTACCAGGACCTGCTCTCCAACAACCTGGACGTCATCCGCCAGATCGGTCCGAAGGACCTGCCCAAGCGCAAGGCGGACCTGGGCGACCGCGCGGTGGACCAGGACTACAACGCCGTCCAGACCATCACGCCGGCCTTCTACACCAAGCAGTGGAAGGACATCGACCCCAAGGTCCTGCAGGGCCTGTCGATGGCGATCGACCGCGAGACGATCACCAAGACCGTCCTCAACGGCACCCGTGAGCCCGCGAGCAGCTTCGCGGCCAAGGGCGTGGCGGGTTACCAGGCGGGTGTCGCCGGCGACATCCTCACCTACAACCCGGACAAGGCCAAGCAGTACATCAAGGACGGCGGCGGCGTCCCCGGCAACAAGATCACCATCCAGTTCAACGCGGACGGCGGTCACAAGGAGTGGGTCGAGGCGGTCTGCAACAGCATCCGCAAGGCCACCGGCGTCGACTGCGTCGGCGACTCCAAGCCCGACTTCCAGACGGACCTGGACGCGCGTGACGCCAAGGAAGTCAAGTCGATGTACCGCGGCGGCTGGGTGCAGGACTACCCGCTGAACGTCAACTTCATGCGGGACCTGTACGGCTCCAAGGCGGACGGCAACACGTCCGGCTTCGCCGACAAGGAGATCGACGCGCTCTTCAAGAAGGGCGACAACGCCAAGGACCTGGACAGCGCCATCGCGGCCTACCAGGAGGCGGAGAAGGCCATGTTCGAGAAGATGCCTTCCATCCCGCTCTGGTACTACAAGGCCAACTTCGGCTACTCCACCAACGTCAAGAACGTGAAGTTCGACAACAACGGTGACCCCGTCCTCACGGACATCGAGGTCCTGAAGAAGTAATCGAACAGTTCGCACGCGGTGACGGTCCCCGATCCGGGGCCGTCACCCCGTGCCGGCGGGGGGCCGACGGGCGTGAGTCTCCGGAACGGAGCGAACACCCGTCGGCCTTTCCCGCTGTGACAAACATGGAGGAACCATGGGGCGCTACGTCGCGCGGCGACTGCTCCAGATGATCCCGGTCTTCATCGGGACGACACTGCTGATCTTTCTCATGATGTACGCGCTCCCCGGCGATCCCGTGCGCGCGCTGTACGGAGAACAGTCGGTGGACCCGTCGCAGATCGCGGCGATCAAGGCGGAGTACGGGCTCGACAAGCCGCTCTGGCAGCAGTACATCAACTACATCGCCGGTCTGCCGCAGGGTGACTTCGGTACCCAGATCGCCAGTCGGCGACCGGTCGCCGAGGTCATGGCGGAGGCGTTCCCCGTCACGGTCCGGCTGACCATCATCGCCTTCGTCTTCACCGTCCTGGTGGGCGTGTCGATGGGCATCATCTCGGGCATGCGGGCCGGCAAGAAGACCGACACGAGTGTGCTCGTCATCACGCTCCTGCTCATCTCGATGCCGTCGTTCGTGCTCGGCTTCCTGTTCCAGTGGTTCTTCGCCATGCAACTGGGCTGGGTGACACCGACCGTCCAGGACTCCATGAACTTCGGGCAGTTGTTCCTGCCCGCGATCGTTCTGGCCTCGCTCTCCCTGGCGTACGTGGCGCGGCTGACCCGGACGTCGATCGCCGAGAATCTCCGCGCCGACTACATGCGCACCGCCGTCGCCAAGGGCCTGCCGAGGCGCCGCATCATCTCCATGCACCTGATGCGGAACTCGATGATCCCCGTGGTCACGTTCCTCGGCATCGACATCGGCAACCTGATGACGGGTGCGATCGTCACCGAGGGCATCTTCAACGTCCAGGGCATCGGTAACCTCGTCTATCTGGCGCTCAGCCGCCGCGAGGGCGCCACGGTGGTGGGCATCGTCACGGTGATGGTCCTCATCTACCTCTTCGTCAACCTGATCGTCGACCTGCTGTACGCGGTCCTGGACCCGAGGATTCGCTATGCCTGAGCTGGCCTCGAAAACAGACACCGCCGTGGCCGCCCAGGCCGCGACCACCCCGGACGCCGTGCTCGCCACGGACGCCGGCCCCGCCCCCGGCAAGCCGCGCAGCCTCTGGTCCGACGCCTGGTACGACCTGCGTCACAACTGGATGTTCCTGATATCCGCGGCCCTGATCCTGCTGCTGCTGATCATCGCCGCGGTGCCCGACCTGTTCATCTCGGGGTCGGTCAGCCCGCGCGACGGCGACCTGACGCAGCACTTCCTGCAGAAGCCCGAGCTGGGACACGTCTTCTCCGCCGAGTGGCTCGGCTACGACCACCAGGGCCGCTCCATCTACGCCCGGGTGCTGCACGGCACCCGCGCCTCGATCCTCGTCGGTGTCATCGTCACCGTCGTGGTGACCCTGCTCGGTGGTCTCGTCGGTCTGATCTCCGGTTACTTCGGCGGCTGGTTCGACTCGCTGCTGTCCCGCATCACCGACGTCTTCTTCGGCGTGCCGTTCCTGCTCGGCGCCATGGTGGTGCTGAACACCTTCTCCGAACGGTCCGTCCCGGTGGTCGCCCTGGCGCTGGCCGTCCTCGGCTGGACCTCGATCGCCCGCGTGATGCGCGGTTCGGTGATCACGGTCAAGCAGTCCGACTACGTCACCGCTGCCAAGGCGCTGGGCGCCGGCACCCGCCGGATCCTGTTCAAGCACATCCTTCCGAACGCCGTCGCCCCGGTGATCGTCGTCGCCACCATCGCGCTGGGCGGCTACATCACGGCCGAGGCGACCCTGTCCTTCCTGGGTATCGGTCTGACCGACTCGATCTCCTGGGGCCAGGACATCGCCGCGGGCAAGGACTATCTGCGCACCGCGCAGTACGTCCTGTTCTTCCCCGCCGCGATGCTGAGCATCACCGTGCTGGCGTTCCTCATGTTCGGCGATGCGGTCCGCAACGCCCTTGACCCCAAGTCGCGCTGAGGGAGGCGTTACGTGAGCATCATCGACAAGACCGACGCCGTCCTCGAGCCGAGTGCCAAGGGCTTCGACGGGCCGCTGCTGGAAGTGCGTGACCTGCACGTGGAGTTCCACACCCGGGACGGCGTCGCCAAGGCCGTCAACGGCGTGAACTACTCCGTCGACGCGGGCGAGACGCTCGCCGTGCTCGGTGAGTCGGGCTCCGGCAAGTCCGTCACCGCGCAGGCGGTCATGGGCATCCTCGACATGCCGCCCGGCCGCATCCCGCAGGGCGAGATCAAGTTCCGCGGCCAGGACATGCTGAAGATGTCCGAGGAGGAGCGGCGCCGGATCCGCGGCCGGAAGATCGCCATGATCTTCCAGGACGCCCTGTCCTCGCTCAACCCCGTGCTCTCGGTGGGCTACCAGCTCGGCGAGATGTACCGGGTTCACCAGGGCCTGTCCAAGAAGGACGCCAAGCGCAAGGCCATCGAGATGATGGACCGGGTGAAGATCCCGGCCGCCGCGGCGCGGGTGAGCGACTACCCGCACCAGTTCTCCGGCGGTATGCGCCAGCGCATCATGATCGCCATGGCGCTGGCCCTGGAGCCCGACCTGATCATCGCCGACGAGCCCACGACCGCGCTCGACGTGACGGTCCAGGCCCAGGTGATGGACCTGCTGGCGGAGCTCCAGCGCGAGTACCACATGGGCCTGATCCTCATCACCCACGATCTTGGCGTGGTCGCCGACGTCGCGGACAAGATCGCGGTGATGTACGCGGGCCGCATCGTGGAGCAGGCTCCGGTGCACGAGCTCTACAAGAGGCCGGCGCACCCCTACACCAAGGGGCTGCTGGACTCGATCCCGCGCCTGGACCAGAAGGGCCAGGAGCTGTACGCGATCAAGGGGCTGCCGCCGAACCTGACGCGCATCCCGAGCGGCTGCGCGTTCAACCCGCGCTGCCCGAAGGCGCAGGACGTCTGCCGTACGGACATCCCGCCGCTGCACCCGGTGACCGAGCAGGACGGGACCGAACTGGTCGGCCGTGCCTCGGCGTGCCACTTCTGGAAGGAGACGATCCATGGCTGAGCTCAGCAAGAAGGACGAGCCGGTCGACGCCACGCCGAACGTCTCCGATGTGGATGTCGTCGAGGCGGAGACCGAGGCGGAGGAGGTCGCCGCGCTCGACGCCCCGGTGGAGCGCGGTGAGCCGATCCTCCAGGTCCGCAACCTGGTGAAGCACTTCCCCCTCACCCAGGGCATCCTGTTCAAGAAGCAGGTCGGCGCGGTGAAGGCCGTGGACGGCATCTCCTTCGACCTGTACCAGGGCGAGACCCTGGGCATCGTGGGCGAGTCCGGCTGCGGCAAGTCCACCGTGGCCAAGCTGCTGATGAACCTGGAGCAGGCGTCCGCGGGCGAGATCTTCTACAAGGGCCAGGACATCACCAAGCTGTCCGGGCGCGCGCTGAAGGCGGTCCGCCGCAACATCCAGATGGTGTTCCAGGACCCGTACACCTCGCTGAACCCCCGGATGACGGTGGGCGACATCATCGGCGAGACGTTCGAGATCCACCCGGAGGTGGCGCCGAAGGGCGACCGCCGCCGCAAGGTCCAGGACCTGCTGGACGTGGTGGGCCTGAACCCGGAGTACATCAACCGGTACCCGCACCAGTTCTCCGGCGGTCAGCGCCAGCGCATCGGCATCGCCCGCGGCCTGGCCCTGAACCCCGAGATCATCATCTGCGACGAGCCGGTCTCCGCGCTGGACGTGTCGGTGCAGGCGCAGGTCGTCAACCTGATGGAGGCGTTGCAGGACGAGTTCAACCTGTCCTACCTCTTCATCGCGCACGACCTGTCGATCGTCCGGCACATCTCCGACCGGGTCGGCGTGATGTACCTCGGCAAGATGGCCGAGATCGGCACCGACACGCAGATCTACGACCACCCGACGCACCCCTACACCCAGGCGCTGCTGTCGGCGGTCCCGGTGCCCGACCCGTCGGCCCGTGCCAACCGCGAGCGCATCATCCTCACCGGTGACGTGCCCTCCCCGGCGAACCCGCCCTCGGGCTGCCGCTTCCGCACCCGGTGCTGGAAGGCCCAGGACAAGTGCGCCCAGGAGGTCCCGCTGCTGGCGGTCCCCGAGCGTTTCAAGGGCACGGACTCCCCGGCGGCGCACGAGTCGGCCTGCCACTTCGCCGAGGAGAAGAACGTGGTCCACGCGGCCTGACGCCCCGTCGGTCACCGCTGTCCGGAACCCGGCACCCCGTCACGGGGTGGCCGGGTTCCGGCGTGTGCGGGGGTGCCCCGAGGCCCCCCGCATACGTACATACGGCTGGAGTCGCCCCCGTACAGGCGCTGCATAGGTGCGTCGCGCACCCTTTGCCCCGATATTGGCCGGTAAAGGATCAGCGGACGACTGTGTAGTTACGAGGAGGCACTCCATGCGCGGAGCCACGCACGCCAAATGGGTCGCTTGCGCGGTGGTGGTCGCCCTCGCGGCGACCGCCTGCGGGGGCGGGGACGGCGACGGCGGGGGCAGCAGCGACGCCGGTGCCGTGCTGAGCGCCTCCTGGGGCGACCCGCAGAACCCGCTCGAGCCCGCCAACACCAACGAGGTGCAGGGCGGCAAGGTGCTCGACATGATCTTCCGGGGGCTGAAGCGCTACGACCCGGAGACCGGCGAGGCGCAGGACATGCTCGCGGAGAAGATCGAGACCTCGGACTCGCAGAACTTCACGATCACGGTCAAGGACGGCTGGACCTTCAGCAACGGCGAGAAGGTCACCGCCCAGTCCTTCGTCGACGCCTGGAACTACGGCGCCAGCCTGAAGAACAAGCAGCGCAACGCCTACTTCTTCGGCTACATCGAGGGCTACGACGAGGTCCACCCCGAGGACGGCAGCGCGCAGACCGCCGACACCATGTCGGGGCTGAAGGTCGTCGACGACCGCACCTTCACGGTCAAGCTCAGCCAGAAGTTCTCCACCTTCCCCGACACCCTCGGCTACAACGCCTTCGCCCCGCTGCCCAAGGCGTTCTTCGACGACCACGCGGCCTGGGTCGCCAAGCCGGTCGGCAACGGCCCGTACATGGTCGACTCGTACACCAAGGGCTCGCAGATGTCCCTGCGCAAGTGGGACGACTACCCCGGTGACGACAAGGCGCAGAACGGCGGCGTCGACCTCAAGGTCTACACCGACAACAACACCGCCTACACCGACCTGATCGCCGGCAACCTCGACCTCGTCGACGACGTGCCCGCGGCCCAGCTGAAGAACGTCAAGAACGACCTCGGCGACCGCTACCTCAACACCCCGGCCGGCATCATCCAGACCCTCGCCTTCCCCTTCTACGACCCGGCCTGGGACAAGCCCGGCATGGAGAAGGTCCGCAAGGGCCTGTCGATGGCCATCGACCGCGACCAGATCACCGACACGATCTTCCAGAAGACCCGCACCCCGGCCACGGACTGGACCTCCCCGGTCCTCGGCGAGGACGGCGGCTTCCAGGACGGGCTGTGCGGGGACGGCTGCGAGTACAAGCCGGACGAGGCGAAGAAGCTGATCCAGGAGGGCGGCGGGCTGCCCGGCGGCCGGGTCACCATCACCTACAACGCGGACACCGGCTCCCACCGCGAGTGGGTCGACGCCGTGTGCAACTCCATCAACAACGCGCTCGACAACGACCGCGCCTGCACCGGCAACCCCGTCGGCACCTTCGCCGACTTCCGCAACCAGATCACCCAGCAGAAGATGAGCGGCCCCTTCCGCGCCGGCTGGCAGATGGACTACCCGCTGATCCAGAACTTCCTTCAGCCGCTCTACTACACCAACGCCTCCTCCAACGACGGCAAGTGGTCGAACAAGGACTTCGACAAGCTCGTCGACCAGGCCAACCAGGAGACCGACACCGCCAAGGCCGTCGACCTGTTCAAGCAGGCCGAGGAGGTCGTCCGCGACAACATGGCGGCCATCCCGCTGTGGTACCAGAACGGCAGCGCCGGCTGGTCCGAGCGGCTGTCCGACGTGAAACTCAACCCCTTCAGCGTCCCGGTGTACGACCAGATCAAGGTGAGCTGAGCCCGCCGTGGGACGCTACGTCCTCCGGCGGCTGCTCCAGATGATCCCGGTGTTCATCGGGGCCACGCTGCTGATCTTCCTCATGGTCAACGTCATGGGCGACCCCATCGCCGGCCTGTGCGGCGAACGCCGCTGCGACCCGGCGACGGCCGCCCAGCTGCGCAAGGAGTTCGGCCTCGACAAGCCGGTCTGGCAGCAGTACCTGACCTACATGGGGAACGTCTTCACCGGCGACTTCGGGACGGCGTTCAACGGCCAGGAGGTCACCGAGCTGATGGCGACGGCGTTCCCCGTCACCATCCGGCTCACGCTCGTCGCGATCTTCTTCGAGATCGTCATCGGCATCACCCTCGGCGTGGTCACCGGGCTGCGCCGGGGGCGTCCCGTCGACACCGGTGTCCTGGTGCTCACCCTCGTCGTGATCTCGGTCCCCACCTTCGTCACCGGTCTGCTGCTGCAACTGCTGCTCGGGGTGAAGTGGGGGTGGATCCGCCCGTCGGTCTCCTCGGAGGCACCGCTCGACGAGCTGCTGCTGCCCGGCCTGGTCCTGGCGTCGGTCTCGCTCGCCTACGTCACCCGGCTCACCCGCACCTCCATCGCGGAGAACCGGCGCTCCGACTACGTCCGCACCGCCGTCGCCAAGGGGCTGCCCCGGCAGCGCGTCATCACCCGGCACCTCCTGCGCAACTCGCTCATCCCCGTGGTCACCTTCATCGGCGCCGACGTCGGCTTCCTCATGGGCGGCGCGATCGTCACCGAGCGGATCTTCAACATCCACGGCGTCGGCTACCAGCTCTACCAGGGCATCCTGCGGCAGAACACCCAGACCGTCGTCGGTTTCGTCACCGTGCTCGTGCTGGTCTTCCTGGTCTGCAATCTCGTCGTCGATCTTCTCTACGCCGTACTCGACCCGAGGATCCGCTATGCCTGACCACCACCTCCACGAACCCGAGGACAACGCCATCACCGACACCGGGATGGGGGGCAGCATGGACCTGGGCATGGACGAGGCGGAGACCCTGGAGAAGACCCCGGGCGGCCCGGAGGGCACCGGGCCGCAGGCGAAGCCGCGCTCCCTGTGGTCCGACGCCTGGCGGGACCTGCGGCGCAACCCCGTGTTCATCATCTCCGCGCTGGTCATCCTCTTCCTCGTGGTCATCTCCCTGTGGCCGTCGCTGATCGCCTCCGGCAGCCCGCTGAAGTGCGACCTGTCGAAGGCGCAGGAGGGCTCCCAGTCGGGGCACCCCTTCGGCTTCGACGGCCAGGGCTGCGACGTCTACACCCGCACCGTCTACGGCGCCCGCACGTCCGTCGCGGTCGGCGTGCTCGCCACGCTCGGGGTCGCGGTCCTCGGCAGCGTCCTCGGCGCGCTGGCCGGCTTCTTCGGCGGGGTGGGCGACTCGGTGCTGTCCCGCATCACCGACGTCTTCTTCGCCATCCCCGTCGTCCTCGGCGGGCTGGTGCTGCTGTCCGTGATCACCAGCAACACCGTCTGGCCGGTCATCGGGTTCATCGTGCTGCTGGGCTGGCCGCAGCTGTCCCGCATCGCCCGCGGCTCCGTCATCACCGCCAAGCAGAACGACTACGTGCAGGCCGCCCGGGCCCTCGGCGCGTCCAACTCCCGGCTGATCTTCCGGCACATCGCGCCCAACGCGATCGCGCCGGTCATCGTCGTCGCCACCATCGCGCTCGGCACGTACATCGCCCTGGAGGCCACGCTGTCCTACCTGGGCGTGGGGCTGAAGCCGCCCAGCGTCTCCTGGGGCATCGACATCTCGGCCGCCTCCCCCTACATCCGCAACGCCCCGCACGCCCTGCTGTGGCCCTCCGGGGCCCTGGCGATCACCGTCCTGGCGTTCATCATGCTCGGCGACGCGGTCCGCGACGCCCTCGACCCGAAGCTGAGGTGAACCGCCGTCATGCTGCTGGACGTGCGTGACCTGCACGTGGAGTTCCGCACCCGGGACGGGGTCGCGAAGGCCGTCAACGGCGTCAGCTACGGCGTGGACGAGGGCGAGACGCTGGCGGTGCTCGGCGAGTCCGGCTCCGGCAAGTCGGTCACCGCACAGGCGATCATGGGCATCCTGGACGTCCCGCCCGGCCGGATCACCGGCGGTCAGGTGCTGTTCCAGGGCCGGGACCTGCTGACGCTGAAGGAGGACGAGCGCCGCAAGGTGCGCGGTGCCGAGATGGCGATGGTCTTCCAGGACGCGCTGTCCTCCCTGAACCCGGTGCTCTCGGTCGGCGACCAGCTCGGCGAGATGTTCGTGGTGCACCGGGGCATGTCCCGCAAGGACGCCCGGAACAAGGCCGTCGAGCTGATGGACCGGGTGGGCATCCCGGCGGCCCGGGAGCGGGTGCGGCAGTACCCGCACCAGTTCTCCGGCGGCATGCGCCAGCGCATCATGATCGCCATGGCGCTGGCCCTGGAACCGGCCCTGATCATCGCCGACGAGCCGACCACCGCTCTCGACGTCACCGTCCAGGCCCAGGTCATGGAGCTGCTCGCGGAACTCCAGCGGGAGTACCGGATGGGCCTGATCCTCATCACCCACGACCTGGGGGTGGTCGCCGACGTGGCCGACCGCATCGCCGTGATGTACGCGGGCCGGATCGTGGAGACGGCGCCCGTGCACGACATCTACAAGGCGCCCGCCCACCCCTACACCCGGGGCCTGCTGGACTCGATCCCGCGCCTGGACCAGAAGGGGCAGGAGCTGTACGCCATCAAGGGCCTGCCGCCCAACCTCATGCACATCCCGCCGGGCTGCCCCTTCCACCCGCGCTGCCCCATGGCGCAGGACGTCTGCCGCACCGACGTGCCCCCGCTGTACGACGTGACCGACGCCGACGCCGACCGGGGGAGCGCCTGCCACTTCTGGAGGGAGTGCCTGCATGGCTGAGCCGATTCTGGAGGTCAGCGGCCTGGTCAAGCACTATCCGCTGACCCGGGGCATCCTGTTCAAGAAGCAGGTCGGCGCCGTGAAGGCCGTCGACGGCGTGGACTTCGCGCTCGGCCGGGGCGAGACGCTGGGCATCGTGGGGGAGTCCGGCAGCGGCAAGTCGACGGTGGCCAAGATGCTGGTGAACCTGGAGCGGCCGACCGCCGGGTCGATCCGCTACAAGGGCGAGGACATCACCCGCCTGTCGGGGCGCGCGCTGAAGGCGGTCCGCCGCAACATCCAGATGGTGTTCCAGGACCCGTACACCTCGCTGAACCCCCGGATGACGGTGGGCGACATCATCGGTGAGCCCTTCGAGATCCACCCGGAGGTGGCGCCGAAGGGCAACCGGCGCAAGAAGGTCCAGGACCTGCTGGACGTCGTCGGCCTGAACCCGGAGTACATCAACCGCTACCCGCACCAGTTCTCCGGCGGTCAGCGCCAGCGCATCGGCATCGCCCGCGGCCTGGCCCTCAACCCCGAGATCATCGTCGCCGACGAGCCGGTCTCCGCGCTGGACGTGTCGGTGCAGGCGCAGGTCATCAACCTGATGGACCGGCTCCAGACCGAGTTCGACCTGGCGTACATCTTCATCGCGCACGACCTGTCGATCGTCCGGCACATCTCCGACCGGGTCGGCGTGATGTACCTCGGCCGGATCGTCGAGACCGGCACGGACACCGCGATCTACGACCACCCCACCCACCCCTACACCCAGGCCCTGCTCTCCGCCGTCCCGGTGCCGAATCCCGAGGCCCGCGAGCACCGGGAGCGGATCATCCTCACGGGTGACGTGCCGTCACCCACCAACATCCCCTCGGGCTGCCGGTTCCGCACCCGGTGCTGGAAGGCCCGGGAGCGCTGCGCGGTGGAGGTGCCGCTGCTCACGGTGCCCGAGGCGTTCCGCGCGACGGGCGGCCCGGCGGCCCACGACTCCGCCTGCCACTTCGCGGAGGAGAAGCGGGTGGTGCCGCCGGAGGAGCGCCCCGACGACCGGCCGCAGGGCTGACACGGGGTTAACGCGGACGCAACTCGGCCGACCCGGTTCCGATATGTGGACGGACGAGGCTGGACCGCGTACGGCCGTGCGGGTGCCGTGGAAGCGGGCCGGGACGCCGCCATGTCGTCCCGGCCCGTCGCCGTGCGGTCGCGGCCCCTAGGGCCGGTCGAGGCCGAGGGACCGCTTGAGGAAGTCGACCTGGAGCAGCAGCAGGTTCTCCGCGACCTGCTCCTGCGGCGTCATGTGCGTGACGCCCGACAGGGGCAGCACCTCGTGCGGGCGTCCGGCCGCGAGCAGGGCGGAGGACAGCCGCAGGGCGTGGGCGACGACCACGTTGTCGTCGGCCAGGCCGTGCACGATCATCAGCGGGCGGTGCTGATCCGCCGGGGACGACAGCCCGTCGTCGGTGACCAGCGAGCTGCGCGCGTACACCTCCGGGTGCGTGGCGGGGTCGCCCAGGTACCGCTCGGTGTAGTGCGTGTCGTACAGCCGCCAGTCGGTCACCGGGGCGCCCGCGATGCCCGCGTGGAAGACGTCCGGCCGGCGCAGGACGGCCAGCGCCGCCAGGTAGCCGCCGTAGGACCAGCCCCGGATGGCCACCCGGGAGAGGTCGAGCGGGTGGGAGCCGGCGAGGGCGTGCAGTGCCTCGACCTGGTCGTCCAGGGTGAGGGTGAAGTCGTGGTGGACGGCCTTCTCCCAGGCGGGGGAGCGGCCGGGGGTGCCCCGCCCGTCGGCGACGACCACCGCGAAGCCCTGGTCGGCGAACCACTGGGAGGTGAGGTGGGGGTTGTGCGCGGCCAGGACGCGCGGTCCGTGGGGCCCGCCGTAGGGGTCCATGAGCACCGGCAGGGGGGTGTCACCGGCGTAGTCCCGAGGCATAAGCACGGCGCACGGAATTCGGCGTGCGCCCCCATGGGTGAGGGTCACCCGTGGGGACATACCGGGGTCTTCGGCGTACGAGGGGACAGCCGCCGTCGGTTTCCCGTCACGGAGCACCCGCACCCGCGAACCCGGCCGGTCCGGCGTCGCGGAGACCAGGACGGTCACCTCGCCGGACCGTACCGCGCTGTGCACGCCGGGCTCCTGCGAGACCCGCTCCACGCCCAGTTCGTTGACCCGGTACACATGGATCTCGCCGATGTCCGGCTCGGCCGCCTCCGCACCCGCCGACGCCGAGACCAGCACGTCGTCGGCGGACACGTCCAGCACCGCACGTACGTGCAACTGCGGTCCGGTCAGGGGGCGTTCGCCGACCAGCAGCCGTCGCGCGCCACCCTCGTCGGCGATCCGCACCAGCTGCCCGGACGGGCTCCAGCACGGCACCCCGGGGAAAAGATCAAGCCAAAAAGGATCTTCGTCGGCGTGCACCATCCGGGTCGCCCCGGAGTCCGGGTCCACGGCCAGGATCAGCTGGCCGCGCTGGTCGCGCGCCTGGACCAGGAGCAGCGGTGCCCCCGCCGCTGACCAGTGCACTTGCGCCAGATACGGGTAGCGGGTCCGGTCCCAGGAGACCTCCGTGCGCACGCCGTCCAGGCGGAACACGAACAGCCGCACCTCCGCGTTGGCGGTGCCGGCGGCCGGGTAGGCGACCCGGTGCGGCTCCTGCTCCGGGCGGGCCGGATCGGCGATCCACCACCGTCCGACCGGGGTGTCGTCCGCCCGCGCCACCAGCAGCCGGTCCGAGTCGGGCGACCACCAGAAGCCCCGCGAACGCCCCATCTCCTCGGCCGCGATGAACTCCGCGAGACCGTAGGTGACGTTCTCCTTCTCGGGGGGCGCGAGCGCCCGGTCGTCCGCCCCCTCCGCGCCGACGACCCGCAGGGCGCCCCGGCAGACATAGGCGACGTGCCGCCCGTCGGGGGAAGGCCGGGGGTCGATCACCGGCCCGGGGACGGGCAGTTCACGGGTCGTCCCGGCCCGCAGCTCCGCCGTGAACAACCGCCCTGACAAGGCGAAAGACGCCAATTCCACGGCCGCGTCGGTCGCGTAGCCGACGATGCCGGCCCCGCCCTCCCGGCTGCGTTCCCGCCGGGCCCGCTCCTCGGCCGACAGCCGCTCCGAGGCGCCGCCGAGGAGGGCGCGCGGGTCGGCCGCCACGCGCTCCCCGGCCCCCTCGGACCCGGCGGGAGCCGTGCCGGCGGGGGCGTCGGTGTCCAGCACCCACAAGGCGGTCGCCCGGTCCGTTCCGGAACCGGAGCGCAGGAACACGACCCGGGAGCCGTCGGGCGCCACGGTGAAGGAACGGGGGGCGCCGAGCGTGAAGCGCTGGGTACGGGCGTGCCGTCGGGGGAAGGAGTCAGCCTCGGTCGTCATGCCTTGACCATATTGGCCGTGCGCCCCCTTGTGCGGCCGTGCGCCGACCGATGCGCACGTACAGATAGTTATGATCGTTAGCGCATAGTGGGTATGAACCTGCTGGCCCCTCTGTGGATTGATCTGCTCCCGATTCAACTGCCCCCATGCTCCTGCGTATTCCTACCCCCGCGTCCTGGGATCTTTGGAGGTGAGCCGCCGTGGCACTCTCGATTTCGGCGGTGGTGCTGCTGGCGATCATCGTCTTCCTGCTGATCAAGAAGTCGGGTCTGAAGGCCGGCCATGCGGTGGTGTGCATGCTGCTGGGCTTCTACCTGGCGTCGTCGACCGTGGCGCCCACGATCAGCGAGCTGACGAACAACATCGCGGGGATGATCGGCAGCATCAAGTTCTGATCGCCGGCCCCGGCCCCTCGCGTGTTACCCGTCGGTAAGCAATGATGGCGGGACCATCATCCACGCGCGCAGGGCGGAGCCGACGGTGACGACTTCCGAGGACCGGAGCGAGGCACGGCACGAGGGACCGGACGAGGCGCGCGGCCGCGTGCACGTCTTCCGGGACGACGCACTCGGCGACCACGACGCGGTCGCCCTCGCCGAGGCGATCCGCCGGGGCGAGGTGAGCGCGGCCGAGGCCGCCCGCGACGCGGCGGCCCGGGTCCGGGCCGCCGACGCCCGCCTCCACGCCGTCGAGGCGCACCTCGACCTCCCCGCCCGGGAGCCGGGTACCGGCGGTGCCCTCGCCGGGGTGCCGACCTTCGTCAAGGACAACACCGACTACCAGGGCCTGCCCTCCGGGCACGGCAGCCTCGCCTTCCGGCCCAGGACGGCCGGACGGCACGCCCCGTTCACCCGGCAGTTCCTGAGCACCGGAGTCACCGTGCTCGGCAAGACCCGGCTGCCCGAGTTCGGCTTCAACGCCAGCACCGAGTACGAGGAGGGCGAGCCCGTCCGCAACCCGTGGCACACCGGCCACTCCGCGGGCGGCTCCTCCGGCGGCAGCGCCGCCCTGGTCGCCGCCGGGGCGGTGCCGATCGCCCACGCCAACGACGGCGGCGGCTCCATCCGCATCCCCGCCGCCTGCTGCGGACTCGTCGGACTGAAGCCCACCCGCGGCCGGGTGGTGGCGAACGCACAGGGCCGTCAACTGCCCATCGACCTCGTCACCGACGGCGTCGTCAGCCGCTCGGTGCGCGACAGCGCCGCCTTCCTCGCGGCGGCGGAGGAGCACTGGCGGAACCCGAAGCTGCCGCCCGTCGGCCTCGTCGAGGGCCCGCCCGGACGCCCCCTGCGCATCGGGCTCCTGGTGGACTCCCCGAACGGCGTCCGCTCCGACGACGACACCAGGACGGCGGTGACGGAGACGGCGCAGCGCCTGGAACGGCTCGGCCACACCATCGAGCCGGTGGACCTCGCCCTCGACCCCCGGTTCACGGACGACTTCCTCACCTACTGGGGACTGCTGTCGTTCCTGATCGGCGTCACCGGCCGACGGATCGGCGACGACTTCGACCGCCACCGCATGGACGGCCTGAGCCGCGGCCTGCGCGAGATGTACGTCGCCCGGTGGCGCAGCACCCCGGGCGTGCTGCGCCGGCTGAAGCGCACCCCGTTCGCCTACGCGGCGGCGTTCCGCGGCCTCGACGTGATCCTGTCCCCGGTCCTCGCCCACACCACCCCGCGCCTCGGCCACCTCAGCCCGGCCGTGCCGTACGCCACGCTGATCGGACGCCTCGTCGACTACGTGGCGTTCACCCCGGTCAACAACGTCGTCGGCACCCCGTCGATCTCCGTACCGGCCGACCACACGACCCCGGACGGCCTCCCCGTCGGCGTCATGTTCTCCGGCCGCCCCGGCGCGGAACGCACGCTGCTGGAGCTGGCGTTCGCCCTGGAGGCCGACCGGCCGTTCCGGCGGATCCAGGACGTGTGAGGCCCGTCGCCGCCGGATCAGCCCTCGACCGCGTACGGCACGAAGCCGGCCCAGGCGGCGGGGCTGAAACTCAGGTGAGGGCGCGCGACGTCCTTCGAGTCACGGACGTGGACGGTGCCGGGCCCGGTGGCGAGTTCGACACAGGAGTCGCCTTCGCTGCTGCTGCTGTAGCTGCTCTTGAACCAGGCCCCAGCCACCTCCACGCAGGAGTCGCCCTCGTTGCCGTCGCTGTAGCTGCTCTTGAACCATGCGAGACCCGGCGCGTTCCCCGCGGAGACCCTACGGATCATGTTTCCCCCAACAATTCCTCGATGAAGGCCAGCGACTCCCCAGGTGGGAGGGCCTGCGCCCGGATGGTGCCGTACCGGAGCTCCAGGATGCGCAGTTGCCTGGGTTCCGAGGTCGGTCGGCCATTGAAGGCACCCTCGGCGCGCCCTACGGCTGAGCCGTCCTCGAACTTCAGCAACGCGATCTTGCCGTCCAGGCCCGGATGCACTTCACAGCGCGTCGGCATCACCTGGAGCGTCACGTTGCGCATCTCTCCTACTTCAAGCAGGCGTTCGAGCTGCCCGCGCCACACCATTGTGCCCCCGAGGGGCCGTCGGAGCGGTGCTTCCTCCAGGACGAAGCCGAGTGTGGGCGCTGGTTCCCTCTCGAAGACGGCCTGTCGAGCCACACGTGCGGCCACCATCCGCTCGACCTCCTCCTGCGAGTAAGCGGGTTGGCGCGACTCGAAGGCAGCCCTGGCGTGCCCGGCGGTCTGGAGCAGCCCGCTGATGCTGTGACAGACGTAGAGGTTGATCTCGACCGCCCGTGCCTCCATCTGCGCCAGGTCCCGCACCTTCTTCGGGTACCGGACCTTCCGCACGTCCTCCCTCATCGCGGCGACGAGCCCTCCGGCGCCCAGTACCTCGTCCGCCGTGTCCAAGTACTCGGGCCGGGGGATCCGCTTCCCCGTCTCGATCTTGTAGACGAGGTCCTCGCCGTACCCGACCGCCACCGCGAACTCGCCGACCCGCATCCCGGCCGCCTCCCGGCGGAGCCTCAACTGCCGCCCCACCGTGGCCACCACGGCCAACGCCCAGTCGTCGTCCGGGTCCACCTCCCACCCCGGCTCGTCCGTCCGGTCCGTCCCGGTCCCGACCCGCACCGCCTCGCCGTTCACCGACATGCGCGCCCCTCCGTAGTGCCGTGCTGTGCTGTGGCGCCCCGCTCCCACGCGCCGCATCGACAGTCCGGACAGCGCTGGACAAGCCTTGGACGGTAGCTGTACGTAGCGGGGCAATCACGCGTCACGGTATGCCCGGTCGGACACGCTGAGTGACGTGAATCAGGAAATTACCCAGACCAGGACCCGACCCGACGGCGAGGTCCGCAACGTCAGCGTGCTGCTGTCGTCCACCCCGCGCGGTGCCCGCCTCGCCCGCCTGCTCGCGGTTGACGCGCTGCGCGACTGGGGGCTTCCGGCGGAGGCGGCGGGCCACGTCGTCGCCGAACTGGCGGCCAACGCGGCCACCCACGGCCGTGTTCCGGGCCGCAGCTTCCGCCTGACGCTCCTCGTGGTCGGCGCCACGCTCCGCATCGAGGTCACCGACACGCGCGGTGACCGGCGCCCCGTGCTCCGGGATCCGGTCGCCGGCGCGGAGTCGGGGCGCGGGCTGCTCCTCGTGGACGCGCTCGCGGACCGCTGGGGGGTCGGCGAGGGACGGTTCCCGCGCAAGGTCGTCTGGGCGGAGATCGACCTCGCGCCGCCGGAACCCGACCCCTCGGGTTCCGGTGCCGCCGGCGGCTGAAGGACAAGGAACGAGGGGGAAAGAACTCCCACCGAGCCCCACCCCTCCCGCCCGTGGCCGCGCTCACTCGGGCGGGTGAACATCTCCGCTTCGGCTGGATTTTCCGTCCTCCGAGGCCCGACGCTCAGCACGACGAACGCACCACCCCGACCACAGACATGAGACGGCCCCCGCCGGGACGGCAATCCCAAAGGCGAGGGCCTGACCACCGAGGAAGATAGGACCTTCCTGATGGGTACCCAGAACCCTAGCGTGCACCCGCACGCCCAGGCCCGCGTTGGCGCGACCCGCGGGCTCCAGCACGACAACACCCGCCACACCACCCGCTTCACGGTGATCGGCAACCACCTCGCCCAGCACCGGGAACTCTCCCTGCTGGCCATCGGGCTCGGCACGCACCTCCAGTCGCTGCCCAAGGGCGCCCCGGCCGACATCAAGACCCTCACCGCAAGGTTTCCCGAGGGGGCCACCCGCATCGCCGCCGCCCTGCGCGAGCTGGAGTGCCACGGCTACCTGCGCCGCGAACGCGTCCGCACGCCCTCCGGCCGCATCGTGACCCGCACGGTCTCCTGCAACCGGCCCGGCCCCTCTCCCCGCACCACCCACCGGCCGGAGCCCTCGGCGGCACCGGAAGCACAGCCGCAGCCGCACCCGAGCCGGCAGAAGCCCGGCGGGGAGCGCCCGCCACAGGCGACCACGCGCACGCCGCGCAAGCCGCTCCCTGCCGTACCCCGCCCCGAGTGTCACGTGCCCGCGCTGTTCCGGGCCGCCGCCGACCTCCTCGCGGACCTCCGCCGCCACGACTCCCGGTTGCTCCTGTCCGTGCCCGACACAGCACACCTGACCCCGGGCGTCGCCGCCTGGCTGGAGCGGGACGTCACCCCCGCGACCGTCCGCCGGGCTCTGACCGCCGACCTGCCGCCCGAGGGCCTACGACGCCCCGCCGCCTTCCTGGCGCACCGCCTCGCCGCCCAGCTCCCGCCCCCGGCTCCGTACCGCGAGCCGGCCGCCGATCCACCGGCCGCACCGCAGAATCCGCTGCGGAACTGCGACGGCTGCGACCGCGCATTCCGCGCGCCCGAGCCCGGTCTCTGCCGCGAGTGCCTGAGAAGGGCGTGAAAGGGCGTGATCGGACGATCCCGGGCCTGTGCCGAGGGGCGGTTCTCATAGGGTGGACCCATGACGGAATCGCCCTCTCCCGGCTCCCGGCCCGGGGGACCCCCATCCCCCTCCGGCCGACGCCTGCTGCTGGTGCACGCGCACCCGGACGACGAGTCGATCACCAACGGCGCCACCATGGCCCGGTACGCCGCCGAGGGCGTCCACGTCACGCTGGTCACCTGCACCCTCGGGGAGCGCGGCGAGGTCATTCCGCCGGAGCTGGCGCACCTGAGCGGCGCCGCCCTCGGGCAGCACCGGCTGGGCGAACTGCGGGAGGCCACGCGGGCGCTCGGCGTGAGCGACGTGCGGCTCCTCGGCGGGGCCGGGCGCTACAGCGACTCCGGCATGATGGGGCTGCCCGACAACGACGACCCCGGCTGCTTCTGGCAGGCCGACGTCGACGCGGCCGCCGGGCTGCTCGCCGAGGTGATCCGGGAGGTGCGGCCGCAGGTCCTCGTCACCTACGACGACCACGGCGGCTACGGGCACCCCGACCACATCCAGGCCCACCGCGTCGCGATGCGCGCCGTCGAGCTCGCGGCCGGGGAGGGCGGCTGGACGGTCCCCAAGGTGTACTGGACCCGCATGCCCCGCTCCGTGGCCGAGGAGGCGTTCGCGCGCCTGGCCGACGACCTCGCGGGCACGCCGTTCGACAAGGCGGCCTCCGTGGACGACGTCCCGGGCGTGGTCGACGACGCGCGCGTGACCACCGTGATCGACGGCACCGCCCACGCCGCCGCCAAGGCCGCCGCGATGCGCGCCCACGCCACCCAGATCACGGTGGCCGAACCGTACTTCGTGCTCTCCAACGAGCTGGCGCAGCCGCTGTTCACCACCGAGTACTTCGAGCTGGTCTCCGGCGAACGCCCCGGTGTGCCGGAGACCGACCTGTTCGCCGGAACCGGTGCCGGGGAGGCGTGATGAGCGACCGGACCACCTCAGCGCTCGCCCAGCCGCTGCGCCCGCCCTCGCCCGCGCGGATCGCCGCCCACCTGGGGCTGCTGGTGCTCGGCGCCGTGGTCGCGGTGGCCGGGTCGCTGGTGCAGCCGGGCTGGTTCCCGGCCGGGCTGTTGCTGGCCCTCGCCGGGGAGGCCGGGCTGTGCCTGGGCGCGGCCCGGGCCATGGGCTCCCGGGGCGGGGCGGTCAGTGCCGCCGCGGGCTGGACCCTGACCGTCATCCTGCTCACCGCCAGCCGCCCCGAGGGCGACTTCCTGTTCGCCGCGGGAAGCGGCTCCTACCTCTTCCTGCTCGGCGGCATCGCCGTCGCTGTGATCTGCGCCACCCTGGGCGCGGGGCGGCAACCGGGCGGCGGTCCCGCGCGACGTGGCAAGTGACGTACTCCTTCGCCGTTTCACGGGCGTGCGGGTCCGGTGTGGGTTTCCCCAGCGGTCGTGGGAAACCGGCCGGATGTGGCCAGTATGGTGGTGCGCGCCGCCGAGCCTCCCCCGAACTCGGCTTCGCCCGAGCCGGGGGGACCTCCGTCGTGAGGTCGAGACGGGCGGCGGAGCCAACCGGGAGAACCTGCCTTGAGTCGTGAAACTGACACTCCGTCCACCGGGCCCGACGGGCGCGGCGCGGCCGCCTACCCGTCGGGCACCCCGCCCTACGGGATCCCGGCGATCCCGGACGAGGGTACGGACGCCGGCCGTTCGGCCGCGCGGCCGGAGGAACGCAAGACCGAGACCACGCTGACGACCCGGATCCGGATCAACATCCCCGGATCCCGGCCCATTCCGCCGGTCGTCGTGCGCAAGCCCGTCAAGGACACGGAGAACACGGCCGGCACGGACGACGCGACGCCGGCGCCCGGTTCCGCCGCGTCCGCCGGACCG
>NZ_JAAGMD010000763.1 GCF_010548465.1 Streptomyces sp. SID14436 | reverse complement strand
CGAGAACACCTCCGACGCCGTGGTGGGCGCCCTCGTCTGGGGCGCCGCGGCCGGGGTGCCCGGGCTGCTCGGCTTCCGGGCGGTCAACACCCTGGACGCGATGGTGGGGCACAAGTCCCCCCGGTACCTGCGCTTCGGCTGGGCGTCCGCCCGGCTGGACGACGTCGTGGGCGCGCCCGGCGCTCGGCTGACCGCCGCCCTCGCCGCGGCCGCCGGCCCGG
>NZ_JAAGMD010000722.1 GCF_010548465.1 Streptomyces sp. SID14436 | reverse complement strand
CGGGCGTTCCGTCTGCGGGGTCCACGGGGTCGTCCGCCGGGTGCAGCAGCCCGGCCGGGAAGCGGGCCGCCGCGCTCTCCCAGTACTCGGGGCGGCAGGCCAGCACCAGGCGGATGCCCGTGCGGCGCAGCCAGCGGGCCGTGCCGTCGGTCCACTCGGCGAGCCGGTGGGCCAGGGCGGGGGGCATCTCCTCGGGGCCGTCGAGCAGGATCACCAGGGGGCGGCCGGCCCTGCCGGACAGGTCGGCGAGTCGCTCGGGCCCGGTGTCGCCGAGGCCGTCGGGGCCGGCGGGGAAGGGGCTGCGGGAGGCGGCCACGATCCGGG
>NZ_JAAGMD010000696.1 GCF_010548465.1 Streptomyces sp. SID14436 | reverse complement strand
GTGCGCGGCCCGGACGAGCTGATGCCCGCCGTGCGCCGGCTGCTGCGCGGGATCGTCGTCGTCGGCACCCTGGAGGACGCCGAGCAGCTGGTGTACGCCCGGCCCGGGCTGACCGCCGTGACCGCCGAGGGCGATCTGCTCGGCGCGCACTTCGCGCAGGGCGGGTCGGCCGGGGCCCCCAGCCTGCTGGAGGTGCAGGCGTCGGTGGACGAGGCGGCCGCCGAGCTGGCCGAACTGGCCGTGCGCTGCGAGGAG
>NZ_JAAGMD010000648.1 GCF_010548465.1 Streptomyces sp. SID14436 | reverse complement strand
CGTCGGCCGCTCCGACCCCGAGGCCACCTCGGGCGCCGGACGGCACGGCGGCGCCGTCGAGTCCGGGCCGGGCGGCGACGACGCCGACTTCCTGGAGGTCGAGCAGTTCGCCCGGCTCAAGCGCATCGCCCGCAAACCCGGCCCGGTGCTGTTCCTGGTGCTGCTGCTCGTCTCCCTCACCGCCTGCCGCCAGCTCCTCGGCGGCGGCGCCCTGGCCGGCGGCGCCCTGCTCCCGGCCCCCGCCGGCGCCGGCGACCTGTGGGCCCGCTACACCGACGCCTGGCACGCCGTGGGCACCGGCGGCACCGGCTCCGCGCCGCCCTACCTCGCCGTGCTGGCCGCCCTCGCGACCCTGCTGCTCGGCTCGACCGGCCTCACCGTCACCCTCCTGCTCGTCGGCTCGGTCCCGCTGGCCGGCTTCACCGCGTACTTCGCCTCCCGCCCGCTGGTCGAGTCCCGGCTGCTGCGCGCCTGGGCGGCCGTCGCCTACGCCTTCCTGCCCGCCGCCACCGGCGCGCTGGCCGGCGGCCGCATCGGCACCGCCGTCCTCGCCGTCCTGCTGCCGCTGATCGCCCGCGCGGGCGTCGCCGCCGCCGGCCTCACCGCCCCCGAGGACACCCGCGGCAGCTGGCGTGCCACCTGGGCGTACGCCCTGCTGCTGACGCTCGCCACCGCCTTCACCCCGATCGTGTGGCCCGTCGCCCTGGTCCTCGGCCTCGGCGTCCTCGCCCTGCGCCGCCGCGACCTCGCCGCCTACGGGCCCCGTTTCCTGGCGCAGCTGGGCGCGCCCCTGCTGGTCCTCGCCCCCTGGTCGCTGTCCCTGCTGCCCTTCGGGTTCTTCCGGGAGGCGGGCCTCGCGTACGAACCGTCCACCGCGTCCGCCCTCGACCTGCTGGGCGCGAACCCGGGCGGCCCCGGCACCGTCAGCGGCCTGATGCTGATCGGCGTCGTGCTCGCCGCCCTTGCCGCCCTGCTGCGCTCCGAGCGCCACCTGGGCATCCGGACGGCCTGGGCGGCGGCCCTGGCGGGCCTCGTCTTCGCGGTGCTGTCCAACGACTCGGCCTGGGCCGGCCCCGCCACCCTGGTCTACGGCCTCGCCCTGCTGGCCGCCGCCACGCTTGGCGCCGACGGGGCCCGCGCGCGGGTCGCCGAGCAGAGCTTCGGCTGGCGCCAGCCGGTCGCCGCCCTGATCGCCCTCGCCTGCGCGGTCGGCCCCGTGCTCCTCGCCGCCGGCTGGATGATCCGCGGCGCCGACGGACCGCTTCAGCGGCGCGACCCCGTCCAGGTCCCGGCGTTCGTCGCCGAGGAGAGCGGCACCCGCGACCAGGCCCGCACCCTCGTCCTGGACAGCGACTCCGCGGCCCAGGTCCGCTACATGCTGGTCCGCGGCTCCGGCGCCCGCATGGGGGACGCCGAGACCGCCGCCGTCGACGGCGGCAACGGCACCCTCGACAAGGTCGTCGCCAACCTCGTCGCCGGATCCGGCGCGGACCAGGCCGACCAGCTCGGCGGTTTCGCCGTCCGTTACGTCATGGTCCACCGCGGCGCGCCCCGCGAGGTCGCCCGCGTCCTGGACGCCACCCCCGGACTGAGCCGGCTCAGCCAGCAGGCGGGCGGCGCGCTGTGGCGGGTCGACCGCGAGGTCGCCCGCGCGAGCATCGTGCCCGCCGACGGCACCGGCGGCGAGGCGCGGCCGGTCGCCGCCGGACCCGTCGAGATCCACACCGAGATCCCGGACGGCCCCGAGGGCCGCGTC
>NZ_JAAGMD010000620.1 GCF_010548465.1 Streptomyces sp. SID14436 | reverse complement strand
GGACGGGGCGGTGGCGTACACGGCGCGGCCGAGCAGCGGGCTGCGGAAGCGCAGCCGGCCTTCCGCGCCGGCGAGGAACGGCGACGCCGTCCGGGCCGGGCGCGGGTGCAGGTCGCGTACGGCCCGGCGTACGAGGTCCGCGTCGGCGTCGGGTTCGCCGGTGGCCCGCAGGGCGGCCGCCGCCGTCAGCAGCAGGTCGGTGTGGTCCGGTGTCAGTCCGGTCAGGTGGCCGCCGACGACGGAGGTGAGGACGTCCGCGTCGGCCGCCGGCCCGGGCAGCTCGCGGTGTCCCCGCAGCTGGGCCGGGGACAGGCGGTGGGCCAGGGCGAGCAGCAGGGCGGGGTTGCCGTCCGCCTCGGTGACGAGTCGGGTCCGCACGCCCGGGTCGACGGTGCCGTCGGTCGCGTCGTCCAGCAGGGCCGCCGCGTCGGCCGGGGCGAGCGGTGCGAGGTGCAGGGCGGGGAGCCCGGCCAGTTCGGGGACGGTGGGGAGGTGGCCGGGCACGGCCAGGAGCATCCCGGTCCCGCCCGGGGCCGCGTGGACGCGTGCGGCGGCCTCCCCGAGGGCGGCGCGCGAGGCCGGGTCCCACAGGTGCGCGTCGTCCACGCACAGCAGGTGGGGGACGCCGCCGGCCGCCTCGCGGAG
>NZ_JAAGMD010000552.1 GCF_010548465.1 Streptomyces sp. SID14436 | reverse complement strand
TACGACGGCGGCTGGTTCGTGGCGGCGTTCGGCGCGGTCACCGGCGGCGTCCTGCTGGCCACGGCCCGGCTGCTGCGCCGGCTGCGCCCGGCGGAGGTCGCGGCGGGCGTGCTGCTGTTCGCCGGCCTGCTGCTGACGGTGCTGACCCTGCTGCTGCCCGGCGCCGGCTACCTGCTGCAGTGGCCGCTGCTGGCCGCGCTGCCCGCGC
>NZ_JAAGMD010000525.1 GCF_010548465.1 Streptomyces sp. SID14436 | reverse complement strand
CGCGGTGCGGCTTGCCGTGGGTCCGGCGTGGCGTGCCGTCGGCCCGGGGCGTGGGCGGGGCCCGGACCGGACGGCAGGTGCGGTCCCGTGAGGCGTCCGCAGGGCCGGCGGGGGCGATCTCGTGAGGCGTCCGCAGGGCCGGCGGGCCGGTGTCCTCCCCGGTCCGGGTGGGGCCGAGGCGTGCCGGGTGCCGCCGGGAACGGCAGGTCCGGGGCGCGCCCGGCGCGTAGGGTGAACGGCGAGCGGGAGGTGGTGCACGTGTACCGCGAACGGGCGTCGCGGCTGCCGGGTGCGGCTCTGTGGACCAACACCCTCACCGGTGACACGAACAGTGGCCGGGTGCTGCCCGACGGCTGCATGGACCTGCTCTGGCACGAGGGCCGCCTGCTGGTCGCCGGCCCCGACACCCGGGCCCACCTCACCGGGGGCGAACCCAGCACCTGGGCCGGCCTCCGCTTCGGGCCCGGGACCGCTCCCGCCCTGCTCGGCGTCCCCGCCCACGAACTGCGTGACCGGCGGGTCGACCTCACGGACCTGTGGGGCGCCGCCGAGGTGCGCCGGCTCACCGCGCGGGTGCGGGCCGCCGCCGATCCCGCGACCGGGATCGAGGAGCTCGCCCTGCGCCTTGCCGCGGACACCGCCGGGCCGGACCCCGCGCTGCGGGTCCTGGTCGCCGCCCTCGACGCGGGC
>NZ_JAAGMD010000467.1 GCF_010548465.1 Streptomyces sp. SID14436 | reverse complement strand
GGCGTCCGCACCGGCGACGCCCTCACCGACGACGCCCGCACCGGTGACGTCCGCGTCAAGGACGCCCGCGCCGACGACGCCCGCACCGAAGACGCCCGCGCGCGGGCCGACGTCGACCCGCGTGCCTCGGCCCTGCGGGGGCCGGCGGGCCGGGCGCGGCTGCTGGTGACCTTCATCCTCGGCAGCCTGACCGCCACCGCCCCGCTGGCGATGGACATGTACCTCCCCGCGCTGCCCGAGGTCACCCGGTCCCTGCACGCGCCCGCCTCCACCGTGCAGCTCACGCTCACCGCCTGCCTGGCCGGCATGGCCCTGGGCCAGTTGCTGGTGGGGCCGTTGAGCGACCGGCTGGGGCGGCGGCGCCCGCTGCTGGTGGGTCTCGTCGCCTACGTGGTGGCCACGGCGGTGTGCGCGTTCGCGCCCACGGTGGAACTCCTCATCGCCTTCCGGCTGGTCCAGGGGCTCGCGGGGGCCGCCGGCATCGTCATCGCGCGGGCGGTGGTCCGTGACCTGTACGAGGGCGTGGCCGTGGCCCGCTTCTTCTCCACCCTGATGCTGATCTCCGGGGTGGCACCGGTCGTGGCGCCGCTGGTCGGCGGGCAGGTGCTGCGGGTGACCGACTGGCGCGGCGTGTTCCTCGTCCTCGCCGTGCTGGGCGCGGTGCTGGCGGTGGTGGTCTGGGCGAAGCTGCCGGAGACGCTGCCGCCCGCGGAGCGGCACACCGGCGGGGTCCGGGAGACGTTCGGCGCGATGCGCCGACTGCTCGCGGACCGCCCGTTCACCGGCTACCTCCTCGCCGGCGGGTTCGCGTTCGCCGCCCTGTTCGCCTACATCGCCGCCTCCCCGTTCGTCGTGCAGGAGATCCACGGCGCCTCCCCGCAGACGTTCAGCCTGCTGTTCGGGCTGAACTCGGTGGGACTGGTGCTCGTCGGCCAGATCAACGGCAAGGTGCTCGTCGGCCGGGTGAGCCTCGACAAGGTGCTCGCCCTCGGCCTGTCGATCGTCATCCTCGCGGCGACGGCACTGCTGCTGATGTCGGTCGGCGTGTTCGGCGAGGTCGGGCTCGGGCCGGTCGCGGTGGCGCTGTTCGTGCTGATGTCGGCGATGGGCATCACGCTGCCCAACACCCAGGCGCTCGCGCTGATGCGCACCCGGTACGCCGCCGGGTCCGCGTCCGCGCTGCTCGGTACGTCCTCCTTCCTCATCGGCGCGATCGCCTCCCCGCTGGTCGGGATCGCCGGCGAGGACAGTGCCGTCCCCATGGCCGTCGTCCAACTGGGCGCCGCGCTGGTCGCGATGGCCTGCTTCGTGACACTGTGCCGCCCGGGACGGGGGCGCGCACGCGCCGGAGCGGACGGCGGCACGGGGGGCGCGGAGCAGCCCGGTACGCTGCGCGCGAGCGAGGGCCAGAGGGCGGAGGAAGGGCACTGAGCGCACCGAGACTGCGCCACGGCACAGCGGAGCGGGCCGGGCTCGATGTCGGCGAACTCGGGCACCTGGTCCGGGAGATCCACGAGGCCACCACCGGTGAACGCCCCTGGGCGGCGGGCGCCGTCGTGTTCGCCGGCCGCGGCCCGGTGCTCGTGGTGCGGGAGGCCGCGGGCTGGGCCGTGCGGTTCGCCGCCTACGACGAGGAGACGGACGCCGGGGTGGAACTGCCCCCGGCCGAACGCGTCCCGATGACCGTGGACACCCCGTTCGACCTCGCGTCTCTCACCAAGCTGTTCACCTCGGTGGCTGCCGTGCAGCAGATCGAACGCGGCACCCTCGGCATCGACGCCCGGGTGGGCGCCTACCTCCCGGA
Organism: Streptomyces sp. SID14436; assembly: GCF_010548465.1. Lineage (GTDB taxonomy): Bacteria > Actinomycetota > Actinomycetes > Streptomycetales > Streptomycetaceae > Streptomyces. Next base: position 3,192 of record NZ_JAAGMD010000467.1, on the reverse strand, counting down.
CTTCACCGGCGCCGCCCGGCACGGCGTCACCGTCCGCCAGCTGCTCACCCACACCTCCGGGCTGCGGCCCGAACTCCCGCTGTACGACTGCGCCGACGACGCGGAACGGCTGGCGCTGCTCCGCGCCGAGCAGCCCGTCGGGGTGCCCGGCACGTACTGCTACTCCGACCTGAACATGCTGCTGCTCCAGCACCTCCTGGAACGCCTCACCGGCCGCCCCCTCGACACCCTCGTCCACGACGGGATCACCCGGCCCCTGGGGATGACGGCCACGGACTTCGGGCCCTGCCCCGGCGCGGCGGCCACCGAGGACCAGCGGCGGCCGTGGGGGAAGGCGGACCGCGGACTGGTGCGGGGCGAGGTGCACGACGAGAACGCCTGGGCGCTGGGCGGGGTCGCCGGCCACGCCGGACTGTTCTCCACCGGCCACGACCTGGCCGTCTTCTGCCGGGCCCTGCTGGCCGGCGGCTCCTACGGGCCCGCCCGCATCCTCGGCCCCGACTTCGTGGACCTGCTGTTCACGCCGCCGGGCCTGGGATTCGCCCTGGACCAGCGGTGGTTCATGGGGGACCTCGCGGGCCGGGGCGCGGCGGGCCACACCGGCTTCACCGGCACGTCCCTCGTCCTGGACCGGGCGACGGACACCTTCCTGGTCCTGCTCGCCAACACCGTCCACCCGCGCCGCCGCCCCACCCCGGACAACGGGCCCCGGGCACGCGCGGCCTCCCGCCTGGCGCGGGCGGTGCGGGGCCGGTGACGGTGGTGATGTGACGGCGAGCCGGTGACGGCGGGCCGGTGACGGCGGTGCCGTGAACGGGCGCGTCGCGGCGCGGGGGAGCGGCCTCGCGACGTGCGGGGTACGGGGCGCGAGAGCGAGTCGCGAGCCCGCCGAGGGCCCGTCCGCGCAGCCCCCGGCCTCCCGGACCGGACCGGCCGCGCCCGCCGCATAGACTCGCCGGGTGAACGCCCCCGCCCCCCTCACCCCCGCCGACACCCTGCGCTCCGCCCTCGCCGGGCTGCTGGACGGGCTGCCGCCCCGGCAGGCCGCGCAGGCCGTCGAGCGGCTGATCTCCACCTACCGGGGAGCGACCCCCACCGGAGCGCCCATCCTGCGGGACCGGGCCGACGTGGCGGCCTACGCCGCGTACCGGATGCCCGCGACGTTCGAGGCGGTGCGGTCGGCGCTGGAGGCGTTCGCGGACACCGTTCCCGACTGGGCGCCCGGCGACCATCTGGACGTCGGCGGCGGCACCGGTGCCGCCGCCTGGGCGGTGAACGCGACCTGGGGCGGGGAGCGGCCGGTGACGGTCCTGGACTGGGCCGAACCCGCCCTCGCCGTCGGGCGGGAGCTCGCCGCGTCCCACCCCGCTCTCAAGGGCGTCCGCTGGCAGCGCTCGCGTATCGGAGCGGCGCTCACGTTGGAGAGCACCGATCTCGTGACGGTTTCCTACGTCCTCAACGAACTGACGGAGGCGGACCGAGCGGCCCTCGTCGACGCGGCCGCCGGGGCCGCCCGCACCGTCGTGATCGTCGAGCCCGGCACCCCCGACGGATACGCGCGGGTGATCGAGGCCCGCGACCGGCTGATCTCCGCCGGCTTCCGGGTCGCCGCCCCCTGCCCGCACAGCGACGCCTGCCCCATCGTGCCCGGCACGGACTGGTGCCACTTCTCGGCCAGGGTCAGCCGCTCCTCGCTGCACCGCCAGGTCAAGGGCGGCTCTCTCGCCTACGAGGACGAGAAGTTCAGCTACGTCGCCGCGACCCGCCTGCCGGCCGTGCCGGCCGCCTCCCGGGTCGTGCGCAGACCGCAGATCCGCAAGGGCCAGGTCCTCCTCGACCTGTGCGAGGCGCCCCCGTCCTTGCGCCGTGCCACGGTCACCAAGCGCCACGGCGATCAGTACCGGGCGGCCCGGGACACCGACTGGGGCGACCCCTGGCCGCCCCCGCCCCCGGCCCAGGCGTAGGCACCCGCACCCCGGGCGCAGGCGCCCGCCCTTCCCGGCGTAGGCACCCACACCCCGGGCGCAGGCGCCCGCCCTTCCCGGCGTAGGCACCCACACCCCGGGCGCAGGCGCCCGTCGCCCGGCGCAGGCGTCCCCGCTCCTCGGGTTCACCGGCCGCCCTCCCGGTGTTTCCCGCTCACCCGCCCTTTCCCGCTCTGCTGTTCCTTCCTTCCGTCCTGCTGCCTCGCCGTCGCCGTCGCCGGCGCCGTCCACTGGCCCGGCCCCTGTCCCTGCCCCTGCCGCTTCTCCTGCAGCTTGCGCAGCAGTTCGCGCTTCTGGGCCTGCGGGTCGACGCCGCCGCCGACGCGTCCTCCGTTCCCGCCGCCGCGCAGGGCCCTGCGGCCCAGGTTCCGGCGAGTGCCTCCGACGCCCAGCATGTTTCCTCCACCACGGGTCATGGTGTTTCCTCCCTCTCGGTGACGAGACGTCTCGTCTCGCTTCGGCCTCATCAGTGTCAGGCGAGACGGAGCGTCTTGTCAACCTGATAAATTCGAGACATGTCCTCGAACCAGACCCCGCGCACCGCACCCGACTCCACCCGCCGCAGCCAGCGCTCCCGGCGGGCCATCTACGACGCCGCCCTCGCCCTGGTCTCCGAGGTCGGCTATCCCCGCACCACCATCGAGGGCATCGCGGCCCGCGCCGGCGTCGGGAAGCAGACGATCTACCGCTGGTGGCCGTCGAAGGCGGACGTGCTCCTGGAGGCCTTCCTGGACCTGAGCCAGCAGGCCGCCCGCGCCGCCTCCGAGGACCCGCAACCGCAGGGCATCCCGGACACCGGGGACGTCGCCGCCGATCTGAAGGCGGTCCTGCGCGCCACCGTCGACGAACTGCACGACCCCACCTTCGAGGCGCCGTCCCGCGCCCTGGCCGCCGAGGGCGTCGTGAACGAGGAGCTGGGCCGCAGGTTCGTCTCCCAGCTGCTCGAACCCCAGCTCCAGCTCTACATCGAGCGGCTGCGCTCCGCGCAGGAGGCCGGACAGGTCCGCCCCGACGTCGACCCGCGCATCGCCCTGGAACTCTTCGTCGCCCCGCTCGCCCAGCGCTGGCTCCAGTACAGCGGCCCGATCAGCCACGAGTACACCGACACCCTCGTCGACTACGCGCTCTACGGCCTCGCCCCGCGCTGACCCCGCCCCCGGCCGCCCCCGGCCGGTCCGCCACCCCGGCGAGCCCCGGCCGGTCCGCC
>NZ_JAAGMD010000411.1 GCF_010548465.1 Streptomyces sp. SID14436 | reverse complement strand
ACTGCGCGGTGCGGGCCAGCGCCACCCGGACCGAGCGGCTGCCGCCCGTGTCCGAACGGTCCGTCAGGGCCCGCAGCACGGCCGCCGCGAGCAGATACCCCGTGCCGTGGTCGAGCGCCTGCGCCGGCAGCGCGCCCGGGCGCTCCCCGGTGCCCTCGGCCGCCGCGATGCCGGTGGCGACCTGCACGAGGCTGTCGAAGCCCCGCCGGTCCCCCCACGGCCCGTACGCGCCCCACGCCGACAACTGCGCCACCACGATGCCCGGCCGCCGTTCGGCCAGGGCCCGGGGACCCAGCCCGAAGCGGTCGAGGGCCCCGGGGCGGTACCCGGTGACGACGACGTCGGCGCCCGCGAGCAGCTCCTCGAACGTCTCCCGGCCGGACGTCAGGTCGAGCCGCGCCGACCGCTTCCCGAAGCCGGTGTCGGCGTGCTGGTCGGGGAGTTCGGGCAGCCCGGGCGGGTCCACCCGCAGGACGTCCGCGCCGAGCAGGCCGAGCACGCGCGTGGCGACGGGGCCGGCGATGACCCGGGTGAGGTCCAGGACCCGCACCCCGGCGGCGGGCAGCAGGGGGTCCGCCTCCAGGCGGGCGAGGGCACGCGCGGGCGCGTCGTCCAGCCCGGCCCGTTCCACCAGCGGCCGTCCGGC
>NZ_JAAGMD010000363.1 GCF_010548465.1 Streptomyces sp. SID14436 | reverse complement strand
GAGGCCCGCCGCCCGTCCGGCAGCGCGGCCAGCGTCCCCACGGTCGTCAGCACCGCGCAGGCCACGGCCCCGACGACGGCCACGCGCTTGCGGCGGTACCAGGGGCGGACACCGGGCCGGGCCGCGCCGGGCCGCCGGGGGCCACTGACCAGCGCCGGCACACCGGCGGACGGGTCCGGGGTGGGGGGAGGGGGTGCTGTCCGGGGGGTGGGGGCCGGGGTGCGGGAGTCGTGGGAGCTGCCGGTGGGTTCTGGGGCGCGGGAGTTCGGGGCGCTGCCGGTGGGTTCCGGGGCGCGGGAGTTCGGGGCGCCGTCGGCTGACTCCGGGGAGCCGGAGTCGTGGGCGTCGTCGGCCGGCTCCGGGACGGGCGCTGCGGG
>NZ_JAAGMD010000312.1 GCF_010548465.1 Streptomyces sp. SID14436 | reverse complement strand
GCCCGCGGCCATCGCGGCCGCGGCGAGTCCCGCGGCGGCTTGCTTGCTGGTCCTGTTCATCGTGTCGGCCGGCTCCCTGTCGGACGTCGTGGCCGGGCCGTCGTCCGCGCGCGGCGCCGTGGGGCGTCGGGCACGTCCGGCCCACCTGGGAGCGATTCTGTCGGGCCGTTCCCGCAGGTGACGCGGAATGCTGCACCGTACGGGTGGCCGGTGCGGCGGGCCGGTGCGGACCGGGCGCCGGGAGGTGTGGCGGTGGGGCGGGCCCCGGGGGCAAGGTGGAGGAAGGCTCCGCAGGCTCAGGAGGTGTTCCGACGTGATCACCGAACTCGCCGTCGAACGCGTGGCATTCACCTGCGGTGCGTGCGGGCACCGCTGGAGCGTGGACTACGACGTCCAGCGCTATCTGGACGGTCACGGGGACGAGTGGGAGTACTTCCACCGGGACAACACCGTCGTGCCCTCCCCGTACGTCCCCGAGAACGCGCCGGCCTGCGCGCGGTGCGGGCACCGCGAGACCGGCCGCCTGGTCGCCCGGCGGCCCGTGCCCCTGCCGGGCGTGGCGGGCGAGCCGCGC
>NZ_JAAGMD010000283.1 GCF_010548465.1 Streptomyces sp. SID14436 | reverse complement strand
GGCCGCGGCACCGGGGCCGCCGCCGGCGCCGGAGCGCGCCGTCGGAAACGGTGTCAGACGCGCTGCCACAGGGCCGGGGTACCGGCGGGTGCCCACGCGCTCTGCGCCTGGTGGCTCTGCAGGCACCGGTAGCTGACGCCGTCCCGGGTCACCGTGGCGCCGGCCTCGTAGACCCGGCCGGCCGTCCACGCCTGCGGGTCGCCGTCCTGGGGGAGCGGGGCGACCGCCTGCCCGGCGGCGGTGGTCAGGGTGAGCCCGAAGTCGGCGAGGATCGGGTTCACCGGCTGGTAGAACGTCGTGCCGCCGCTGGTGCAGTCACCGGAGCCGCCGGAGGTGACGCCCTGCGCCTGGGAGCCGGCGAGGTAGGGGCCGCCGGAGTCGCCGGGCTCGGCGCACACCGTGGTCCGGGTCAGTCCGTCGACCCGGCCCTCCGCGTAGCTGACGCTCGTGTCGTGCTGCTCGATGGTGCCGCAGTGCCATCCCGTGGTCGAGCCGGAACGGCACACGGACGCCCCGACCAGGGCCTGCACCGAGCCGGTGACCTCGACGACCTCGCCGTCCTGAGCCTTGACGCCGGGCGTGGCCGTCCACTGGTCGTTGGTGGCCACCCAGGCCATGTCCTTGCCGGGGAAGGTGGACGCCTCGAAGGTGCCCTGCGCGGTCCGGTCGAACCCGGTCGTCGTGTCTCCGGGGTCGCCGCAGTGCCCGGCGGTGACGAAGCCGGGCTGTTCGTCCGCGGTGACGGAGAACCCGACCGAGCAGCGGGCCGAGTCGTCGATGTAGAAGGCGTCGCCGCCGGTGATGTCCGCCAGCAGGCGCGGCCGCTGCTCGGCGACCCGGACGTCCACGTCCTGCCCGGCGAGCCCGGCGGCCGCCACGAAGGCGGTGCCCGCGGCCTCGTCGAGCGCCTCCACGACGACCCGGTTCGCGGTGACGTCGACGTACCACAGCGGGGTGTCGGCGGTGTCCCGGCCGGCGGCGGCCGCGTCCAGCCTGTCCTTGGCCGCCGTGAGGTCGGCCAGGGTCCGGCCGACGACCGCGGCCCTGGCGCCCTGCTCCTGGATGGCGGGGACGTCCGCCGCGTCGGTGGTGGCGACCGTGAGCTCGCCGGAGGTGGCGCCGCGCACCCAGGCGCCGGCGAACCGGTCGCCGAGGGAGGCGCGCAGGACACCTGCCCGGGTGCCCGCCTCCGCCTCGTTGACCAGGCGTTCGGACGCCTGGGCCGAGGTCAGTTCCAGGTCCCGCCCGAGGGCCTGGAGCAGGTGCGCCGAGGGCCGGTCGGCGCCCAGCGTCTGGGCGGCGCCGGGCACCGGCCCGGCGGTG
>NZ_JAAGMD010000253.1 GCF_010548465.1 Streptomyces sp. SID14436 | reverse complement strand
CCCCGTGGCGTCGCCGCCCCGGGCCATCCCCTCGGGCCCGGGGCGCCGGGTGCTCAGGCCGTGCGGCGGCGCAGCAGCCGGAACGCGGCCACGGTCAGCAGGGCGGTGACGAGCAGCAGCACGCCGGCGCCCACCAGCTGGAGCGGCCAGTAGTGCGCGGCTGGGTGGAAGTCGCGGTAGAAGCCGGTGGCGCCGAGCTGCTCCAGTTCGCCCCGGCAGCCCGGTGCCAGCGCGTTCAGGCACGGGGCGTCCGCCCGCTCGCCCCCGGCGACGAGGACGCCCTCCCTGACCCACAGGCCCGAGCCCGACGGGCCCTCGTCCGGGCCGCTGACCCGGGTGACCGAGGGCCACAGGTGCGGCAGGGCGTGGTGCAGGGCGGTCCACAGTGCGCCCAGGGCGGCGGCGCCCGCGGCCAGGGCGGGCAGGGAGCGGCCCAGGAGCAGTCCGGCGAGGGCCCCGGCGGCCAGTCCGGCCAGGGCCAGGGCCACGGGGAGGAGTCCGCCCGCGTAGAAGGTGGCGGCGTCGTACCAGGGCTTGGCGGTGTCGACGCGGCCGTCGCCCGCGGTCCACGCCCAGCGGTGCAGTGCGGCGAGCAGCGCGGTCGAGGCGGTGACCAGCAGGGCGGGCAGGGTGAGCCGGGCGGCCAGCCAGCGGACCGGGGACACGCCCTGGGTCCAGCCGAGGCGGGCGGTGCCCGACTCCGCCTCGCGGCCGGTCAGCGCCCCCGGCCCAGGCGGCGACGAGGAGCGGCACGGTGAGCAGCGCGTACGTCGTGAGCCGGTACAGGTCCTTCTGGGCCAGGATCGCGTCCTGGTCGTAGGCGCACCGCTCGTCGAAGGCGCAGGCCCGGTAGTCCTTCCAGGCCGCCGCCGCGTCGGAGGTGAGCGGGCCGCCCAGCCACAGCAGCGCGACGGCGGCGAGGACGGTGAAGGCGGCCCAGGCGATCACGGCCGGCCGGTGCAGGCGCAGCAGCCAGCGCAGCTGGCGCGGGGCGGAGGCGGTGGGCGG
>NZ_JAAGMD010000227.1 GCF_010548465.1 Streptomyces sp. SID14436 | reverse complement strand
CGAGCTTCTCGTAGACGACGCCGACGTATCCGGTGACGACCACGGGCCGTTCGGCGCGGTCCTGCCAGACGCGGCCCAGTCCGTGCAGCATCGCCTGGACCCCGCCGCCGACCAGGGCGAGGACGAGGACGTCGTAGGAGTCCTCGCCCCGCGCCCCGTCCATGGCGCGCAGGAACTCGACGGCGGTCACCTCGCGGAGCGAGTCCGCGCTGACGCCGACCTCCCGCAGCTGGCGGGCGGTGGGGGTGGCTCGGCCGCG
>NZ_JAAGMD010000115.1 GCF_010548465.1 Streptomyces sp. SID14436 | reverse complement strand
CATGCGCCGGTACTCCTCGGGCCGCACCCGCCCCGGCCCGGTCCAGGGGCGGGACGCGAACAGCAGGTCGTCCGCCTGCCCGCCGACCAGGTCACGCAGCGCCGCCGACAGCGTCCGCACCCCGGCCGCGCCCCTGGGCCGGGCGGCGAGCGTCTCCACGGCCAGGGCGAACAGCGCGTCGCCCGCGAGGACGGCCGGCCCGGTGCCGTACGCCTTCCACACCGCCGGACGCCGCCGCCGGTCCGCGTCGCCGTCCATG
>NZ_JAAGMD010000070.1 GCF_010548465.1 Streptomyces sp. SID14436 | reverse complement strand
ACCCGCGCGTGCAGCCGGGTCGTGGCGGCGACGCGCGCGGTGACCGGTTCCGGTTCGGACAGCGCGTACCCGGCGGCGACGGCGACCGGGGCGGCGACGCACGCGTCGAGGGCGGTGAGCACGTCGAGCACCCGCGCGTGGAGCGCGTGGCCGTCCTCCCCCGCCGGGAACCGGGCCACCGCGGCCGGCCAGCCCGGCGGGAGCAGCGCACCGGCCAGGTCGGTGACGACGGTGACCCGGTCCGACAGCATCTCGGCGGGGCTGAGCAGCACGGTGTCCTGCGGGGCGTGCAGGGTGTCGCGCCAGGTCTCGTCGCTGACCAGCTGGAGCCCTTCGCCGACGGCCGCCTCCAGGGTGGCGTGCAGCAGTTCCGGCGGCGCGACGGTGGCCGTGGGGTCGTCGGCGACGGACAGCACGAGCAGCCGCGGGTCGCCGCCCTCGGCGCGCAGCCTGCGCACCGTCTCCAGCAGGGCGTACGGGTCGGGGACGCCGCCGTTCTCGGCCGGGGTCGGCACGTGGAAGACGGGGCGGCCCAGCAGGCGCGCGTACGGGACCCACCAGGCGGCGCAGGGTTTCGGCACGAGCACGTCCCCGCCGATGGCGGCGGTCAGGGCCACCAGGAGCGCGGGGGCCCCGGGGGCGACGGCGACCCGGTCGGGGGCGGCGGGCAGGCCGCGCCGGTCGCCGTAGCCGCAGG
>NZ_JAAGMD010000045.1 GCF_010548465.1 Streptomyces sp. SID14436 | reverse complement strand
GGAGCGGCGCACCGGTCAGGTCACCGCGCCCGGGAAGCCCACGCCGATGCGGCGCGACGGCGACCGGCTGCGGTTCGTCGGCGCGGCGACCCGGCGGATCGCCCGCGGCATCGATCTGGACGAGATCGTGATGGGGCTGTGCCGGGCCACCGTGCCGACCTTCTCCGACGCGATCCTGGTCTACCTGCGGGACCCGCTGCCGGTCGGTGACGAGCGGCCCACCGGTCCGCTGGTGCTGCGGCTGCGCCGCAGCGACCGGATCCCGGCCGAACGGGACACCGAGGGCGCGGGGTTCGCGCCGCTGGTGCAGCCGGAGCCGTCCGAGCTGGACTCGGTCGGCGAGGAGCTGTGCACGGTACGGCCCGGCAGCGCGCTCGCCGAGGTGCTGCGCGGGGTCCGCCCGGTGTTCACGGACGCGCCCGCGGCGCGCGCCGCGCTGCCCGAACTCCTCGGCCCGGACGGCGAGTCGGCCGTGCCCGACGGCCAGCGCGCGATCCTCGCGCCGCTGCGCGGGCGCCGGCGCGTGATCGGCGCCGCGCTGTTCCTGCGCGGCCCGGAACGCATCCCGTTCGAGGCGGACGACCTGCTGGTCGCCGCCCAGCTCGCCACGCACAGCGCCCTCGGCATCGACAAGGCGGTGCTGTACGGCCGCGAGGCGTACATCGCGGACGAGTTGCAGCGCACCATGCTGCCGGAGCACCTGCCCCGCTGC
>NZ_JAAGMD010000577.1 GCF_010548465.1 Streptomyces sp. SID14436 | reverse complement strand
CGAAGGCGGCGACGTAGGCGGCGGTCAGCGCGCTCGCGGCCGTACCCCCGGCGCGCTGCTGCCACTGCCGGGCCGCGGCCGTCCCCGCGGCGGCGAGGACGACCCCGCCCAGCGGGCGCTGCCGCGTCCAGCGGGCCACCCCGTACCCGCCGACGATCCCGCTCGCGGCCACCACTGAACTGGGAATCCTCGCCATGCTGCCCGCCTCCCGGTGCTCCCCCGAAGGGGTCGGTCTCACTGACCTCCGAGGTTACCGGTGCCCGTAGTTGAGTCGGCACTTGTCAAGTTTCCTCCTCCGAGCTATATAAGAAGTACGGGCATCGCAGAGATCGAACCCGAGGAAAGGAGTGACCGTGATGCTCATGCGCACCGACCCCTTCCGCGACCTCGACCGCCTCGCGCAGCAGTTCTTCGGGAACGGAGTGGCCGGCCGTGCAGCCGCCATGCCGATGGACGCGTACCGGGCGGGTGACGAGTTCCTCGTCCACTTCGACCTCCCCGGCATCGACCCCGAGACGGTCGAGCTGGACGTCGAGCGCAATGTCCTGAACGTGCGGGCCGAGCGCCGCTCCCCGGCCCCCGAGGACGCGCAGACCCTCGTGGCAGAGCGTCCCACCGGCACGTTCACCCGCCAGCTCTTCCTCGGCGACACCCTGGACACCGAGCGCATCGACGCGTCGTACGACGCCGGCGTCCTGACCCTGCGCATCCCGGTGGCCGAACAGGCCAAGCCGCGCCGCATCCAGATCAGCGGCGGCGGACGCAAGCAGATCGGCCGCTGACCGCGGTCCGAGCGCGTCCCGCGGAACGGCCGCCGCGGGACGCGGCCCCGCGCCCGCCGGTCTCCGGTAGCGGCGCCGCAGGCCTTCAGCAGGAGAGGAGTCCGAAGCAGCATGACGACGATGACCCCGAACAAGCCCGCGCTCTCGCACCGGGACCGGGTGATCCCGGCCCCGCACCCCGACCGTGCCGCCCGTACGCCGCGCCGCGGGGACGACGAACGCTGGCTGGAACTCGTCGAGGCCGTACGCGAGTCGGGCCAGTACGCGACGAGGGCGGAGGCGGAGAGCGTCACCCGTATCGTCCTGTCGGCCCTCGGCGGCCACGTCGTCGGCGACGAGCGGGTCGAACTGGCCCGCGCCCTGCCGGAGGAGGCCGCGCGCGTGGTCGCCTCCCAGATCCCGGCGACCCGCCCGCTGACGGCGGCGGAGTTCGTCGACTCGGTGGCCGCCCGCATCGAGGGCGCGACGTCGGCGACGGCCCGCTGGGACGTCAGCTCGGTCCTCAGCGTCCTGCCGGCGCTGGCCGGAGAGGACCTGATCACCCGCATCCTGGACCAGCTGCCCTCCGGCTACGCCCTCCTCTTCGGCCGGGCGGAACTCTCCCCGGCGGAGTGACGCCCGGGCGTCCGCCCGCGACCCCGCCGGCCGTGGGACCCCCTCCGGCCGCCGGACCCGCCTGCCCGCCGCCGTCCCGTCCGTACCCCCTCCGTGTACCTCTCCGTGCACCCCTCCGGGACGGGACGGCGGCGACGGCGGGACGGGATCCGGCGCGCCGCCGTACGGGGCCGGGTCGGGGCAGGGCCGGGGCCGGGGGCGAGGGCACTGCGGGGCCGGTCCGACGGCGCACGCGCGCGAAAACCGTTCGACGCCCCTCCCCGTGAAGGGACATGCTGCGGTGCGAGGAGCCCGGGACCGGAACGCCCGGGACCCCCGAGGGCTCCGAACCCGGAGCCCGGACCGCGCTGTCCGACCACCGGAGGACCGTTGCACCCCACCATCCGCCACATCACCTTCGACTGCACGGGTGACCCCTACGACCTCGCCCAGTTCTGGAGTGCCCTGCTGGGCAAGCCGGTGTCCGACGACGACAAGCCCGGTGACCCGGAGGCGCTGATCGAGGACCCCGCCGGCGGACCCGGCCTGCTGTTCGTCCGGGTCGAGGAGGGCAAGGCGGTCAAGAACCGCGTCCACTTCGACCTGAAGCCGGCCGGCCGCACCCGTGCCGAGGAAGTGGCCCGGGCGCTGTCCCTCGGCGCCCGCCAACTGGCCGACCACACCCGCCCGGACGGCAGGGGCTGGGTCACGATGGCCGACCCGGAGGGCAACGAATTCTGCGTGGAACGCGGCGACCTGGGCTGACCGCCCCGCTCTCCGGCCTCCCCGCCCGGGAACCACGCGTGCGAGCCCGCGCGTCCTGGTGATCGAGATCGGACAAGGGGCCGCGCATCGTGCAGGGAACGGACGGAACACCCGGGCGGGACCGGACCCTGCGGGCGATGTGGGACCGCGGACCGGCCCGGGCCGGGGGGCGGCTCCTCCGGGCACGCGGCCGGATCCTCGCGGCCCTCGCGGTCCTGACGGCAGGCCTCCTGACCTTCCACCGGGTGGTGCCCAACTCGGTGGGCCGCCTGGGGAGTCTGCTGGAGAGCTTCCTGCCCTGGCTCGGCCTGGCCGTGCCGCTGTTGCTCGTCCTGGCCCTGATCCGCCGCTCGGCCCTCGCCCTGGTGGCCCTCCTGCTCCCGGCGGCCGCCTGGACCCATCTCTTCGGCGGCCTGCTCCTGCCCGCCGGAAGCCCGGGGCCCCGCGATCTGACGGTCGTCCAGCACAACGTGAGCGACGAGAACCCCGACCCGGCGTCCACGGCCCGCGCCCTGGCCGCCGCCGAGCCGGACCTCATCGCCCTGCAGGAACTGCTCCCGGAAGCCGTCCCGGCCTACGAGAAGGCGCTGCGGGCGGACTACCCGCACCACGAGGTCAGGGGCACCGTCGGCCTCTGGTCGAAGCACCCCCTCACCGGCGCCCGCGCCCTCGACATCAAGCCCCGGGGCATCACCGAGCCGTGGAACCGCGGCCTGCGCGCCGAGGTCCGCACCCCGCACGGCCGCGTCGCCGCCTACGTCGTCCACCTGCCGTCGGTCCGCATCCGCCCGACCGGCCTCGCCTCCGCCTGGCGCGACGAGAGCGCCCGCCGCCTGGGCAGCGCCGTAGCCGCCGAGCCGGTACGGCACGTGATCCTCATGGGCGACCTCAACGCCACGGTCCACGACCGCGCCCTGACGCCCCTCACCTCCCGGCTCACCACCCCGCCCCGCGGCTTCGCCCTCTCCTTCCCGGCCGCCTTCCCCGTCGCCCGCATCGACCAGGTGATGGCCCGCTCGGCCACCGTCCACGCCATCCGCACCCTGCCCAGGACGAAAAGCGACCACGTGCCGGTGACGGCACGGATCACGCTGCGGTAGGGACAGGCGGCCTGTCGCATCGGCCGGCGTCAACCGCTCGCAGAGCCCGAAGGCCACTCCGAGGAACGCCGGTGGCCGGCCCGGCCGGATTCCACGAGGACCGCTGTCGCAGTGTCGGGAGCGCCAGGACAGCACCAGAAGACACGCCCCGCCGAGGCCCCGACCGTCATCGGATGCGCATGCCCTGGGCAGGGCGGAAAGGGCGTGCTGCCCATGATCTCCTGGCCGCTGTCCAGCACCGCATGAGCGAGTTGTCCGGCGAGCCCCACAAACCCTTGCTGGGCATTGACGAAGACGCGCACCACTTCACCACGGATGGAGAAGTCGACGGCCGCCTCCGCATAGTCGCGCTCCAAGGGCATGCCCAGCAGGGACGCTCCCTGCGCGCGCAGATCACTGTCGTCATGGGGCCGCACAGCGGTGACCCGAACGCCGACACCGCTCGGGCGGCTGAGCGATGCCGCCACGTGCGCCGCAGCGCCGCCCACCTGCGCCAAGAGATCACCGAACGACGACAAAGGTCCCGCCTGCGTCGAGTTCCGTTCCGTTCAGTTCCGTTCAGTTCAGCATGTTCCACACGACCGCCGAACGGGCCTCGGACACCAGCTCGTCGAAGCCCGACCCGCCGGCACCCCCTGCCGCGGGCGCGGCCGACCGCTGTGCGGGCTTCTCCGGTTCGATGACCCACAACGGGCGGCCGCCGGGCACGGCCGCGACTCCCTGGAACCGCAGATCACCGGCGATCCACAGCACCCCCCGCCCGTCGGTCATCCCGAGCCACACGCTGTGCGGGACCACCGCCACGAACGAGGCGGCGACGCTCTTGTCCGGGGCCAGCAGCACCACGCGCCGATGTACTGCCTTCCCCTCGATCTCCTCCAGACGGCACGGCCAGACCTGCCAGTGACTGGCCTCCAGGAGGTCCAGCAACTTCCGCGGGGCCTTCACACAGGCCGAGCGGTAGCCCGCCAGCAGGCCCAGCACCATCGCCGTCAGGGGTATGAGCACGATCACGGGATCTTCCCGGAAGATCGCGTAGAAGACACCGAGGAAGACGAGCGACCCCAAGGCCAACCACAGTACCCGGCGCTGCGCGCTCTTCCGGAACTCCTCCACCTGAGCCCGGACCCCCACCGTGTCCGCCGCGGGCCGCGGTGACACCTGGTACCCGTACTCCTCGGCCAGCATCCGTTCCCCCCGACGTCACCACCCGCGCGCCTCGCGGGCGGGGGCATCGTAGGACAGCAACTGGTGTGCGGCCAACGGTGGTTGCCAGAGTAGGCGCTACGGCGCGGCCACGGAGATCGCTCGCCTGGCCGACCGTACGAACGGAGCCCAGGCGGTGTGGCTCACCGCGATGGCTCCGATCTCCGGGTTCTTGGAGTCGCGGACACCGACCGCTGTGCGGGTGATCGCACATTCGAGGCATTCGCCGCCGGCGCCGTTGCTGTACGACGACCTGAACCAGGGGCCGTCGGGTCCGAGGGATGCCGTGGCGCTCACTTCGCGTACTCCTTCACTACGGATTCGACGAGTCGGGCGGAGCGCTGAGGACTGAGTGCCGCTGCGCGCAGTCCGTCGAACGCCCGCGTGTACTCCCGGACATGGTGCTCGCCCTCCAGGTAGACGGCATCCGTGATGCCGTCCCGGTACACCAGGTCCGGATCCTCCGGCGCCGGGAAGCCGAGCATGGTGAAGGAGCCCGTGACCGGATAGGTCCCCGAGTCGAACGGGAGAACCTGGAGAGTCACGCTCGGCAGCGCCATCGTGTCGAGCACTCGTTCCAACTGGTCCCGCATCAGCTCCCGGTCGCCGATGACGTTGCGCACGGCACCCTCGTTCACGACGAACCAGGTGTCGGGGGCGTCCTTCCGCGTCAGCATCTCCTGCCGCTCCAGGCGGACGCGGACGGCCCGGTCGATGTCCTCCGCGGACATGTGGGCGCCGGTCGTGTGCAGTTCGCGGGCATACGCCTCGGTCTGCATGAGGCCGGGCAGCAGCTCGCACTGGTACTGGCGGAGCGTCGAGGCGTCCTGTTCGAGGCCGATGTAGATGTTGAACCACTCGGGGACGCCCGCGCCGTGAACCTGCCACCAGCCGCGTGTCTTCGCCTCCCGGGCCAGTGACTTGAGGAACTCGCGCAACTCGTCGCTCGTGCCGTAGAACCGGCACAACGCGTCCACGTCGGAGGGCTGGACCCTGCCGCTGCCCGTCTCCATGCGGTTGACCTTGGAGCCGCTCCAGTCGAGCGCCTGCCCCACCTGGGCGCAGGTCAGGGCGCTCCCTTCCCGGAGCTTCTTCAGCTCGATCGACAGCCGCCGTCGACGCGCCGTCGGTGAACCCGCCATGTCTTCCCCTCAACCGCGTGGTGCGTAGCGAGAGTTCAGTCTCCTGCCAAGAGGGCCCGCCTGCCAATCACACAGAAGTGGGAATCCCTTCCTGCACATTGCACGGCGGGACGGGATCACCCCATTCTGGAGTCACGGAGCGACGGAGAGTGATCGACGGTCACGCTTCGGGAGCGCACCGCCAACGCACATGACGGGAGAGGTCACCGTGGGTCAGGGACACCGAGCTACGCGAAGGTCATGGGACCTGCGCTTCACCGCGCTCCCCGAGGAAGTCGCCCGCCTGCGCCGTGCCGTACGGGCCCACTTGGTGGCTTGGGGGCTCGACGAACTGGTCGACACAGCGCAGCTCTGCGTCAGCGAGCTGGTGTCCAACATCGTCACGCACGTCGGCACCGGTAGTCCCGGCTCGCTCGTACTGTCCGCGGAAGGCGGGCGACTGCGTGTCGAGGTGCACGACCCGGACACACGGGTCCTGCCCACCCTTGTGGACGCGGAGGTCGACGAGGAGGGCGGGCGGGGGATGGCGCTCGTCGACGCGCTGACCGACCGCTGGGGGGTGCAGCTGTACGACGACCACAAGGTCACGTGGTGCGAACTGGGCACCGGGCTCACATCAATGGCCGGCACCGCGGTGGACCCTTCGGCGACGCGGGCCGAGGCACTGCTGCACCTGTATGCCACGTTGAGACCACGGACCTGGAACCATGAACCCGGCTTCGGCAGGGTGGGTCGGGCGGTGGCGGAGGAGTCCGTGATCGACGTCATCACGGACTTTCTCCGCTGGGTCCGAGCCCACGGCTGCGACGTGGACGAGGTGCTCGACCGCGCGCAGAGCCGCTACGAGGCGACTCTGCCGGTCGGGCGAGGATGACGGACGATTCAGCCTGCCGCCACCTGCTGGAAGAAACCCGTGGAGGGCTCGTCCGGTGTGCCGACCAACAATGCGCGGTCCAACAGGATGTTGTTGTGCTCGCAGCTGGTCTCCGGGAGCATCACGCACGCGTGACAGGCGGCGAGATTGGTGCCGATCGACCCGGCTGCCTCGGCCTCCATGCAGAGCGGGTCGGAGGAGCACCACTCGGCTCGCCGGATCGCCGAATGCACCGTCCCGGCCAGAACCTCCGGTTCACCCTGGGCGACGAGGCCGCCGAGGCTCCCCGCGGAGTCGCTCGTCGCCGTGTAGATCAGTATTCCGGCCATGTCGTCCGCGGCGTACAGGCGTTCGCGCAACGAGGCGGACGGATAGCCGGCTTCCAGGCTCCACTCGTTGATGAGGACGTGGGCCAAGGTGTGCAACAGCACCATGCGGGGCGTGGCAGGGGAGGACACCGCCCGGCTCGGGTCGTCTGCTCGCTGTTCGAGCATCCGTTGGTGAGCGGTCCGCATGCGTTCGACCCGGGCCGCCACAGCCGGCGCCTTCTCCCATGCGTCCAGGCGATTCTCGTCCAGGCGCAGGAACACGCCTTCGCCTCGGACCTCCATGGCCGGCAGCCAGCGCAGTGGCTTCTCGGTGAGCGGCATCTCCTTCGGGTCGGTCGTCGACTCCGCGTCGACGAGACGGGTGAACGCCTTGAGGGCTCGCACCTCACGAAGCTTTTTCACCAGCATCGGGCCGGCGATCCCGAGCGGTTGGAGCACGGTCGGGTCACCGAGCGGGGTCTCGCAGACGAACTGCTCGTCACGGGACTGTTCGCTCTCGTCGTTGCCCGAACGCAGACGCTCGTACTCCTTGTTGCGGAGGGCGCGATAGCGGTGGTCGAAGGTGGGGGTCTTGTCGACCTCGGGGTCCTCCTCGCGCTCCGCGTCGAGCAGGGCCACGACCTCCTCCAGCGAAAGAGGACAGTTGCCCTGGAATGCTCCCTGGAGGTAGATCCGAATGTGCTCGGGGTCCGTGTACTGCCGCAGAGCCGGCCAGTGTTCCGCGAGCGGATCCGCTCGCCCGCTGCTCCACGGGGGGATGGAGAGCGCCGACTTCAGTACCGGCTGCCACACCGAGGAGGAACCACGCTGCAGGGTGCGCAGCGGGAGTCCGCACCCCGCCGGGTCCGTCGCGGAGGAGCCGAGCCACGGACGGGCACCTCGACAGGTGAGATGCAGGTCCTTCAGCGCGTTCCTGCGGAAGGAGCCCTCCATCGAGGCGTCAGGCACCTGACCGCAGGTGCAGGAGATGATGACCGATCGCAGAGACGAGGTACGTCCGGTCGTGCGCATCCTGAGTTTGCCGCCGCACCGGCCGATCCTCGCGGAATCGCGGTCGGTCGAGCGGTGCACCCACTGCCAGTAAGGGAACTCGTCGAGGTGCCCGGCTTCGCAGGCGACGACGAAACGGGAGGGGACCAGGTCCACCTCGCACGTCCCGCAGACGCTTCTGCCGGCCGGTGGGGCGAAGTCCCGATGGGGCTGCAGATCGTTGCATTCGGGACAGGAGTGCATCAGTGGGAAACGGCGGACCCGAAGGCCGTCCTTGCTGCTGTCGTCGGACGCCGGCGGAAGTCGGAAGAAGTCGACGTCGAGCAGCCGGGCCAGTCGCCGCTCATGAATGACGGGCGACTCGTCCTTGCGCCAGCTGCGATCGGCCTCGTCCAAGCCCGAGACGACGAAGGACTCGTGGTCGACGGCGATGAGCGACCCGACTCCGTACGTGTTGATCACCTGGGCCCGGCGGACCGTTCCACGGCGGGGGAGGTTGCGGGCCGGAACGGTGCCGTCCGTCGCACTCCGGCGGCGACGGCTCGGGGGCGGGGTCATCGGGTTCCCTCCATGAACAGGGCGGACTCGGCGTCGACGTCGCGCAGGCTCCACAGCGTGGGCCACGCCTGGTGCTCCTCGGCGTCGTCGTACGACTTCAGGAGCGAAGGGGCACGGTTGCCCGGCCTCGGTTCGAACAGCAGCACGTTGTGGGTGTCGGCCTCTTTGCACCACCGGTCGACGAACTCGTCGAAGCCCTTTTCCACGGCCGCGACCTCCGACGGGGTGACCGCCTGGACGCGCTTCAGGAGCAGGGATTTGATCCGGCCGCGAATGATGTGCTCGTAGGAATCGACCCTCCCGGCACCCTCGTTCGGACGTGCCTCCAGGATCAGGATGCGAGCCAGGGCGACGATCACCGCGTGCAGTCCGCGTTCGCGCGCTCGGGCGGAGAACGGCGTGACGGAGGTGGACTCGACCTCTCGATAGAGGGCCGAGTGGTAGTGCTGGAAGGTTTCGTAGTGGGAACGGTCGCGCGCACGGGCCGAGTTGAGCATGACCGCCACCAGTCCGGGGTGGGCACGACCCACTCGGCTCGTGGCCTGGATGTATTCGGCGGTCGTCTGGGGTTGACCCATCACGGCCATCAGCCCGAGTCGGTCGACGTCCACACCGACCGCGATCATGTTGGTGGCCAGCAGGACGTCCACCGTGTCCTCGTCCGGGAGCCTCTTCTCGATGCCCTTCAGCCGCGTGGGAATCTCGCTGGCGTCGATCCGGCTGGTCAGCTCCGAGTAGTTGGCCACCTGACGCACGGCCACGCCCTCGCGTGCGCCGAGCAACTCCAGATAGGCCACCACGTCGTCATGGACCTGCAGCTCGGCCGCGGAGAGCAGCCGCAGGCTGTTGAAGTACCCGATGAGGCTCCAGTAGGCGTCACGCACCTTGTCGTCGGTGTCCGCGTGCATGGCCCGGTGCAGCAACGTGGCGTACGTACGGATCAGAAGCGTGGACTGACTGGTGCCGGGGGCCAGGAGACCGACGTAGCGACGACTCGCCTTCTCCTCGCGAGGAGTCTCCACCGCGAACCACGAGTCACGGGAGTCCAGGCCAGCCGGCGGGAACTGCCGTACCGCGCGAGCGAAGAGGTGGCGGCCCTGATCGGCGGCGCGGCGGATGGTCGCCGTGGAGGCGATCACCTTCGGCCGGTCGGCCAGCGCGTCGACGGCGGTCTCGTAGAGGCCGGTGAGCGTGCCCAGAGGGCCCGAGATCAGGTGGAGCTCGTCCTGGACGATGAGTTCCGGGGGAGGCGTGTCGTCGTCCGGGTCGTCGCGGTTGAAGAGCGCGGAGGTCGCAGGGCGCCACGGCATCGAGGCGAACTTGTCGACGGTGGCGATCACCAACGTCGGGCGCGCGTCGTACACCGCCTCGTCGATCAGGTGGACGGGGAGTCCGTCGGCGAAGTCGCAATCCGCGCCGGGGCAGCGGATGAACATCCTTTTGGCGTCCTCGTCGACCTCGTAGTCCCGGGCGTCGAGCCTGGTCCCGCACCACGGGCAGGCGTGCAACTGGACGGGATTCTCGGTGGCGAGACGCTTGTCGAGGTCGGCGCGCAGATCGTCCAGCCGGGCAGCCGCCTCGGCCAGCGTGTTGGGCGTGGCCGAGCGTCCCACCCACATGCCGACGGAGAACGGCTCGTCGCCCAGTTCGGGCGTGTGCCTCCTCGTGTGCTCCATGGCACAGAGCAGGATGGCCGCACGTTCGAACTGCTGCAGAGTGAGCAGCCGCAGCGTGTAGCGCATGAGCACCGTGACGCCACCGCCGCTCGCCCCCTTGCGGATACGCCGCAGGAAGGACGTCAGGGCGATCAGACCGAGATAGGCCTCGGTCTTGCCACCACCGGTCGGGAACCACAGGAGATCGGAGATGCCCCGGTCGTCGTGCTCGGGGTCGTCGATACCGGCCAGGCAGAGCAGCAGGAAGGCGATCTGGAAGGGGCGCCAACGGCCTGCGGACGGGTCGGGGCTGCCGATGCGCCCGTCCTTCACCCAGGCGCTGCGCGCACGCTGGTCGGCCATGGCACGGTTGGCGAGTCGGAACGCTCGCATCAGGTCGGGCTTGGTCCGCAGCAGCTCGATGCCTTCGCGGATCCGGCCGAGGGCTTCGCGGCAGGCCTCCACCTGGTCCTGGGCGGGCCGCTCGTAAGGGCCACCCGTCAAGGAGCGGGCCTCGGCCGACTTACGGGCGATCCAGTCCTCGTATCCCGTCGCCAGCGCTTGAAGTGCGGCCAGAACCTCGGCGTCGGGTTTCTCCGCCAGCCCCAGCATCGACAACGAGGAGCTGTCGATCTCCGGATTGGAGTCGGTCAGCAGCACCTCGACGCTCGGTACGAACTCGCTGCGCACCTCCGGCACTGCGGCCAGGCTGCTGTCGACCACGCCGATCGGTGCCGGTACCCAGTCCCAGGCCGCGGCGCAGCCGTGACCGACGGCGAAGGTCGGCGCATGGCGGTGCAGCAACCGACTGGTGGCGATCTCGGGATCGTGCGAGGTCGCTCCGGAGCGATCGACGAAGGCGCTGGAGCCGTCACCGGCCCACACCACCAGACCGCACTGGAAGAGGGCGAAGGCGTCCTGGAGGTCCCGCTCACCGACCTTCTGTCTGTTGATCAGGGTGACCGTGACGGTCACTGTGCCGGTGCCCTGATCGGGCCGTCTGACGATGACGTGCAGGGCGACCTTGTCCGGCACGAGGTCGATCACCTCGCCCGGAGTGGGGGCGGTCACGTCGATGGTCTGCTCGGGCAACTGCAGTTCCTTGCGCCTCCACCGTTCCCGCTGTTCCGCGACGGTCCGTGCCTCGGCGCGGCGCGCCGGGACCGGGTTGCCGTCCGCGTCGGTGGGTTCGTAGACGGCCGCGCGCGCCGAGACCACGATCGTGTCGCTTATGGCCGGGTCGACCGCGAAGGTCAGCCCCATGGAGGACGGACGCTTGTCGCCCGAGACAGCCGTTTCCTGTGCGCCACCGGAGTCCTCGGCATCCTCCCGGGCGAGAACGGGTGCGGCGTCCAACCCGTCCTGCTCGGCTGCGTTCTCGGCCCTTCGCTCCCTCGAGGCACGTGGGTACAGCACGCCGGTCAGGTAACGGTCGATCGGCGCGTCGTCGGTGAGAACCTCGGTCCGGTCCTCCGCAGCCGCGTCCTCGGTGGGGCCGAACAGTTCCCTGCGCAGTCCCGCGAGAAGTTCCTCGTCCCGCACCCGATAGTGCTCGGAGTGCCGATCCGCTCCGTGCGTCATGCGCCCTGCTCCTTACTGCCGTCAGTCCGTCGGAACATGCCGATGCCGGTGATCCGAGGCACGATCCAGACGCCTCGGTCGCCGAGGTTCGCGTTGACACCGGCCGCGACGCTGCCCGTCACCGTCTCCAAGGTGTCGATCCGCAGACCGTGGACCTCGTCGGGCCACCACGGGTCCCACGTCCGGCTCACCTTCTGCACGCGGAACAGGTCCTCCCGGAACCGCTCCGACGCCTCGCCGATCTCGCGCCCCCGGTGGAGCAACGCGTACGGGGGGCTCTGCGATTCGCCCGCCGGCAGATCGTGGCGCTTGCGCAGCAGCACCTCCTGGCCGGGGCCCACCTCCCGCAGCAGGTAGGACTGCGTCCCCACGGCGTCAGCGGTGGGTCCGGGCGGCTGGTCCCGGCAGACGTCATCGGCCTCCGCCACCACGCCGAGTCTGTCGTACGACCGCCACCCGCCGACGAACCGCCGACCGTTCTTGCGGTTCCCCGCCCTCTTGATGATCGGCAACTCCGGGGAGTCGACGTGATAGAGGTCCTGTCGGGCGCGGGTCATCGCCACGTACAGGGCGCGAGCCTCCGCCGGGAGATCCGCCTCGGTGCCGTACCGCTTGTGCAGTTCCGCGACGGTCGGCGGAACCAGGACGATCACGCGGTCGAACTCCAGCCCCTTGGCCCGGTGCACGGTGGAGACGACGATCCGCGCCGTCTCCGGGTCGGCCGCGTCGTCGGGGAAGCGGCCGTCGGCGACCAGACGGCGCAGCCGGTCCAGATCGAGCGCGGTCCGCCCGGGTGAGCGGGTCGCGCGTCGCAGGACCGTCCACAGGGCGCCCGCGTTCGGCTCGTAAGGCAACGGGATCTGGTCCAGCAAAGATCGGAACCGCTCCTCGGACAGTCCGGTCGCCTCGGTACGACGCAGCAGCTCCGCCACCCAGTAGGGTACCGGCCGCTGCTCGAGGGGACGACGCAACCGGTGCTCGATGCCGTGCTCATGGAGCAGCCGGGAGACCACCAGCGCCTGCCGGTTGTCGCGGGTGAGGACGGCGCAGGTGTCGTCGAGGTCCCGCAGACCCTGCAGCGTGTACTCGTCGGCGAGAGCGCCCAGCGAGTTCACCGGGTCCAGGAGGAGGTCGCGCAGTTCCTCGTAGAGCGTGGCGGCCTCGTCCACGTCCCGAACCTGCTGGAGCCGAGGGCCGTGCGACAGCGCGACCCGTGCCTCCGGGGTGACGGCCCGGAAGTTCTCGGTGAGACGCAGCTCCACGAGGTCGTCGGAGTACGAGCGGCGCAGCCACTCGAAGAACCGGCCGGTCTCGTCATTGCGCTCGGCCGGGTCCTCGATCTGGAAGCCGTACACGGACTGGGCGACGTCACCGACCACGGTGAAACCGCAGCTGTCCTGGTAGCGGTCGAGCAGGGCTTCCACCAGCTCCCGGCGGTCACCCAGCAGGTCCTGCACCTCGTCGACCACCACGTGGGAGGGCGGGACCGAGTCACCGGCCTCCAGCGCACCCTCCTCGACGGCTTCGGCCGCTGCCCTGATCCGCTCGTCGAAGGGGGTGGTGGCCCAGTCCCGGTCCGGGCGTCCTTGGACGAGCACCCCGTACGCCCAGGCGTCGAAGGTCTGGGCGCGCACCCGGCGGGCCCGGTCCCCGTGACGGGTGATGCGCTCGCGCAGCTCACGCGCCGCCGCTCGGGAGAAGGTGAGCACCAGGATGTCGCCGGCATCCAACGCCTCCTCCGGGTCGTCGTGCCCGCACAGGGCGTCGAGCCGCCGCACCAGTGTGTGGGTCTTCCCCGCGCCGGCTCCGGCGGTGATCAGCACCCGGGCGTCCCAGGGCTGCTCGACGACGGCCTGCTGCTCGGCGGTGAGCGGAGGGCTGTCGAGGTAGACGTCCGTCACTTACCGCTCCAGAGGTGCTCGAACTGGGTGAAGGCCAGCTTGGTGTCGAAGTTCGCGATGTTGTCGTCGACGTTGAGGATCAGGCAGGTGTCCTTGCCACCGTTCTTCGGGCCACGCAGTCCTCGACCGATCATCTGCTGGTACACGTTGGTGCTGTAGACCGGTCGTGCCACGACGACGACGCGGGTGGCCGGGGCGTCGAAGCCCTGGGTGAGCACACCGTAGTTGGTGAGCACGCGGATGCGGCCGTTCCTGAAGTTCTCGATCCGTGCCCGACGGTCCTGGGTACTGGTCGTGGAGTCCACGGCCGCGGACGGGACGCCCTGGTCGTTGAGCATGGCGGCCAGGTACTTCGCGTGGTCGACCGAGGTGGCGAAGAGCAGCGTCGGCCAGTCCGACGGCAGCGCGGCGACGGACTCCACGATGCGCTGACTGCGTGCGTGGTCGTCGGCGAGCCGCTGCTCGGCTGCACGAGAGAGCATCGCCATCCGCTCGGCGTGGGTCTTCTCGGCCTGGTCGAGGGTGATCCGACCTCCCTCGAGGGTGCGGTGCTCGACCTGGGCGAGCATGCCCCACTTCTGCAGGTCGCGATACGGATCGCCGGACGGGAACACGCCCTCGTCGAGTCGGCGGTTGCCGAAACGGCTGATCAGTCGGCGGGTCTCGTCCTCGTTGGTGTTGCGGAACGGCGTGGCGGTCAGACCGAGCAGATGACGGTGCGTCTCGTACTGGGTCAGGCCCAGGAGGCCGAGGATCTCCGTGTAGCGCTTGGAGATGGCGGTGTGCGCCTCGTCCACGATCACGAGCGCGGGCTGACGCAGCCACGCGTACTGGTCGGTGTCCAGGCAGCGTTCCAGTTTCGCGTCCGTCGCGACCACCAGGTGCGGGTGCTCGACGACGTTGCCGACCTCGTTGCTGCTCCACAACCGGCTGATCGTCAGCGGGCGCTCGGCGCCGACCTTGCTCCAGACGAACTTCCAACTCTGCACGGCCTGTTCGCACAGTTCCTCGGTCTGCGCGATCCACAGCAGCGGACCCTGGAGGTCACCGACCCGCTTCACCCAACGGATCACGGCCTCGGCGGTGACGCGCGTCTTGCCGGCGCCCGTGGGCAGGGACAGCATGCCGCGCTGCGGGGCGAGCCTGTCGAGCAGGGTGGAGATGTTCCGGACCAGGTCCTCCTGGTAGGTGTGGAGCGCCGGGAAGTCCCGAGGGCCCTCGATCGTCTCGGAGGAGGGCGGTGAGGGAGTCCGAGAACCGGCGAACGTCACCGGCAGGCGCAGGTCGGAGACGAACGTGATGGCGGACGACGAGCCTCCGTATCCCACCGGTGCGTTGGGGAAGCGCGCCTGGATGTCCCGGGTGTGTTGCTGGAGCACCCCGTCGCCGTGCGCGTTGAAAGCCATCTGGGCGATGCGGCGCCCGGACGGCTCCGCGCCGCCGGTCGCCTGCAGTTCGGCGTCCATCAGCCCTTCCGGCAGGCCGGCCCGGAGCGCGTCCGCACCGATCAGCAGCTCGAGCTTGGTCACGACGTCCTCGGCGTCGCGAACGGCCTTCTGTGCCGCCTTCAGGGCGCTGTCCTTGGCCATGCGGTCCTGATGTTCCAGCACCGCGCGGCAGCCGGCCGCGCCCAGGCCGAGGCCGAGCTCGCGGTCGATCAGCCGCAGCATGGACTCGGGCTCACGCGGTACGCGAATCTTGACCGTGCTGTTCTGGCGCACGGCGTCCAGGGGAGAGGCGTGCGTGCCGTTGGGAGTGCGCGTGACCTCCTCCAGCTCGGTGCACCGCTGCACCATGCTGTTCCGGTTGGCGCTGCTCAGT
Organism: Streptomyces sp. SID14436; assembly: GCF_010548465.1. Taxonomy (GTDB): domain Bacteria; phylum Actinomycetota; class Actinomycetes; order Streptomycetales; family Streptomycetaceae; genus Streptomyces. The sequence continues at coordinate 19,104 of NZ_JAAGMD010000577.1, read as the reverse complement.
CGCTGCCGCAACGCGGGGAACAGCTCGACGAGGGGAACCGGGTCGCCCTCGGGCACCTCGCGGGTCTCCCGACTGATCACGTCGGAGTAGCGGAGCATGCCCCACTGCTCGACCATCAGCTCCGCGTCCTCGGCGGTCGACACGAGCAGGGCGGGGAGCTGCTCGGCGCGCAGAGCCCGGTACTCGGCGGCACCGACGGCGAGGGTGATCTGGTCGTCCGGGCGGGTGTCCCAGGTGTCACCGATCCGGCAGCGGGTGAGGGAGTCCTCGGGGAACGCCGCCCCGAACCGGGTCAGCATCACATAGGTGGTGCCAACGAAGGCGTCGTCCTCGCTGCGGGACACCTCGGCCAGGAGCGCGTCCCAGCGGTCGGCGGGGACCTCGTCGACGGTGATCGGCAGTCGCAGCTTGCGGGCCTTCTCGGGGGAGATGTCGGCGACCGGCAGCACGTCGCGGTAGGCGGCGAGCTGGGGGCCGACGGCCTCCGTCAGCGGCTTGATCCCCTGGGAGGTGGTGACCCTGCCGTACTTGCGCAGCATCCATCGGATCGGGGACGTCACCGCCTGCCGAGTACTTGTCTGGGCGCCGAACTGACGCGTCCAGTTGTCCACCACGGCGTCGTCGGGCAGTGCCTTCAGGAAGGCGGCACGGGATTCCTCGGACAGGTCGCGGAAGAGGTGGAGCGGGCCACCGATCGCGGCACCCTCGACCTTCATCCTGTTCAGCCCGGGGCGCGGGGCACGGCTGTCCAGGGAGCGGAGGTAGGAAGCGTGGACGGCTGCCCGGTACTCCTCGAACCAGGCCTCGTCGGCCTGCGGCTGCGCACCGCCGGCCGGTCGCTCCCGCAGACCGATCGAGGAGAAGAAGGGCACGTCGTCGGAGTGGAACGTCATGTCGACGGCGATGCTCGGATCGCGCTCGGCGTCGACGACGACACCGGGCAGCATGCAGTCCGCGACCGGCCGGAAGCGCTTGTCGGCGGTCCGTACCCGGAGCGTCGTGCGCGGATCGGGCACGCGTTCCAGGACCTTGTGGGCCAGCCGACGGATGCCGGCCTGACGGAACAGCTCCCAGAAACGCTCCCAGTCGGACTCCCCGTAGTGGGCGAAACCCTGGTCGAGGACACTGGCGAAACGTCCTTCCACGTCGGCCTCGCGGATGCCGAGGACATTGAGCGCGTGCGCCAGCGACGGGTCCTGGGCGAGCTCGTCCACGACGTACACCGTGGACTCCCGCAGCCCGTCCTGGTGCTCGGCCCGGCGGAACACCTTGCCGTGGACCGGGGGGACCAACCCGTGCTCCTCGGTCAGCACGATGTGGGCCTTGCGGGCCTCGTCGGCGAAGGGGGAGCCTTCCTCGATCATGTCGGCAAGGATGCGGACGGCCACCGCCGACGCCTCGGCGGTGCCCTTCGCGACGAGAGCCTCCAACCATTCGCGGCAGTCGGCCCGTTCGTGGCCGGCGGCGGCGAGAATGTGCTCGACCTTGCCCGAGCGCAGGGCATCGGCCTCCACACTCGGGTGCAGCCAGTCCGAGGGGCGTCCGGGGCACTCGTGCCACATCCGCAGCCACCGCGTCAGCTGCTTCACGTCCTTGCCCAGCCGCGGGTGGATGCGCAGGTGCCCGGGGACGCGCAGGACGCCGTCCTGGTCGGGCAGTGAAGGGCTCGTGGCGGTGCGAGCCCAGATCTCCCGGGTCAGGAACTCGTCGGCCCAGCTGATCGATTCCTTGACACGGCCGGGCAGCAGGGGGAGATGAGCGGCCGGGTCCTCGGCCGGGGCGAGTGAGGGGAGGGAGTCGACGACCAGCTTCGCCGACACCCTGATCATTTCCTGGTTGAACGGGGAGGAGTCGAGCAGGTTCTGCCGGTCCTCGTTGGTTTTCCACGCCCCGTTGAGGATGCCGCTGAGCGACATCTCGTACTTGGTGGGGAAGAAGGACCAGAACTTGCCGCGACCACGTGAGCGGCGGCTGACGTACAGGCCGCTCTCCGCCTCCCGTTCCAGCGCGGGGACGGCCCAGGACAGGTCGAGTGCGACCCGGTCGTGCAGCTCTCCGGCGTCCGCGCGGGCCGCGGTTCCCGGCTCGTGCGTGGTGGTGAACACGCGCCACCGCTCCGAGGAGAGAGCTTTCCCCGTCCGCTCCTCGGTCACGGTGTGCAGGTCACCGGCCTGCTGGGACGTGAGAATCCGACGCGCCATGGGCCTGGGACGGTGATCCTCCAGCACGACCTTGGCGACGTGCGGCGAGAAGAGCTGGAATCCGATCGGGAACTCCTCACGGGGCTCGCCGTGGTCCTTGCCGCGGTTGCCGTGCATGTCCTTGCCCAGCCGGTCGTCGGCCTTCGGGAGCAGCGGGAGCCGGACGACCGTGGTCGCCCAGGTCAACAACGTGTCCAGCACGGCGTCGGAGGCGCGCTCGGCCTGCATGTCGAGCGGGCGGGCCATCCGCAGGACGGGGGCGTCGAACTCCGGGCCGTACCGCTCCGTCACACCGGGCACGGCCTTGATCTGCTCGTAGGACCAGGCGCGGTCGAATCCGAAACTCCCTGTACGGCTGAAGAATTCCGGAGCGTCGGTCACCACGAGAACCGACTTCACGCCGACCCCGAACCGCCCGATCTGTCCACCACGCTTCTTCGACATGCTCATTCGAAGGATGGTCTCCGCCCCTTCCGGGGTGACCGGGTTTCCCTCGTTGGCGCAGTACAGGTGGGTCTCCGTGAGGACCACATGGACGCGTCCGCCGGGTTCTCCCGCGATTTCGTCGGCCGCGTTCTGGACGAGTTCGAAAAGCTGACGGTCACCGTATCCGCCCTGCGTGATACGACGCTCGCCATTGGCGTGTTCGGCCACAAGGCCAGGATCCACCGCATACGTCTGCAGAACACGGGACGACTGCTCGAGAACAGTTTCGATTACCGCTGAGGGCGAGGACGGCACGGTTGCGACACTCCTGATGTCAGAGGTGGTGAGAAGCTGGGGGACGGGCCGGCTCGCCGGCGGTGGGGAGCCGGCCCATGGTTCGACGCGCACGGGCCCTTCGGAGTCTCTCCGATGCGTGGACGTGCAGGTCACGGGCGGAATGCGCCGGGTCAGGCGGCGGGAGGACTCACGTCCAGCGGTGCCGGGGCCGTCCTGTCCAGGTCGAGGGACCCCGCGGAAGAGGCGTCCTCGGAGAGGCCATGACGGTCTGAAAGGTCCGCGACCTCGGCCACGCTCACCACCCGTGGAGCGTCCAGCTCAAGCGCGCTGCGCTCCCGCTGGGAGAGCAGTAAGGGAAAACACTCGTCCTCGTTCATCTGGTCCCCACCCCTGCCGATCGACGTCCTGTGATTCGCGCAGGGGTGTAATCGGGCAACGCCCCCGTGAAGCGAATTGGTCCTGCTGCGGGATCCCCTCCCGCTGATCACGTTAGCGACTGGATCACCTGGCCGCCAGGACTTTTCAAAAACGTTTCCTCGTACGCTTGTCGAGCGTACGAGGACATACCTCCGGCCCAGCCGCACGGTCCCGGGCAAAACCGGTTTTCGAGCGAGTTGGCTTTTCCAACATGGCGAAGGTACCGATGTTCCGGGGTGTCGGCAAGCCTCAACGTCGTTTCCGTAGAAGAGAGTTGAGGAATTCCGCTTGCGTGAAGCGGACATATGGTCGTGAATGGCAATGAACAGGATGATATCGGTCTGACCGACTGGGTCTGCTGCCGCCTCTCGGTCGGTCAACTTTTGGTTGACATGATCGCGATCGTCAAATTAGCCTTCCTCGTACGACCCGAGGAAGAGCAGGTGGCGCGTGGAGACAAGCGAGGAGTTCGGGCCGTGGCTGGCTCGGCAGCTCAAGCTCACAGGGAAGACGCAGGCCGAACTGGCCAAGGAACTCGGGTTGACCCGGGCCGCCGTGTCCGCGTGGATCGCCGGGCGGTCGACCCCCCGCCCGACCGTCATGACGGAGATCGCCAACGCCCTCGGTACGGACGTCGGCACACTGCACACCCGCACCACCGACACCCAGGCCGGCCTACCGGTCACCTGGTACCACCGTCCCGGCTATCCCGACGGTGGTCGTGACCTGGGCAATGCCGCGGCCTTCGCCTTCGACGCCGACGTCCAGGTCCTCGCGCGCGAGACCTGCCAGAACAGTCTCGACGAGCGGTTGACGGAGAACGGTCGTCCCGTACGCGTCCGCTACACCCTGCACGAGCTGACCGGCGAACACCTGGAAGCCTTCCGGGACGCGATCCTCTGGAACGATCTCTTCCCGCACTACTCCGCCGTCTCGGAGCTCGCAGGCAACCAGAAGGTCGGTCGGGTCGTCGACGCCGGTGTACGCGACATGTACGAGAAGGGCCGGCTGGTTCTTCTGCGAGTCGACGACTACAACGCTTCCGGGCTCATCGGCGACGACTACGCCGACGGCAAGTTCGCCGCCGTCGTCCGGCGCCAGCTGGAGAGTCTGAAGTCCGGTCCCGCCGCAGGTGGTTCGTACGGCCTGGGCAAGGCCACACTGTGGGCCACCAGCGCCCTCGGCCTCGTGCTCATCAACTCCACCTTGTCGGTGCCGCACGAGGGGCGCACCGAGCGACGGGTGATCGGTCGTCTCGAACTGCCCTGGCGGGAGGTCGACGGACGCACCTACGCGGGTCCCGCCTGGCTGGGGCGCCCCGACCCCGACACACCTGGCGCCGAGGTCGCCCGTTCCTGGTGGGCGGACGAGGAGACCGTGGCTCGTCTGCATCTGAGCCGGGACAGCGACGAACCCGGTACGTCCTTCCTCATCGTGGGCGCGCACGACGTGGCCAGTCTCGAAGGCGACGCCTACGACCTGGACGGGAAGCCCCGCGACGAGGAGGGCCCCGAGGACGCACGCGACATCGGCAGAATGCACGGCCGATTGGTCGAGGCGCTGGGCCGCGACTTCTGGGCCGCCATGATCGGTGGGGGTGGTCGGCTCCCGCTGCTCGAGGTCTCCGTCCGCGCTCTGCGCAACGGCGAGGAGGTCGTGGCGGAGACGAAGGTGGACCCGTCCGTCGAGCAACCGTCCCGCACGCGCGCCCTGCGGGCCCACTACGAGGGCACCACGGTGGACCGGCTCACGGAGGCCGGGCAGGTGGCGATCAGGAACGTCCCACTGAAACTGCCGCTGACCGGAGGGACCCGCGGGACGCTCGGCACCCACCAGGCTGTCCTGCTGGTCACCGAGGCGACCGGGGACAAGGACACCCCCAAGAATCAGGTGCACTCGCTGCGCGGCAACCGCATGACGGTGAAGAAGGCCACGGTCCCGAATCTGCCGCTCGGCACCAATCCCTTCCAGGCCGTTCTCCTGGTGGGCGCGGCCGCCGGGGATTCGGCCCCCTTCGCGAAGGAAGCCGAGGAGTTCCTGCGCGCGGCCGAACCCCCTGAGCACGACCGTTGGGGACAGACGGAGGAGCTGTCCTTGCGCTGGTCCCCCTCCGCATACCGGCGGATCAGCAATCTGACCACCGAAGTCAACAGCGCGGTCAGGGAACTCGTCGCTCGCCCGAAGCGCGGCAGAGGCGAAGGCGGTGAAGCGCTGCGCAAGGCGCTGACCGTCAAGAGCCGGCCCAAGGCCAAGATGCCCTCCGGGCCGGTGGTGCCGACGCTGAACGGGCTCGAGGCGACGATCGGTGATCAGGGGGAGTGGCTGATCACCGCGGAGGTGAGCATTCCGCGCGGTGACGAGATCGCGCCGATGGTGCCGGTCGCTCAGATGGATGTCCGCTCCGGCGGGCGGCCGCGACTCGACTGGGCGGAACTCGTGGCTGTCGAGGGTTGTGAGGTGGAAGGCGGGACCTTGCGCTTCCCGCCCGGTACGCGCCGTGCGAGGTTCCGAGGCGCCACCGACGTCTCCAGCCATCCCGTGCGGACCACGCTCACCCGCCTCGTCCTCGAACTGCGCGCCGGCAAGGGGGGTGACGCGTGAAAATCTATCCGTACAAGCGGCTCAACCGCCCGATCACGCTCAGGGTGACGTCGGTCTCCCTCAAGCTGTCCGACGGCACGCGTGATCCACTGGACACCAGTGCCTACTCGGTTCAGGAGCAGGCCGTCGCTCTCGGCGTCGCGGGCCACACGGACTGGGTCAGCGCGACGATCGGTCTCTCGGCCACGCTGCCGCCCGGCGCCGATGCTCCGGACGCTGCCTGGTCCGATCTGCGCGTTCTCGCGGTGTTGACCGACGGTGAGACCAACGTGCGTACCTCGACGGTCCTCGCACGCGACACGGGGGACAGCCACGACTGGTCGGGCTACCTCGAGGTGCTGCGCGACGACCACCTCGGACGCGCCTCCCTCAGCGCGTACGCCGTCGGGACGGTCGACGGAGTGCGAGGACGGTCGATCACCGAGACCGACCGGAGCTGGGTCGTGGACACCGTGTCCGACGAGCCGGTCAGAGGTCTGCGACTGGACGTCCGGAAGGCATCGTTCAGCAAAAGCTCCAGGGAATGGTTGCGCGCCTATGCCGACGCGCCCTGGCTCGTGGACACCACGGCACGGGTTCCCACCGTGTTCGTCAACACCGACATCGACGGGATCGTCGGGTTGCTGGACAGCAACGGCTCCGGTGTGGACAGCAAGGTGCGTGACCTCCTCGTCGCCCAGATGGCCACGGACGTGTGGACGGCGGTCTTCCACGGTGCCATCGGTGACCTGGAGGTGGAACCGGGCGGCGGTCCGGTCTTCCCGAGCGACTGGCAGGGCGAGGTACTGAGGGAGATGCTCCCGGACGTCGTCCCCGGCGTGCACGTCGAGGAGGCCCTGCGTCAGGTGCACCGCCGACGTACCGGCGACTCGGGTTGGGGCGAACTGCAGACGCGCATCCACTATGCGGCGGTCAGGCGTGCCGAGGCCGCCAAGGCGGTGGGCTACATGATCCGCAGTCTGGAACGGACGAACAGGGAGAGCGAGACGTGATCACCCAGCCCCACCACGTACCGGAGCGCTTGGCGCTGCTCTCCGGCTCGGCTGCGGACGCTTTCCTCACCGAGGGCCTGCTCAGAGGGGAGGAGGTCCACAGCGGCATCGACCTCACCAAGGTTGTCGAACCTCTTCCCGAGGACGACGCCAGATGGTCCGTCGAGCCGATCCGTAGTCTGGTGGACGACGCCATGTTCGCCTTCGACAAGGAACGCACCCGAGCTGATGCCTGGCTCGCGCCCCGGCTCCACGCCACGCTGCGTCTGACACGGCAGGAAGCGGCGGACAAGCGACTGTGGAACCATTTGGCGCTTGCTGTCGCCCCTGACTATGTCGTGTGGCGGCACCTGACGGAACCGTCTCGACGTGTGGCCGCGGAGCGCTTCCAAGGTCCTGCGGACCGGCAGTGCTTCTCCCGTCTGTGGTGGGCGGCCGAACTCTTTCGGAACGGGCCGGACTACCGGCCGGTCGAGGTCGCCTGCGGCAATCAGGACCTCATCCACACCGTGCTCCGCAGGGATCTGATCGACCACCGCCCCACGGCCCAGGCGCTGGTCCGTCTCCTGCAGGACGGGAAGGTCACCACCGGGCGCGAGATCAACGGGCTGAGCGTTGCCGTCAACGCGGCCGGCGCGACCGTGAACTACGACGTTCTGGCGCCGGACGAGCCCAGGGACCCTGACCGTTTGCGGGACTGGATCCAGGAGGCGCAGACGGCCCCACCTGTCTCGCGCCATGTCCTCCCGGAGGGGCCCGACGAGGACCCGGTCCCGGAGGAGTCCGTGGCAGCGCTGACCGACTACTTCACCGAGCTGTTCGAGACCGCTCCGGTCAGGGGACGGAAGAACGGGGACTGATACGACGGTGCCGAGCTACTCGGGACGCGGGCAGCGGGCGGTGCAGTCGTCCGCTGCCCCGCAGCCGTGGCTCCGTAGCTTGGCCCGCTGCTCCTCCGTGGCAGGCACCCACGGCTCACGCATCGTCTCGGGAGCCGGAGCGGGAAGTCCGAGAGCGGCGCTCAGGAGATGTGCCCCGAAGAGGGGCGGTACGGCGTTCCCCACCTGCTGGGCCTGAGCGTTGCCGGACCATGGGTAGTCCGGTGGGAAGCTCTGCAGCATTCCCGCCTCGTTCATGCTGAACCTCGGGCCCTCTCGGAGGACGTCGAGGTGGTGGTCGCCGACGGGTTCGAAGACCACGAAGCGCGAGATGCGGCCGGTGACGGTGGTGGCGGGTTGCAGATCGGTCCGTACTCCGCGTCGTCCCGGGTTTCCGGAACTGCCGTAGTTCGACCGGATCAAGAAGGGCGTCCTGCGCCCGGGGTGCGTGCCGACCGGCTCGGCGAGGGCGTCACCCATCGACGTCCAGTGGTCCAGACCGTCGTCCTCCGTAGGGCGCGGTCGTGGTTCGGGGACGTCAACGTCATAGAGGGTCGGCTGAGTCGTCGCTGTTGCGATGCCACCGTTCCTGCGGTTCCACCCCTTCGCCTCGTAGGCGCGGTGGGTGGGTGCGGGCAGCGAGGGCTTGCCGAGTGCCTCGCGGCGGGCGATCAGCACGGCGCGGGACCGGGTCTGTGGTACCCCGTAGCTCTCGGTCTTCAGGACGTCGACGGCGACCTGGTACTTGGTGCCGTCGGGGAGACCGACCTCTTGCAGAACCTCGGCGTATCCCTCCCAGAGCGCCACCACGGAGGGGACCTGCTCCAGAACGATGACGTCGTACGGCCGGTGCCCGCGGTTCGGGCTCCTGGTGGCCTGGATCGCGTAGCGGAGGGGTTCGAGGACCAACGCGGTGCGCGGGTCGCTGAGCTTCCTCAACTCCTTGTCGATCGCCGTGTCGGGATCGCCTGCCATGAGTCGCTTGATGTAACCCTTGACCTCCTCGAGCGCCTTGCGTCCGGCGCCCCGTCCCGCCACCGAGTACGTCTGGCACGGCGGTCCACCGGCGAGCACGTTGATCTCCGGCGGCAGCGACTCGAAGGATTCCCTGCGAACCGCGCTCACGTCGGCGTGGAGGGTGTCCAGGCCGGCCGCGTAGCGCGTCAGGCATGCGCTCCTGTCCCACTCGATCCCCAGACTCGGGAGACCCAGCTTGTGACCGGCGACGTCCAACCCGCCGGGCCCCGCGAAGAGGTCCAGGACAAAGGGCTTGTCGAGGATGGATCGGTGGGGCGGCGTGCTGGTCATGTGGCGGAAGTCTAGCCGGCGGCGGGAATCGCCGGCTCCCCGTCCAGGGCCTCGGCGACGGCTCGACCCAGAACTCGGCCGACGGCGGGCGGTGTGGCATGCCCGATCTGGCGGTAGCGGGCGGTCTTCAGGCCGGTGACCTGCCACGATCCGGGGAAGCTCTGAAGCAGCGCCGCTTGCTCGATTGTGATCTTCACCATGTTGTCCCTGCCGAGGGCGGGATCCCAGACGAAGTCGGGTCCAGGTACCTCGTTGCCCACCGTGTGTGCGTTGACGCCCATGGTCGCCCACTTCCGTTTGGCTCCGGTCGGCCCGAGATCGGCGCCCCCTCGGTTCTTCGAACCTCCGACGAGGGTGGGAGCCGGCTGATCGGCATGGGCCGCCCATCGGGCTGCGTCCGGCCAACCGCGTGCCGCCATGGACGGCCCCAGGGCGGCACCGACCGTCGTGGGTTGCCGCACCGTGGGCGTCGGTGGACGGAATGCCTCGGCCCAACGCCGATCGACGGCCACCAACACACCCTGCTTACGGTTCTGCGGCACTCCGAAGTCGACGGCGTTGATGACGAACCAGCTGAACTCATAACCCAAGTGGGCCAGTTCGGCGCGCGCGAAGTCGCGGAAGCGCTGATACCTGTCCGAGTGGGCGAGATCGGGAACGTTCTCGATGATCACCGCTCGCGGCCTGATGGCGTGGGTCAGATAGACCGCCGCCTCCAACAGGCGCTCCTCCGAACCTGATTCGGCCCGTTGGGTGGTCGCGCTCGACTTCACCCGCGGCAACCCCGCCGCCAGGAGATCCACGTCGTAGCTCTCGGGGTGTTCGGACGGGTCGAAGTCCAGCAGGTCGGCTTCGAGCACGTTCCAGTGCGGCCGGTTGGCCCGCAGGGTCGCGACGGCGTCAGCGTCGTCGTCCAGGAGCAGCCGCGGTTCGAATCCGGCTTGCTCCAGGCCGAGGGCGAGTCCGCCCGCCCCCGAGCACACGTCCACGAAGGTCAGTCCCCCCACGCCTCCTGCTTTCCCGCCCGCTCCGCCAGGCGCCGCTGCACAACCGCTCCCACCCGGGCGGCCACGCTCACCGGATCCTCGTGCTCCCAGAATCGCAGAACCGTCCACCCCGTCGCGGTCAGATGCTCGGTGGTCTCCCGATCCCGAGCCATGTTCCGGTCCAGCTTCGTGCGCCACCAGTCCGCGTTGGACTTCGGGTGGGTGGCGTGCTCCGGGCAGCCGTGCCAGAAACAGCCGTCGATCAGAACGGCCACTTTGGCGCGGGTGAAAGCCACGTCGATGCGTCGTCGCGCCATTCCGGGCACTGGGTATTCGACGCGGTATCGCAGTCCGGCCGCGTGCAGCAGCCGTCGCACAGCCAGTTCGGCTCCCGTGTCCTTGCTCGCCTGCCTGCTCATGCGGGCGGAGACGCCGGGGGAGGACGGGACGACACTGGGCACACCAGCATTCTGCCGGCGTCGGAAGGAACCGCGGGACGTCGGGATCGAGACGCGATACCCCCGCCCGCATAAGCTCCCCCCATGGTGCAAAGCAACGCGACAGACGTCGACAGCTACCTCACCGAGGTCCCCGAAGACCGCCGAGGCGTCCTGACGCGGCTGCGCGAGCTGTGCCGGGCCGAACTCACGGGGTTCGACGAGGTCATGGCGTACGGGATGCCTGCCTATGTGCGGGGCGGCGGTGCCGCGGAGATCGCGTTCGCGAGTCAGAAGCAGTACATCTCCTTCTATCTCATGCGCGGTGATGTCCGGGAGGCGTTCGAGGAGCGTCTGGCGGGCCACGACATGGGCAAGGGGTGTCTGCGGTTCCGTAAGGCCGGGGACGTCGATCTCGAGCTGGTGCGGGATCTGCTGAGGGCGACGGCCGCGGAGCCGGGGGCGCCCCGCTGACAGGGGCGGGTGCGTGCGCGGGGCGTGCGCGGGGCATGGGCGGTTGCGGGGCGCCCCGGCTGCCGTGGTGGTCCGGCGGGACGGGGCGCGGCCCGCTCGGGCCGTCAGGCGGCGGTCGCGTGGCACTCCCCGTACGTCCGGCCCGAACCGCACCAGCACCCCGCCCCCCGCTCCGGCGGCCACGCCACGGCCCGGCCGCGGGCCGCGAGGGTGGTCGCGTACTGGGGGAGGAGGGTGGCGTCGTCGGGGGACGTGCCCTCCGAGGCGGCGAAGGCCTCGTAGGAGGGGACGGTGCCGGTGACGATGCCCAGGTTGGCGGTGCCGGAGGCGGCCAGTTCGCGCAGGGCCGCCTCTATGGTCGCCAGGTGGCGCTCCGGCGAGGGGTACTCGGAGGACAGCGCCGGATAGGCGGCGAGCAGTTCGGCCAGTTCGCCGGCGGGCCAGTGCAGGACGGCCACCGGGAAGGGGCGGGACAGGGCCTCGCGGTAGGCGCCCAGTTCCGCGCGCAGGCGCGTGAGCTCGGCCTCCAGCTCCGCCGGGTTCTCCGAGCCGAGGGACCACACGCGCTTGGGGTCGTGCAGCTCGTCCAGGGTGATGGGCAGGGAGTGCACCGAGTCGGCGACGGCGTCCCACTCGTCGTGCGGGACGCCCAGCATCCGGCGGACGCGGTGGCGCCCGAAGAGGAGGGGGCGCATGGCCCGGGACGGCTCCGTCGCGGCGGGCAGGAACCGGCGCACGGCCTCGGTGAACGTCTCCTGCGCCGCCTCCAGCTCGTCGTGCGCCTCCAGGGACTCCGCGATGATCACCCAGGCCGCCGGGTCGTGTGGGGACGCCGTGCGGATGCCGTCGATGATGGCGCGGGCCTCGGCCTCGTGGCCGTACTCCCAGAGGTTGGACGCCTTGAGGGCGCGGACCAGGTGGGGGCTCTCCAGCGGGGTGCCGGAGGAGAGGAGGCGGTCGTAGAGGGCGGAGGCGGCGGGGCGGTCGCCGGACAGTTCCCGGTGGGCCGCGGCCCGCAGCAACAGGGCTTCGGCGTCCTCGGGGTACTGATCGGCGGTCCGTTCCCAGCGGGCCGCTTCCGCGATGTGGTCGACGTTTTCGGCGGGCGTGTCGGGGCGCATGGGGGACACCGTACTGCCGACGGGTGACGGACGTGAGGGAGCGGTCGGCCCCTGGACGTCCCACCGCGTTCACCGGGCCCTGCGCCCGTCCGCACCCCGTCCTGTATAACGAGACCAGCCTGTGCGACGGATCCAGGCGGCACGGGACCGGTCCGTGACCGGTGACGAACCAGGGGGGTGGTGACGGCGGTGATCTCGCGTCGGACTGTGCGGCCGCGCCCCGCCGGGGGCCGTCTCCTCGCCGTCCTCCTCGTCCTCGTGCCCTTCGCGCTGTTCCTCGTCGCGCCCGACGCCGTCGGCGGGCTGTCCGCCGGTGTCGCGCTCGCCGCGACCACCGCGGCCGGGGCGGCGCTCACCGTCTGCGCGCTGGTGTCCGCGCGCTGCGTGCCCGTCCTGCCGCCCACGCGGGTGCGTACGGCGATGCGGGACCGGGACCTGCGTACCGCCTTCCTGCCGCAGCGCGACCCCGACGCCAGGGGCCGCACCCGGCCACGGGCTCCCGGAGCCGCCCTCCCGGCGACCGCCGCCGCGTAGGGCCTTCCGGCGACCTTCACGTTCTTCCGCGTTCCGTGTTCCGCGTTCGTGTTCCGCGGCGCGCGTTCGGTGTGCGTCTCTCCGGCCGGCCCTGTGCGGGGTCGTGTCGTCATGCCGTCCTTCCTCCCTCGGTGTCCCGCCCCTGCGGCCCGGGACGCCGTCCGGCACGACGAGACCCCCGGAGGGCTCACCCATGTCCGTCTTCGCCAGCCTGGTCGAGCACCTGGCCGACCTGCTCCAGCCGCTGTTCGGCGCCGCCTCGGCCGCCACCGCGATCGTCCTGTTCACCGCGCTCGTCCGTCTCCTCGTCCACCCCCTCTCCCGGGCCGCCGCACGCGGCCAGAAGGCGCGGGCCGCGCTCCAGCCGCGCATCGCCGAGCTGCGCGCCCGGCACCACCGTGATCCGGAACGGCTTCAGCGGTCCGTGCTGCGGCTGCACACGGAGGAGAAGGTGTCCCCGCTGTCGGGGTGCCTGCCCAGCCTGTTCCAGCTCCCGGCGTTCTTCCTGCTCTACCAGCTGTTCTCCAGCGAGACCGTCGGCGGGCGGGCCAACGCGCTGCTCGGGCACGAACTGTTCGCGGCGCCGCTCGGCGGGCGCTGGACCGATGCGCTGGGCGACGGCGGGGTGTTCGGGGCGGCCGGGCTCGTGTACGTCGGGCTGTTCGCCGTCGTGGCGGTCGTCGCCGCGTTCGGCTACCGGCTGACCCGGCGGTCGATGGCGGCCCACCCGGCGCCGGTCGCGGGCGGCGGTGCGGCGGAGCCGGTGCCGGGGGTGGCGGCGGTCACCCGGTTCCTGCCCTTCACGTCCTTCTTCACGCTGGTCACCGTGGCGGTCGTGCCGCTGGCCGCCGCGCTGTACGTGGTGACGAGCACGACGTGGACCGTGGCGGAGCGGGCCGTCCTGTACCGGTGACGCCCCGCGCCACGCGGTCCAGTAGGTGAACGGGGCCTTGTCGCGTGGACGCGCACCTTGGAGGATCGTCCGGGTCCGCCGAGGGGGCGCGTCCCGCCGCACCGGTCGCTCCCGTCGGGCGGGCTCACGATCGAGCCCGTCCGCCGGGCTCACGATCGAGGGAGACGTGACCATGAAGCTGCTGCGAGTCGGTACGGCGGGACGGGAGCGGCCCGCGCTGCTCGACGACGGCGGTACTCTGCGCGACCTGTCGGGCCTCGTCACCGACATCGACGGGACGCTGCTCTCCGACCCGGAGGCGCTCGCCCGGATCCGGACGGCCGCCGCCACCGGTGACCTGCCGGTGCTGGACGGGGCGGGGCTGCGGACCGGCCCGCCGCTGGCCCGGATCGGCAAGATCGTCTGCATCGGGCTCAACTACCACGACCACGCGCGGGAGACGGGGGCCGAGCCGCCCGCGGAACCCGTCGTCTTCCTGAAGGCGCCGGACACGGTCGTCGGGCCGGACGACCCGGTCCTGGTGCCCCGCGGGTCGCGCAAGACGGACTGGGAGGTCGAACTCGCGGTCGTCATCGGCCGTGAGGCGCGCTACCTGGAGTCGGCGGAGGACGGGCTCGCCCACGTCGCCGGGTACGCGGTGTCGCACGACGTGTCCGAGCGGGAGTTCCAGACCGAGCGCGGCGGCACCTGGGACAAGGGGAAGAACTGCGAGACGTTCAACCCGCTCGGTCCCTGGCTGGTGACCGCCGACGAGGTGGCCGACCCGCAGGACCTGCGGCTGCGGCTGTGGGTCAACGGCACGCTGCGGCAGGACGGCACGACCGCCGAGCAGATCTTCCCGGTGGGCGAAGTCGTCCGCTACGTCAGCCACTTCATGGTGCTCCGCCCCGGCGACGTGATCAGCACCGGCACACCGGCCGGCGTCGCCATGGGCCGTCCCGAGCCGAAACCGTATCTGCGCGCCGGGGACGTGGTGGAGCTGGAGATCGACGGCCTGGGACGGCAACGGCAGGAGCTGCGCTCCGCCTGACCCGGCACGGCGGCGACCCCCGGCGGGGAGCCCCCGGCGGGCGGGCGGCGAGGGCGCAGCGGCCCGGCGCCCTCACCGCCTGTCCCGTGCCGCCCGCCCCCTTGCCGCCCGCCCGCCCGCGCGGTCGGGGCAGGCTCAGCCGGTCCGGAGCCGCAGCCGGAAGGCCGGGCAGACGTCCGGGTCGTCGTCCGCGTAGACGTACAGGTGTCCGTCGCCCTCGGCGATCGACAGGGAGTCGAGGGTGTCTCCGTCCAGGAAGCGCCGCGGCGCGGTGAACGAGAGGGACAGGCGCGCGAACTCGGTGGCCGTGGTGCCGCCCTGCACCACGGCCCACGTGCCGGACCCGTCGAACGTCCCGCCCAGCTCGCCGTCGTACCAGTCGCCCGTCGGCCAGCCCCGCACGGTGACCGTGCCGCCGGCCGGCCGGCTCCCGGACGCCTTCACGGTCAGCACCGCACCTTCCGCGTCGCCCTCACCGCCGTAGGTCCCGGCGAGTTGCCCGGAGGTGGCGCCGACCGCCTGCCGCCCCAGACAGCCCTCGACGCCGTCGGCGGCGGACGAGCAGCCCGGCAGACACGTCAGCAGAGCCAGCACGGCGGCAGCCGCCGGAACGCGTCGTCGGGACACCGGCTCTCCTCTCCTTCGCCGGAAACGGTTCGCCTCAGATGATCTCCTGCCGGGGCCCCCGGGGTTCACGCCCCGGCCGGGTATAGCGCCGTGTTATCACCAAGCGTTAGTACCCCGTTCGACGAATATCCGGGAACCTGTGCCGTACCCCGCATCGAACTCCTGTGTCACGGGCCGGAGTTCGGGTGGGGTGCGGTCCGGTGTTCCTCGCCGGGCCGCGTCCCCCACAGTGCGCACGCGTCCCCCTGCGTGCACGTCGAATCGAGGAACCCTTGCGCATATCCCGGCTCGTTCCCGCGCTCGCCGCCGCCGCGGTCACCGTCCTCGCACTCCTCAGCCCGACCGCCGCCGCGGCCGAGGCCCCGGCGCCGCCGGTCACCAAGGCGCCGCAGCCCATCATCGGCGGCGGTCACGCCTCCAGCGGTCCCTGGGCCGCGCGCCTGTTCTCCAACGGCAGGGAGACCTGCTCGGCCACGATCATCGCGCCGACCTGGATCCTCACCGCCAAGCACTGCGTCACCGGCGGCGGGCTGTCCTTCCGCATCGGCAGCCTGGACCAGCACAGCGGCGGCACCGTCGCCAACGGCGTCCAGACCTACACCCACGGCTCGGACCTCGCGCTCGTCCGCCTCGACCGCTCCGTGTCCGCCACGTACGCGCGCCTCGGCCAGCCGGGCACCGTCCGGGTCGGCCAGAACGTCCAGGTGTACGGCTGGGGCGCCACCTCCCGGTGCGGCTCCGAGGCCAACTGCCAGTCCCGGTACCTGAAGGTCGCCAACGTGACCGTCACCGGCGGCTGCTCCGACGCCTACGGCGGCTCCGCGATCTGCGCCCGCCGCGGCGACGGCATCACCGCGGGCGGGGACTCCGGCGGCCCGATGATGGCGAACGGCGTCCAGGTGGGCGTCGCCTCCACCAGTGACCGGCAGACGACCACGGCGTACACGAACGTGACGGCGTACCGCTCCTGGATCCAGTCGGTCGCGGGCGTCTGAGGTCCACCGCGTACGACGACGGTCCCTCACCGCGCGCAGTGCGGCGGTGAGGGCCCGTCGGTGCGGCGGCTCGGCTCAGCAGGCGGCCAGGAAACGCTCCAGTGCTTCCACCACCATGCGGTGGTCCTGGAGTTGGGGCAGCCCCGACACCGTGACCGCGCCTATCACGCCCACGTCGACGACGGTGATCGGGAACGAACCGCCGTGTGCCGCATACGTGTCGGGGTCCAGGCGGGACGACTCCTCGAACGTCGTGCCCTTGGCGCGATGGCGGGCGCCCACCAAGTAGGAGGCGGAGCCGTAGCGTTCGACCACGCGGCGCTTGCGGGCGATCCAGGCGTCGTTGTCCGGGGTGGAGCCGGGCAGGGCGGCGTGGAACAGCTGCTGCCCGCCGCGGTGGATGTCGATGGCGACCGGCGCGTGCCGTTCCCGGGCCCTCCGCACCAGGAGCGAGCCGAGCTCCCAGGCGTCCTCGTGGGTGAACCGGCGGAAGACCAGGCGCCGTTCCTGCGCCTCCAGTTCCTCCACGGTCGGCGTCGTGCCGGTTGGTGTCGTGTCGGTCGTCGTCACAGGGTCACCGTCACCTTCTCGGCGGCGGAGCGGCGGGCCGCCTCCAGGACGTCGAGGGCGTCGGCCGCCTCCTGGGCGGTCACCGGGTTGGGGCCGCCGTCCCGCAGGGCCCGCGCCACCGCCGTGTAGTAGGCGGGGTAGTCGCCGGGCAGGGTCTGAACGGCGCGTCCGCCCCCGGTCACCGGGGACTCGCCGGCGCCGACACGGCCCCACAGCTCCTCCGGCTCCGTGCCCCAGCCGGCCGCGTCCGGGCCCGGCCGCAGCCCGTCCCGCAGGGCCGCCTCCTGGGGGTCGAGGCCGTGCTTGACGTAGCCCGCCTTCGAGCCGAGGACGCGGAAGCGCGGGCCGAGCTGGGCGGTCGTCGCGGAGACGTGGAGGTGGGAGCGGACCCCGCTCGCGTGCGTCAGCGCGATGAACGTGTCGTCGTCGGCCAGCGCGCCCTCCCGGCGGACGTCTGACTCGGCGTAGACGGACGTGACCGGGCCGAACAGCACCAGCGCCTGGTCGACGACATGGCTGCCGAGGTCGTAGAGCAGGCCGCCGATCTCCGCCGGGTCGCCCGACTCCCGCCAGCCGCCCTTGAGCTGCGGACGCCAGCGCTCGAAGCGGGACTCGAAGCGGTACACGTCACCCAGCTCGCCGTCGGCGACCAGCTTCTTCAGCGTGAGGAAGTCGTTGTCCCAGCGGCGGTTCTGGAAGACGGAGAGCAGCAGGCCGCGTTCCTCGGCGAGCGCCGCCAGCTCCCGCGCCTCGGCCGCCGTCCCGGCCAGGGGCTTGTCGACGACGACCGGCAGACCGGCCTTCAGGGCGGTGGTGGCGAGCGGGACGTGCGTCCGGTTCGGCGACGCCACGACGACCAGGTCCAGCTCGGCGGCGCGGTCGAACAGCTCGTCGGCGCTCGCGGCGACCCGGACGTCCGGGTAGGCGTCGCGGGCCTGCTGCTGCCGCTCGGGGTGGGAGGTGACCACCGTGTCGAGCACGAGGCCCTCGGTGGCATCGATCAGCGGGGCGTGGAACACGGAGCCCGCGAGGCCGTAGCCCACGAGGCCGACGCGGAGGGGGTTGCCAGTCATGCCCCCTACTTTCGCAACGCTGTTGCCAAAGTGCAAGCACGGGAGACAATGGGCCGGTGAACAGGACGAACGGCGGACCGGCACCGGGCCTGCGACAGGTCACCGGCGGGGGAGCGGCCGACGGCACGGCGCGCGGCGCCGGGGGCGTCAACCTCCTGGCTCTGCGCAGCCACAACTCCGCGCTGGTGCTGGACCTGCTGCGGACCGCGGGCCCCGACGGCATCAGCCGGCTCGAACTCGCCGAGCGCACCGGACTCACCCCGCAGGCCGTCAGCAAGATCACCGCCCGCCTGAGGGAGGACGGCCTGGCGGTGGAGGCGGGGCGCAGGGCCTCCACCGGCGGCAAGCCGCGCACCGTGCTGCGCCTGGTCCCGGAGGCCGGGCACGCGGTCGGCGTGCACCTCGACCGGGACGGACTGCGGGCCGTACTGGCCGACCTGGACGGCACGGTGGTGGCCGAGCGGCACACCCCGCTGGACCTGGGCGCGGGCGCGGAGGCGGTGCTGACCCGGGTCGCCGAGGTCGTCGGTGCGCTGGGCGTGCCGGGCGTGCCGGGGGCGGCGGGTCGTACGGGGGCGGCGGACGGGGCGGTCCGGGGCCTGCTCGGCGTCGGCGTGGCACTGCCCGGGCCGCTCGACCACGCACGCGGCGTGCTGCACCGGGTCACGGGCTTCCCCGAGTGGGACGGCTTCCCGCTGCGGGACGCGCTGACGGAGCGGCTGGGAGCGCCGGTCGTCGTCGACAAGGACACCAACGCGGCGGCCCTCGGGCTGGCCGTCGGCGGCGAGGGCGGCGGGGAGGGCGGCTCCTTCGCCTACCTGCACCTCGGCACGGGACTCGGGGCCGGGCTGGTGATCGGCGGGAGCGTGCACCGGGGGCCGCGGACCGGCGCGGGCGAGTTCGGGCACCAGGTCGTGCAGCTCGACGGGCCCCGCTGCCCCTGCGGCGACCGCGGCTGCATCGAGGCGCTCTGCCTGGACGCGGTGGCCCGGGGCGACACTCAGGAGGCGGCCCGCGTGCTCGGCACCGGCGCCGCGAACCTCGTCGGACTGCTGGACATCGACCGCGTCCTGCTCGGCGGGCGGACGGTCGCGACCGCCCCGGACGTCTTCGTCCGCGGGGTCCGCGCCGTCCTGGACGCCCGCGCCCAGCGCACGGGGGACCCGCCCGTGACCGTACGCATCGCCTCCGGCGGCGGCGGGCGAGGGGCGGCCTGGACCCCGG
>NZ_JAAGMD010000869.1 GCF_010548465.1 Streptomyces sp. SID14436 | reverse complement strand
GGGCTCGCCGAGGCGCGCGCCGACCGGTCGGTGCGCGGCGCCCTGCTCCTGGTGCCGGCGGTCACCGCGGTCTGGGGCGCCCTGGACGAGTACACGCCCCTGCTGGTCCGCGACACCGGCGTGGCCGACGGCACGGTGCCCCTCCTGCTGCTGGTGATCTGGGCCGGGGCGACCGCCGGGAGCCTGCTGGCCGGCGAGGGCGAACGCCTCGGCACCACCGGTCTCGCGGTGCTGCTGGCGGTGGCCGCACTCGCCCTGGCCGCGGGCTCCGCCGCCGGGACCCCGTCCGGCGTGCTCCTCGTCGCCGTCGCCTTCGGCGGCTTCCAGGCGGCGACCGTCCTGGCCGACGCGCGGCTCCAGCACCGCATCGGGGGTGCCGGGCGGGCCACCCTGACGTCGGTCGCGGGACTGGGCACCGAGCTGGCCACCGTCGCCGTGTTCGGCGGCTACGCCCTGCTCGCCGCCCGGGCCCCGCACGGCACCGTCTTCGCCGTCTTCGCGGTGCCCTACCTGGTGACGGCGCTGTGTCTCGTCCTCGCCCGGCCGCGGCGCACCCGCCCCGGCCCCCGCGAGGAGACATCGCCGGGGGCGGCCGCCGGCGA
>NZ_JAAGMD010000786.1 GCF_010548465.1 Streptomyces sp. SID14436 | reverse complement strand
TGCGCCCCCGCCTGCCCTCACCCCTGCAGGAGGCCGTCGACGCGCGGTTCGAGCGGCACGGGGTCCGGCTGCTGCTGAAGCGGGACGACCTGATCCACCCGGAGCTGGTGGGCAACAAGTGGCGCAAGCTGGCGCCCAACCTCGCGGCGGCGGACGGGCGGACCGTGGTCACCTTCGGTGGCGCGTACTCCAACCACCTCCGGGCCACCGCCGCCGCCGGACGGCTGCTCGGCCTGCGCACGGTCGGCGTGGTCCGCGGCCAGGAACTCGCCGGCCGCCCGCTCAACCCCTCGCT
>NZ_JAAGMD010000721.1 GCF_010548465.1 Streptomyces sp. SID14436 | reverse complement strand
GCCGCGCCGCCCGGCCCGCCGGACGCGCCGATGACGGCGGCCGGGGCGGTACTCGACGTCGTGCTGCACGGCCGGGGCGGGCACGTGGCCACGCCCCACCTGGCGGTGAACCCGGTGGTCACCGCGGCCGCGGTCGTCACCCGGCTCCAGGACTCCCTGACCCGCCTGCCCGCCGCCGACGGGCAGGTGACCCTGACGGTGGGCACCCTGCGGGCCGGGACGGCCGCCAACGTCATCCCCGACCGGGCGGAGCTCGGGGTGGCGGTGCGGGCCGCGAGCGACACCCTGCTCGACGAGGCGCTGGCCGAGGTGCGCCGGGCCGTCCGGGCCGAGAGCGCCGTCGGGGGCGCCCCCCGGGAGCCGGAGGTGACCGTCGGCTCCCGGTCGGCGG
>NZ_JAAGMD010000695.1 GCF_010548465.1 Streptomyces sp. SID14436 | reverse complement strand
CCGCGCCGCCCCGCGCCGCGACGCCGTGCTGCGCCGCCTCGCCGTCGCCGCCCTGCCGTTGTACGTCCTGCACCAGCCGGTGGTGGTCGCCCTCGCCTACGGCGTGACCGGATGGCGTGCGCCGATGGCGGTCGAGTACGCGGTGATCGTGACCGGATCGTTCGCGGTGATCTTCCTGCTGTACGAGTACGGGGTGCGCCGCAGCCGGGTCACCCGCTTCCTGTTCGGGATGCGTCCCGCCCCCGCCGCCCCGCCGGCCGGTGTCCCGCCGCCGTGATCCGCCCCCGGTCCCGCTCCGGCGGGACGCGCGGTGCCCGACTCCGGCGACGCCCCCTTCACCGCCCACCGCACGGCGTGGACGTCCGGGCCGCGGCTCCCGCCGGGTATCTTCGACCACGACCGGGCTGCGTCCCGGCGGAGCCGGCCGCCGGCCTGCTGCCGCCCGGTCCCGGACC
>NZ_JAAGMD010000647.1 GCF_010548465.1 Streptomyces sp. SID14436 | reverse complement strand
GGCGCGCACGGCGGCCGTCAGGTCGGGGACGGCCCAGGGTGCCTCGGCGGTCTCCTGCGGGCGGGTCGCGGGGGTGGGGACGAGGATGCCGTGGGCTCCGGCCCGGTGGGCGGCCTCGATGTCGGCGCCGATGTCGCCGATGACGACGCAGTCGGCGGGGTCGGCGCCCAGGCGTCCGGCGGCCCGGAGGACCATGCCGGGGCGGGGCTTGCGGCAGCCGCAGCCGGCGTCCGGGGCGTGCGGGCACAGCTCCCACACGTCGAACGGGCCGAGGAGGTCGTCGACGCGCCGGTTGACGGCGCGGGCGTCGGCGACGGTGAGCAGGCCCCGGGCGATGCCGGACTGGTTGGTGACGACGCCGGTGCGGATGCCCCGGGCCCGCAGGGCGGCGACCGCCTCGCGGGCGCCGTCGACGGGGCGCACCCGGCCGGGGTCCCCGTTGTAGGGGACGTCGTGGACCAGGGTGCCGTCGCGGTCGAACAGCACGGCGCGCACCGGGCT
>NZ_JAAGMD010000619.1 GCF_010548465.1 Streptomyces sp. SID14436 | reverse complement strand
GACCGGGCCCGCACGGCCGGTGCGGGGGACCGCTCCGTGACGCTGTACGAGGCGGCGTTCCTGTCCGGCGGGCCGCGCCGGGTCGCCGACGTCACCCTGGTCGCCATGGCCCGCCAGCGCCGGCTGCTGCTGGCGCACACCGGGTGGGCGACCGTGGTCGACCCCTGCGGCCGGGACGAGATGGAGCGGTCGGTGATAGGGGCGATCGGGCCGGAGGGACAGTCCCCGATAGCGCCGGTCCGGGACGCCGCGGCGACCGCGGAGCCGGTGCGCGGGATCGCCGACCGGCTGGTCGGCGCGGGGCTCGCGGTGCCCGACACGGCGGCCACCACGATCGCCGACGCGGTGCGCCAGGTGCGGCTGGCCGTGCCCGTGGTGCTCGCCCTGGCGGTGACCGCGCTGCTGCTGCCCGTCCCGGCGGACGTCCCGCGCCACCTGGTGGCACTGTGGTTCGCGCTGCCGCTCACCCTCACCCTGAGCTGCCTGGCCCTGGCCCGGGCCGAGGTCCACCCGTACGCGCGCTGGGCGTCCCCGGCCGGCCAGCGGCTGCTGGTCACGCTGCGGGCGGGCGGTGACGGCACGGGCGACGACCGCGCCTACCTCACCTCGGTCGCCGTGCACGGCGTCCGCGCGGTGGGCGAACCGGACCTGCGTGCGGCCTTCGCAC
>NZ_JAAGMD010000524.1 GCF_010548465.1 Streptomyces sp. SID14436 | reverse complement strand
GCCGCACTGCGCCGCAAGCCGGTGCCGGCCCTGGCCCAGCGGGTGCTGACCCGCCGCGACCGCACCGGACACAAGCGGCCGGTCACGGAACGCCGGGCACCCGGCACCTGAACCACGACCCACACGGAGGCGACACGATGACCGGTCACGACGACGGGCCCGACCGCGCCCACCAGCGTCCCGAGGGCGTCAGCGCCGAGACCGTGGAGGCGCTCGGGGCGCTGTCGAAGGCACTGGAGACCACCGAGCGCGCCCGCGGCCACCTGTACAGCTTCCACCAGCTCACCGGCACCGCCGACCTGGAACTGGACCGCGCGGTCGAACTGCTCCACAAGGCCGGCCACCCGGACTGGGCCGAGACGGTGCGCACCCAGGTGCTGGGCCGCAACGTCATCCCCGGACACTGGACCTTCCAGATCGTCGAGGCCTACGACGACACCTACTACCAGCCGTTCCGCGACATCGAACGGGCCGCCGTCGACGAACTGGCCGAGGGGCGCGACCACCTGTACGAGGCCGCGATGAAGGAGAACCGCCGCACGGCCGGCCACCCGGACCACACCGCGCGCCCCGAGACCTCCCCGGAGAGCGAGACCGCCGTGAAGGAACGCAACACCTCCGGGCGGGCGGACCCGGCATGACGCGGACCGGGAGCGCCCTGCGCGCCGGGCGCGCCGCGCCGCTGCACGGCCGCACGGTCGTGGTGACCGGCGCCGCGCGCGGGATCGGGGCG
>NZ_JAAGMD010000498.1 GCF_010548465.1 Streptomyces sp. SID14436 | reverse complement strand
GTGCGACGGCCCGCGAACGGGTCGTACGAGGGGCGTCCGCCGTTCTGCCAGGGCGGCGGGGCGGGCTGCCGGGGCCGGTCGCGCGGGGAGACGTAGTCGCCCGGGCCGGGCCGGTACGACCCGTCGACGCCGTCGGGGCCCGGCTCGGGAGGGAAGGCCGGCAGGTCGTCCTGGCCCGGGAACGCGTCGGGGCCGGAGCCGGCCGGGGAGCCGGAGTCACCGGCGCCGAAGGGGGCCGGGGCGGCGACGTCACCCCGGTCGCGGGCGTTGGCCGCCGCCCGGAGCCGGTCCACCGCGCCGTCCATCGCGAACTGGGCGGCACCGAGCCCCTCCACCACATAGCCGCGCCGTGCCTGGCCGGTCTCCTCGAAGGCGGACAGGATGCGGTACACCGCCGAGAAGCCGCCCTCGACTCCTTCCGCGCCGACGGCGCCCCGGGTCACCACGCCGTGCCGGTCCAGCAGGGTGCGGGCCAGGGCGTG
>NZ_JAAGMD010000466.1 GCF_010548465.1 Streptomyces sp. SID14436 | reverse complement strand
CCTGAAGCGGGTGCGCAAGGAGATCGACGCGCAATATCCGGACACGGTGCTGCTGGCCGAGGCGAACCAGTGGCCCGAGGACGTGGTCGACTACTTCGGCGACTACGCCGTCGGCGGCGACGAGTGCCACATGGCCTTCCACTTCCCCGTCATGCCCCGCATCTTCATGGCCGTCCGCCGCGAGTCCCGCTACCCGGTCTCGGAGATCCTCGCCAAGACCCCCGCCATCCCCTCCGGCTGCCAGTGGGGCATCTTCCTGCGCAACCACGACGAGCTGACCCTGGAGATGGTCACCGACGAGGAACGCGACTACATGTGGGCGGAATACGCCAAGGACCCCCGCATGCGCGCCAACATCGGCATCCGCCGCCGCCTCGCCCCGCTGCTGGACAACGACCGCAACCAGATCGAACTGTTCACCGCGCTGCTGCTGTCCCTGCCCGGCTCCCCCGTCATGTACTACGGCGACGAGATCGGCATGGGCGACAACATCTGGCTCGGCGACCGCGACGCCGTACGCACCCCCATGCAGTGGACCCCGGACCGCAACGCCGGCTTCTCCTCCTCCGACCCCGGCCGCCTCTTCCTGCCCACCATCATGGACCCGGTCTACGGCTACCAGGTCACCAACGTCGAAGCCTCCATGGCCTCCCCCTCCAGCCTGCTGCACTGGACCCGCCGGATGATCGAGATCCGCAAGCAGAACCCCGCCTTCGGACTCGGCACCTACACCGAACTGCCCTCCTCCAACCCCGCCGTCCTCGCCTTCCTGCGCGAGTACGAGGACGACCTCGTCCTGTGCGTCAACAACTTCTCCCGCTTCTCCCAGCCGACCGAGCTCGACCTCCGCGAGTTCGCCGGGCGCCACCCCGTCGAGCTGTTCGGCGGGGTGCGCTTCCCCGCCATCGGGGAACTGCCGTATCTGCTGACCCTCGGGGGACACGGCTTCTACTGGTTCCGGCTCACCCGAGTCGCATCCCGCATCGGCCGACGCCTGTGAGCGTGCGCCGACGTCAGGAGGCGTCACCATGACGAAGACCGCATTCCTGCGCCCCCGCAGCGCCCCCGCCGAGCCCATGGAGTCGCTCGCCGGGCTGCTGCGCGACTGGCTGCCCGGCCAGCGCTGGTTCGCCGGCAAGGACCGCCCCGTCTCCGACCTGCACGTGCTGTCGATGACGGAGCTGTTCCCGGACTGCCTGCACGTGCTGATCCACGCCGGGCACGGCGGTGTGCCCACGCCAGGGCACACGCCCCCGGCCGGTGACTGCTACCAGCTCCTGCTGGGCGTGCGCGAGCGGCCCTCGCCGCGGCTGGGCCGGGCCCTCATCGGCTGTGTGCAGGACGGGCCGCTGGCCGGCCGGACGGTCTACGACGCCCTCCACGACCCGCGGTCCGCCCAGCTGCTCCTGGAGCGGCTGCGCAACCCCGGGACGGCCGGCCCGCTGCACTTCGAGTGCGACCCCTCCCAGCCGCTGCCCGCGGGGCTGGTGCCGCGGCTGCTGGACGCCGAGCAGTCCAACTCCTCGCTGGTGTACGGCGACGAGTACATCCTGAAGGTCTTCCGCCGGATCCAGCCCGGCGTCAATCCGGACCTGGAGGTGCCCGGCGCGCTGTCCCGCCAGGGCTGCCACCGGGTGCCCGCGCCGGTCGCCTGGTTCCGCACCACCCACCCCTTCAAGGCGACGCTGGGCGTGCTCCAGCCGTATCTGCGCGACGCGTCCGACGGCTGGACCCTGGCGCTGTCCGCGCTGTCCGCGGGCGACGACTTCACCGCCCAGGCCTACGCGCTCGGCCGTGCCACCGCCGACGTGCACCTGGCCCTGGCCTCGGCCTTCCCGCTCGGCGGGCCCGGGGAGAACGGGCGCACGGCGGCGGCCATGACCGAGCGGCTGACCTCGGCGGCGCACTCCGTACCGGCGCTCCAGCCGTTCGTGCCGGGACTGCGGGCCGCGTTCGCCGCGCTCACCACCTGCGACTCCGGGCCGCCCGCCCAGCGCATCCACGGCGACCTGCACCTCGGGCAGGTCCTGCGGGCCGGGCGCGAGTGGTTCGTCATCGACTTCGAGGGCGAGCCGTCCCGGCCGCTCTCCGAACGGCGCAGCGCCCACTCCCCCGTCCGGGACATCGCCGGGATGCTGCGCTCCTTCGACTACGCCGCCCGCCAGCGACGCCCCTGGCGCCCGGAGTGGGCGCGGCGCTGCCGCGAGGCCTACTGCGCGGGCTACGCCGCGCGGGCCGGCTGGGACCCCCGCAAGAAGCACGGTCTGCTCCGCGCCTACGAGACCGACCGTGCCGTGTACGAGGTGCTGTACGAGGCCCGGCACCGACCCGACTGGCTGCCCGTACCGATGGCGGCGATCGAGCGCCTCGCCGTGAGAGGAGACTGAGCCGTGGCCCTGCGTGACACCCCACTGCCCGAATCCGCGGGGCCCGCCCCGTCCGCCCCGGTGGCGGGCGGGACCGCGCCGCCCCTGGACCCCGCCGACCGGGGCCGCCTGCTGGCGGGCGCGCACCACGACCCGCACGCGCTGCTCGGCGCGCATCCGGTCCCGGGCGGGATCGCCTTCCGCGTGCTGCGGCCGTTCGCCCGCACGGTGGAGGTGGTCGTCGACGGCGACCGCACCCCGCTCGTGTCGGAGGGCGACGGCCTGTTCTCCGGTGTGCTGCCGCTGGACTCCGTGCCCGTCTACACGCTGGCCGTGGCCTACGGGGACGGTCCGCCCGTGGAGACGCACGACCCGTACCGGTTCCTGCCCGCCCTGCTCGAGTTCGACCTGCACCTGATCGGCGAGGGCCGGCACGAGGAGCTGTGGACGGCGCTCGGCGCCCACCCGATGACGCACCAGGGCGTGACCGGCACCCGGTTCACCGTGTGGGCGCCCAACGCCCAGGGGGTGCGCCTCGCGGCCGACTTCACGCACTGGGACGGCACCGCCTTCCCGATGCGTTCGCTCGGCTCGACCGGGGTGTGGGAGCTGTTCCTGCCGGGCGTCGGTGAGGGCACGCGGTACAAGTTCGAGATCCACTCGCGGCACGGGCACCGCTTCCTGAAGGCGGACCCGATGGCGCGGCTGGCGGAGGAGCCGCCGAACACGGCGTCGGTCGTGACGGCCTCGCACTACGAGTGGACCGACGAGGAGTGGATGCGCGGCCGGGCCGCGACGCCCGTGCACGAGGCGCCGTTCTCGGTGTACGAGGTGCACCTGCCGTCCTGGCGGCCCGGCCTGTCCTACCGCGAGCTGGCCGTCGAGCTGCCCCGCTACGTCAAGGACATGGGCTTCACCCACGTCGAGCTGATGCCGGTCGCCGAGCACCCGTTCGGCCCGTCCTGGGGCTACCAGGTCACCGGCTTCTACGCGCCGACGGCACGGCTGGGCACGCCCGACGACTTCAAGTACCTGGTCGACGCGCTGCACCGGGCCGGCATCGGCGTGATCATGGACTGGGTGCCGGCGCACTTCCCGAAGGACGACTGGGCGCTGGCCCGGTTCGACGGGGAGCCGCTGTACGAGCCCGGGGACTCCCGGCGCGCGGACCACCCGGACTGGGGCACCTACATCTTCGACTTCGCGCGCACCGAGGTGCGCAACTTCCTGGTGGCGAACGCCGTGTACTGGTGCCAGGAGTTCCACATCGACGGGCTGCGGGTCGACGCGGTCGCCTCCATGCTCTACCTGGACTACTCCCGCGAGGACGGCCAGTGGGAGCCCAACGCCCACGGCGGCCGGGAGGACCTGGCGGCCATGGCGTTCCTCCAGGAGATGAACGCGACGGTCTACCGGCGCTGCCCCGGGGTGGTGACCATCGCCGAGGAGTCGACCGCCTGGGGCGGCGTGACCCGGCCCACCGACACCGGCGGCCTCGGCTTCGGACTGAAGTGGAACATGGGCTGGATGCACGACTCGCTGGAGTACGTCTCCCACGAGCCGGTGCACCGCAAGTACCACCACCACGAGATGACGTTCTCGATGGTGTACGCCTACAGCGAGAACTACGTGCTGCCGATCTCCCACGACGAGGTGGTGCACGGCAAGCAGGCGCTGGTGTCGAAGATGCCCGGCGACTGGTGGCAGCGGCGGGCGAACGTGCGGGCCTACCTGGCCTTCATGTGGGCCCACCCGGGCAAGCAACTGCTCTTCATGGGGCAGGAGTTCGCCCAGGGTGCGGAGTGGTCGGAGGAGCACGGCCCCGAGTGGTGGCTGCTCGACGAGGACTACCACTCCGCGGGCGACCACCGCGGGGTCCAGGACCTGGTCCGTGACCTCAACTCCCGCTACCGCGCCACGCCGGCGCTGTGGCAGCGCGACACCGACCCGGCCGGGTTCCGGTGGGTGGCGGTGGACGCCGCCGACGACAACGTCTTCGCGTTCCTGCGGTACGACGCCGGCGGCCGGCCGCTGCTCGCGGTGACGAACTTCTCCCCCGTGGTCCGGCACGACTACGCGCTTCAGGCCGGCGACGACGTGGTCGCCTGGCAGGAGGTCCTCAACACGGACGCCGCCCGGTACGGCGGCAGCGACGTCGGCAATCCGGACCCGGTCAAGCCGGAGGACGGCCGCCTCCGGCTCACCCTGCCGCCGCTGGCCACCGTGTGGCTGGCTCCGTCCCTTCCGTGAGAAGCCGCGCCGCCGCGAGGTGTCCGATGCCCTGAGCGGGGCATCAGGGGTCGTACGGCCGGGGGCACCCCGGCGTCGACGCGGCAGTTCACGGGAAGGCGGCCACACGTGCGCACGGTGGGAGTGGAGGAGGAACTCCTCCTGGTCGATCCGGAGTCCGGCGAGCCACGGGCCCTGTCCACGGCCGTGCTCGCCCGGGCCGCCCGGGACGACGCGGACGACGTCTTCGAACGCGAACTGCACGAGCAGATGCTGGAGTTCGCCACGCATCCGCAGTCCTCCATGGACCGCCTGCACACCGAGATCGCCCGGTGCCGCGAGGAGGCCGCCCGGCACGCCGAGCAGATCGGCTGCACGGTGGCGGCCCTGGCCACCTCCCCGCTGCCGGTCAGCCCCTCCATCGGGGTCGGCCGGCGCTACCGGTGGATGGAGGAGCAGTTCGGGATCGCCACCCGGGAGCAGCTCGTCATGGGCTGCCACGTGCACGTCTCGGTGGAGTCCGACGAGGAGGGCGTGGCGGTCCTCGACCGGCTGCGGCCCTGGCTGCCGGTCCTGACCGCGCTCAGCGCCAACTCGCCGTTCTGGCAGGGCAACGACTCCGGGTACAGCAGCTACCGCAGCCGCGTCTGGCAGCGCTGGCCGTCGGCCGGACCGACCGGGACCTTCGGCTCGCCCGAGCGGTACCACCGGCTGGTGTCCGACATGGTGGCCACCGGGGTGATCCTCGACGAGGGCATGGTCTACTTCGACGCCCGGCTCTCCGAGCGCTACCCGACGGTGGAGCTCCGGGTCTCGGACGTCTGCCTGCACGCGCGGACCGCGGCGCTGATCGCCACGCTCGCCCGCGGCCTGGTGGAGACCGCGGCCCGCGAGTGGCGCGAGGGGCGGGAACCGCTCGACCCGGGGGTGAGCCTGCTGCGCCTGTCGGCCTGGCAGTCGGCGCGGTCGGGCCTGTCCGGTGAGCTGCTGCACCCGGTGACCACGCGCCGCACGCCCGCCGAGGCGGTGGTGAAGGCACTGCTGGACCACGCGGCCGACGCGCTGGCCGACCACGGTGACCTTCAGCGGGCGCGCGAGGGCTGCGCCCGGCTGCTCCGCGAGGGCAACGGGGCCCAGGTGCAGCGGGCCCTGCTGGAGCGCACCGGCAGCCTGCGGGACGTCGTCACGCAGTGCGTGCGGCACACCCAGGCCACATGAGGCGCCCGGGCGGGCCGCGGGCGGCCGGTCAGAGGATCAGCACGAGGGCGTAGGCCAGGAAGAACGCCGCGATCAGCACCGCGACGACGATGATCACGGTCAGCGGCCCCTTGCTCCAGCCCTTGGTGGGGTTGTGCCGCTCCAGCGGGCCCGCCTCGGGCATGCTGCTCTCCCCGGGCGGGGTCTCGCCCGGGGGTACGCCGCCGCCCGGTTCGAGGCCGGTGGTGCGGTCCGGTTCGGGATCGGGATTGAAGTGGCTCATGTCGTACGGGTCCCCCGTCGGGCCGAGATCATCGGTCTGGGAACAATCCGCCGTACCCGGCCCCGCGCGGCTCCGGCTGGGCTAGATTCAGGCACCGCCGATGACCGTCCTCGTCGGCCCAGTCACACCGCGTACATGTCAGGAGCAGTGCATGCGCGACCTCGCTCTGGCTCCCCCATCCACCCCGCCCCTGACCGGGGGCCTCGCCGACAGTCTCTTCGAGACGGCCACCCGCACGCCCACGCTGCCGATGCTCGCCCGCCGCCGCGACCCGGCCTCCTCCACCTGGGAGGAGGTCACCGCCGTGGAGTTCCGCGACGAGGTCGTCGACATCGCGAAGGGGCTCATAGCGTCGGGGCTCTCCCCCGGCCACCGGGTGGCCATCATGGCGCGCACGCGCTACGAGTGGACCGTCCTGTGCTACGCGCTGTGGGCGGTGGGCGCCGAGGTCGTGCCGATCTACCCGACCGCCTCCCGCGACCAGGTGGAGTGGATCCTGCGGGACGCCGACTGTGTCGCCGTGGTCGTGGAGGACGAGCAGGGCGTCATGACCGTCGGGTCGGTGTGCGCCTCGCTTCCGCGACTGCGGCACGTGTGGCAGCTGGACGCGGGCGCGCTGGAGCAGTTGACGGCGCGCGGGGAGTTCATTCCGCAGGCGACGGTGGACTCGATGCGCCGGATCGTCCTGCCGGACGCCACGGCAGCGGTCGCCTACACCTCCGGCACCTCGGGCCACGCCCTGGGCTGCGCGCTCAGCCACCGGAGCCTGGCCTCGGTCTGCGACGTCCTGCTGGCGGGCTGGGGCCACACGGCGGCACCGCCCGGCGAGCAGGCCGCCGTCCTCGCCTTCCTGCCGTTCTCCCACGTCTACGGGCTGATGGTGCAGGGCCTGTGCGTGCGCGGGGGCCTGCTGATGGGACACGAGCCGGACCTCGGCGCGGACGCCCTGTCCTCGGCGCTGCGCACCTTCCGGCCGACCTACCTGTACGCGGTGCCCTCGCTCCTGGAGAAGATCTACAAGAACTTCCTGCGGGTCGCGCAGCAGGCCGGCCGGGGTGCCCTCTTCGAGCGGGCCGCCACCACGGCGCGGGACTTCGCCCGGGCCACGGAGCGGCAGCGGCTGGGGCGCGGCCCGGGCCCGGGCCTGGACCTGCGGCTCCAGCACTCGCTGTACGAACGCACGGTCTACCGCCGGCTCCGGGCGGCCCTGGGCGGCCGGGTGTGCCGGGCCACCTCCGGCGGCTCCCCGCTCAGTCGCGACCTCTCCCTGTTCTACGAGGGCATCGGCATCTACGTGCACGACGGCTACGGCCTCACCGAGACCAGTGGCGGCGTGACCATGCAGCCCTACGGCCGGGAGAAGTCCGGCACGGTCGGACGGCCGCTGCCGGGCAGCGAGATCCGGCTGGCCGAGGACGGGGAGATCCTGGTGCGGGGCCCGTCGGTGTTCCAGGGGTACGTCAACGACGAGGCCGCGACCCGTGCGGCGCTGCGCGGCGGCTGGCTGGCGACCGGGGACCTCGGACGGCTGGACACCGAGGGGTACCTCACCATCACCGGCCGCAAGAAGGACATCATCATCACCAGCAGCGGCAAGAGCGTGGCGCCGGCGGCGCTGGAGCAGCGGCTGCGCATGCACCCGCTGGTCCACCAGGCGGTGGTGGTGGGCGACAACCGGCCCTGTGTCGGTGCGCTGATCACGCTCGATCCGGAGTTCCTCAGCCACTGGCGGGCCGCCCTGGCCCTGCAGGGGGACGCGCCGACCCGGCAGGCGCGGGAGGACAACGCGCTGCGCGAGGAGATCGGGCGGGCGGTCGCGGCGGCCAACAGCACCGTGTCCCGGTCGGAGTCCATCCGGGTCTTCCGGGTGCTGCCGGAGCCGTTCGACGTGGCGAACGGGTTGCTGACGCCGTCGATGAAGCTGCGCCGGGACGAGATCGTGCGCCGGCACGCGCTGGAGATCGACGCGATGTACCAGACGCGGTCCCGTCCCGGGCGTCCTGCCGCGGCGGAGGAGCCGCCCGGCTGGGACGACCCGGACAACGTCTTCCGCTGACCGGGGCGGACCGTGACCTCACTCACCCAGGGGCGCCCGCCGACAGCCGTCGGCGGGCGCCCCTGCCTCGTGCCGGGCATGTCCGGCCCCGACAGGGCGACCGGCGGGGGCGGTGACGGGTTTGTCACCGCCGGCTGTCGGGCATGCGGGCGCGTAGGCTCCGTCGGCGCGGGAACCCACAGACCGAGAAGCCGCAGCAACCACACGGGGACGAGACGCAGGGAAAGGACCACAGCCCCGCCGAAGCCGGGGCCGGGAAGGCGAGATGGCATTCGAGTCGCGTTGGGACAGGACACTGGCTGCCGAGGAGATCACGAGTCGCGTCGCCAGCTTCCCGGGGGAGCTGCACGATGTGACGGACGCACGCCTGGTCGCGGAGGAGTTCCTCTTCGACCTGGCCCGGGTGTCCGCGCCGTCGGCCCCGGAGCACTGGGACGACATCCTCCTGGTGGTGACGGAGCTGGCCGCCAACGCGGTGCAGTACGCGCCGGGGCCGTTCGAGCTGCGGCTGCGCCGGACCTTCGACGGGGTGCACGTGGTGATGCACGACACCAGTGCCACCGAGCCCGCCCCGCGGCCCTTCCACCCCAGTCACGGCGGGGGCGGGATCGGCTGGCACCTGATTCACACGCTGTGCGACCAGGTCAGTGTCGTCGCCGGTGACGGCGGCAAGGACATCCACGTCTTCCTGCCCTGGTGACCGGCGCCGGGAGAACCGGCTCCGGCCGGTGGAGGTGACGGGTCAGCACGTGGGTCCCTGTCCCCCGGTCAGGGAGCGGTAGTAGTCGCCCACGGACGTCAGGTAGACGGGATCCTGGGTCTCGCTGTCGGTGCGGAAGCGGGGTGCCGCCTTCACCTCGGCGCGGGTGCAGGCGAGCGTGATCCGCCGCTCCCCGCTGTCGATGCCCTCGACGACGCCCACCGGCACGAGCAGGCTCCGGCCGAACACCCAGACCCCGGTGTCCACGACGAGGTGCCGCATGCCGTGGTGGTCGGCGCGGCGGTCCACGTGCCCGATGGTGCCGTCGCTCGCCACGACGGTGTAGCCGGTCAGGTCCTCTTCGCGGGCCGGACCCAGGTCCGACGCGTAGGACCAGATGCTGTCGATGGGCACGCTGTCCCCTGCCTTTCCTTCGGTACGTGACGATGACGCGGAGCCGGCGGCGGGGGGCGCGCGGTCGGTGCGGGTGCGGGCCGCTCGGCTCACAGCAGCGGATACCCGGCTACCCGCCTGCGCATACACCGGGCCGGGCGCCGGAAACCCGGATGCTTCGACAGCGCGTCGGGCGGGCCGTCCGCGGCCGCCGGGAAACTCGTCCGACTACCCCTCATCGTCCGGGCCATGCACGGCTCGCGCCACTTCACCCCCGCCGATTCCGGTCGGGTGCCCGCGCTTTGGTAAGCGCCCGCGGACTGGGTTAGCCTTCGGCGTCTTTCTCATCTGGCGGAGCCGTGAACTGCGTAAACGCGGGGATGGCGGCCGGGTCGCGCGGCGGCCCGGCAGGGGTGGTCGAGTTCCCGTCGGCGGGAACTCCCGGGGAGCGGAACGAGGGTGCGCATGACCAGCGGCAACAGTCCCGAGAGCACCGACGCGGTGCCCGGAGACCAGGAGCTGCTCAGGCTGCTGGCCGGGCTGACGGCAGTGCGGGACGGGGACTTCGGCACCCGCCTGCCGGACGACGCCGACGGCCTCCTGGGCGACATCGCCAAGGTCTTCAACGGCATGGTGGACCAGCTGTCGGTGTTCACCTCCGAGGTCACCCGGGTGGCGCGCGAGGTCGGCACCGAGGGCACCCTGGGCGGCCAGGCGCAGGTGCCGGGGGTCTCGGGCACCTGGGCGGACCTGACGGACTCGGTCAACGCCATGGCGGGCAATCTGACGACCCAGGTCCGCGACATCGCGCAGGTGGCCACGGCGGTCGCGCAGGGCGACCTGTCGCAGAAGATCGACGTGGACGCGCGCGGCGAGATCCTGCAGCTGAAGAACACCATCAACACGATGGTCGACCAGCTCTCCGCCTTCGCCGACGAGGTCACCCGCGTCGCCCGCGAGGTCGGCACCGAGGGCCGCCTCGGCGGCCAGGCGGACGTCAAGGGCGTCAAGGGCACCTGGCGGGACCTCACCGACTCGGTGAACTTCATGGCGGGCAACCTGACAGGCCAGGTGCGCAACATCGCGCTGGTGGCGACCGCCGTGGCGCAGGGCGACCTGTCGCAGAAGATCACCGTGGACGCGCGCGGCGAGATCCTGGAACTGAAGAACACCATCAACACGATGGTCGACCAGCTCTCCGCCTTCGCCGACGAGGTCACCCGCGTCGCCCGCGAGGTCGGCACCGAGGGCCGCCTCGGCGGCCAGGCCCAGGTGCGGGGGGTCTCGGGCACCTGGAAGGACCTCACCGACAACGTCAACGTGATGGCGTCCAACCTGACCGGCCAGGTCCGCTCCATCGCCCAGGTGGCCACCGCCGTGGCCCGGGGCGACCTGTCGCAGCGGATCACCGTCGAGGCGGCGGGCGAGGTCGCGGCGCTGGCCGAGGTCATCAACACGATGGTCGACACGCTCTCGGCGTTCGCCGACGAGGTCACCCGCGTGGCCCGCGAGGTCGGCACCGAGGGCCGGCTCGGCGGCCAGGCGCACGTCTCCAACGTCGCCGGCACCTGGCGCGACCTCACCGACAACGTCAACTCCATGGCCAGCAACCTCACCGGCCAGGTGCGCAACATCGCGCTCGTCACCACGGCGGTGGCCCGGGGCGACCTGTCGAAGAAGATCGACGTCGACGCGCGCGGGGAGATCCTGGAGCTGAAGACGACCATCAACACGATGGTCGACCAGCTCTCCGCCTTCGCCGACGAGGTCACCCGCGTGGCCCGCGAGGTCGGTACCGAGGGCCGCCTCGGCGGGCAGGCCGAGGTGGAGGGCGTGTCCGGGACCTGGAAGCGCCTGACGGAGAACGTCAACGAGCTGGCCGGGAACCTGACCCGGCAGGTCCGGGCGATCGCCGCGGTCACCAGCGCGGTCGCCGAGGGCGACCTGACCCGCTCCGTCGACGTGGAGGCGTCCGGCGAGGTCGCCGAGCTCAAGGACAACATCAACTCGATGGTGGAGTCCCTGCGCGAGACCACCCGGGCCAACCAGGAGCAGGACTGGCTCAAGACCAACCTGGCGCGGATCTCCGGGCTGATGCAGGGTCACCGCGACCTGCCCGTGGTCGCGGAGCTCATCATGGACGAACTGGTGCCGCTGGTGTCGGCGCAGTACGGGGCCTTCTACCTCGCCGAGGACGGCGACCAGGGTCCGGAGCTGCGGCTCGTGGGCTCCTACGGCTACCCCGAGGACCTGGACCGGCCCGCCCGGATCGCCTTCGGGCGCACCCTCGTCGGCCAGGCCGCGCGCAGCCGCCGCACCATCGTGGTCGAGGACCTGCCGCCGGACTACGTCACCATCTCCTCCGGCCTCGGCCGGGTGGTGCCGACCGCGCTGGTGCTGCTGCCCATCGTGGTGGAGGGTCAGGTCCTCGGTGTCATCGAGCTGGCCTCGGTGACCCCGTTCACCCAGATCCACCAGGACTTCCTGGCGCAGCTGATGGAGACGGTCGGCGTCAACGTCAACACCATCGTCGCCAACGCCCGGACCGACGAACTGCTCGCCGAGTCGCAGCGGCTGACCGGCGCGCTGCAGGAGCGGTCCGCGGAGCTGCAGGTGCAGCAGGAGGAACTGCAGCGTTCCAACGCCGAGTTGGAGGAGAAGGCGTCGCTGCTGGTGGCGCAGAACCGGGACATCGAGGCGAAGAACCTCCAGATCGAGCAGGCCCGGCAGGAGCTGGAGACCCGGGCGCAGCAGCTGTCGCTGGCGTCGAAGTACAAGTCGGAGTTCCTGGCCAACATGAGCCACGAGCTGCGCACCCCGCTCAACAGCCTGCTGATCCTGGCGCAGTTGCTCGCGCAGAACCCCTCGCGCAACCTGACGCCGAAGCAGGTCGAGTACGCGCAGATCATCCACTCCGCGGGCTCGGACCTGCTGCAGCTGATCAACGACATCCTCGACCTGTCCAAGGTCGAGGCCGGGAAGATGGACATCAGCCCCGAGCGGGTGGAGCTGAACCGGCTCATCGAGTACGTCGAGGCCACCTTCCGGCCGATGACGATGCAGAAGAGCCTGGACTTCACGGTGACGACCGCGCCGGGCGCGCCCGCCGACCTGCTCACCGACGACTCGCGGCTGCGGCAGGTGCTGCGCAACCTGCTGTCGAACGCGGTGAAGTTCACCGAGCGGGGCAGTGTGGAGCTGCGCATCGAACCGGCGGCGGACGACGAGGTGCCGGCCGGGGTGCGGGGCCACGGTGCCGTGGTGGCCTTCCGGGTGCGGGACACCGGGATCGGCATCCCGGAGCAGCACCTGGAGACCATCTTCGGTGCGTTCCAGCAGGCGGACGGCACCACGAGCCGCAAGTACGGCGGCACCGGACTCGGTCTGTCCATCACCCGCGAGATCGCGCATCTGCTGGGCGGTGCGGTGAGCGTGGACAGCGTCCCCGACCAGGGCAGCACCTTCACCCTGTTCCTGCCGGTGGCCCGGCCGGACTTCGAGGACCTGACGGGCGGGTCCGGCGAGGCCGCCCGGGGCGAGGGGGCGGTACGCGCCGTCGACGCCCCGGCCCGGCCGGCGCAGGCGCTGGAGGCCGGCGG
>NZ_JAAGMD010000410.1 GCF_010548465.1 Streptomyces sp. SID14436 | reverse complement strand
CGAACGCGACCGCGTTGAGCATCCCGCGCGACCTCATCGTCGACATCCCCGACTGCCCCACCGAGCAGGAGGACGGCAGCCGGAAGGTCATCCCGGGGGCCACCGGGGTCCGCTTCAACACCAGCCTCGGCCAGGACGGCCGGACGCCCAGCTGCACCATGCGCACCGTCACCGAGCTGACCGGCATCACCCCGGACAACTTCATGGTGGCGGACTTCAACGCGGTCAAGACCCTGACCTCCGCGGTCGGCGGGGTCGAGGTGTGCCTGGCCAAGGACATCGACGACCCGGACTCCCACCTGAAGCTGCCCAAGGGCACGCACACCATCGAGGGCGAGACGGCGCTGGCGTACGTCCGCACCCGGCACTCGGTCGGCTTCGGCGGCGACCTGAGCCGGATCGGGCTGCAACAGCAGTTCCTGAGCGCGCTGATGCGCAAGCTGAAGTCCAACGACACGCTCACCAGTCCGTCCAAGATGATCAAACTGGCCGAGGCCGGGACCGAGGCGCTGACCGTCGACTCCCAGCTGGACAGCATCAACAAGCTGAAGGACCTGGGCCTGGAGCTGGGCAAGCTCAACACGGAGAACCTGACCTTCACCACGGTGCCGGTGATCGACAACCCTTCCGAACAGGTGAAGGCGACCGTCGTCCTCGACGAGGCCCAGGCGCCCCAGGTGTTCGACCTCATCCGCAACGACGTGTCGTTCACGGAGGTCAAGCAGAAAAAGAAGAAGGAGAAGGCCGCCGTCGCCGCCCGGCTCAAGGGCGAGAAGGCGCCCGCCTCCGAGGTGCGGGTCCGGGTCCTCAACGGCGGTGCCGCCCAGGGCAGCGCCCAGAAGACCCTCAGCTGGCTCCAGGTGCAGGAGGGCGTCACCAAGTCGGAGAACGGGGGCAACGCGCCGAAGGAGCTGAGCCGGACGACGCTCGAGTACGCGCCCGACCAGGCCGACCAGGCCCGCCGGCTGGCGGCCGTCATGGGCCTGTCGGGGTCGGCGATGAAGCCGGGCGAGAGCGTCACCAACTCCCAGGGCGTGCCTGCGATGACGCTGACCCTGGGCAAGGACTTCAAGGGTCCGGGCGTCTCGCTGACGCCGCCGGACAAGGCGCCGGACGACATCAAGAAGTCGACGGCCGACAAGGTCGAGTGCGCCAAGTGATCTGACACAGGCCTGCCGGAGGGGGCGGACGCGCTCAACGGCTCGGAGCCGGGGCGGTGCATGGACGTGTACGCGACCTACCGCTGGTAGTGGGAAAACCCTTTGATTGCCTGTGGTTGAGGGAAATACTTCCGGGATTGCCCTGTTTCATGGACGAGGAATTCATCACTGACGTCACTCCTTCCCCAGGAGGGCGGCTAGTGTGAGCGCTCCAGTGCCCCGGGGCCGCGAGGACGTACGTCCTGGCGTCGTGCACTGAGGTGACCAGCACCACGGGCGCCTTCCGGAGGGGGGAGGGCGCCACGTGGTCCCGACGAAGGATCCGGACACCATGGACGCGCAAGGCCGTGGGCGGGGGGACGACATCGATCCCGCAGACCAGTGGGTACTCAATCCGGCCACCGGGGAATACGAACTGCGACTGGGCCCTTCCGCTCCGCAGCCGCCCGTGCCCGGACCGCGTGCGGGCGGCCCGCGCGGCCCCGGCGGCTCCGGGCGCACCCGGACGCCCGGCCGGGAGGTCCCCCCGCAGCGGCGGCGCGGGTCCGGGCAGCCTGCCCCGGGGCGGCGCGGCGGCCGGGCCCCGCAGAAGAAGCCGAAGGCCCGGAAGGTCCTGCTGTGGACCGGCGGCACCATGGCGTTCGTGGTGCTCGCCACCGGCACGGCCGGCTACCTGTACCTGAAGCACCTCGAGGGCAACGTGACGACGACCGACGTCGGTGACGCGGCCCGGAGCAACTTCAGCAAGGACGAGGCGTTCAACATCCTCGTCCTCGGCACCGACAAGCGCACCGGCGCGGGCAACAAGGGCTACGGCGACAAGGGCAGCCTCGGGCACGCCGACACCACGGTGCTGCTGCACGTGTCCAAGGACCGGACGAACGCGACCGCGTTGAGCATCCCGCGCGACCTCATCGTCGACATCCCGGACTGCCGCACCAAGCTGGAGGACGGCACCGAGACCGTCGTCCCCGGGCTCCAGGGCGCCCGCTTCAACCGCAGCCTCGGCGAGGGCGGACGGGACGCGGGGTGCACCATGCGGACCGTGGAGGCGGCGACCGGGATCAAGCCGGACCACTTCATGATGGCGGACTTCAACGCGGTGAAGACCCTCACGACGGCCGTCGGCGGGGTCGACGTCTGCCTGGCCAAGCCGGTGGACGACAAGAAGTCCCATCTGAAGCTGCCCGCGGGCGAGTCGACGGTCGCGGGCGAACAGGCCCTCGCGTTCGTGCGCACCCGGTCCAGCTTCGGCAACCAGGGCGACCTCGACCGGATCAAGGTCCAGCAGCAGTTCCTGGCCTCGCTGATGCGCAAGATGTCCTCCGGGGACACCCTCACCAGCCCCACCAAGCTGCTGAAGCTGGCCGAGG
Organism: Streptomyces sp. SID14436; assembly: GCF_010548465.1. Lineage (GTDB taxonomy): Bacteria > Actinomycetota > Actinomycetes > Streptomycetales > Streptomycetaceae > Streptomyces. The sequence continues at coordinate 911 of NZ_JAAGMD010000410.1, read as the reverse complement.
CGGCCACCGAGGCGCTGACCGTGGACAAGGCCCTCGGCGACGTGAACACGCTCAAGGACGTGGCCCTGGAGCTGAAGAAGGTGCCGACGAAGAACATCTCCTTCGCCACGGTGCCGGTGAAGGACAACCCGGCCGAGCGGGTGAAGGCGACCGTCGTCCTCGACGAGTCCCGGGCGCCGCAGCTGTTCGACGCCATCCGGGACGACGTGTCGCTGACCGAGGTCAAGCAGAAAAAGAAGAAGGAGAAGGCCGCCGTCGCCGCCCGGCTCAAGGGCGAGAAGGCGCCCGCCTCCGAGGTGCGGGTGCAGGTCCTCAACGGCGGCGCCCCCGCGGGCAGCGCCCAGACCACCCTCAGCTGGCTCCAGGTCGAACAGGGCGTCACCAAGTCCGAGAACGGCGGCAACGCCGCCGAGCAACTGGCGCGCACCACGCTGGAGTACGCGCCGGACCAGGCCGCCCAGGCCCGCCGGCTGGCCGCGATCCTCGGCCTGTCCGGCGCGGCGATGAAGCCCGGCGAGAGCGTCACCAACTCGCAGGGCGTGCCCGCGATGACGCTCACCCTCGGCAAGGACTTCAAGGGCGCCGGGGTGAAGCTGGACGGCTCGGGAGGGAAACCGCCGGAGGTCGACAAGTCCACCGCCGACAAGGTCGAATGCGCGAGCTGACGCTCAGTTGAGCCGATTGCGGCGGCCTGGGCAAAGTTGTTGAAGTCGCCGGGCTTTCCTGTGCAACTGACGGGCCCGTCGTGCGTCTAACAGGACGCAGGACGGGCCTGTTTCACGACACGAGAGGTGCCAGGAGTGGCGAGAACGGGGGCAGTCGCGCGAAGCGCCGCAATAGCCGCGCCCGGTGACGGCGGGCCGGCACCGGAGCAGGCGGGTCCGTCCGACGGGGACACCGGCGGCGGGCGC